>CAZQEQ010000012.1:8162-53824 GCA_964592385.1 uncultured candidatus Brocadiaceae bacterium | reverse complement strand
GCAGGATTGACAGGTGCAGGCAGCAAGCCCCGATCTCGGCAGGATCTCGAGCGTCACCGGATCGAATGCCACCGCACGGCTCGTGCGTCGCCTCGACGCCGGCGCCGACGAGGCGCTGACGGTCGGCCATCTCGTCGGCGTGCGTGGCGAGACCTCGCTCGTCGTCGGCACCGTCGTACGCATGACCTCGCAGAACGGCAGCACCGGCAACGAGGTCACGCTGTTCACGATTCAGTGAGGATATCCGTTGGACATGTCTGCCGTGGAGGTGTGCGAGCGGGCCGGAAAGTGTATCATAGTCGCATAGCACGTGTCCCATCTTCTCGAATGCTGAAGGCACAGAGCAATCAACCCGCCCAGGCCGCACGTGATGTAGTTCGGGGAGATCGAGATGGGCGGCCCCGCGGGGTAAACGCCGCCCACAGAGCCGGGGTGGCGGTAGGGCTTGCGGCCGGATCCGTTGGGTGTCATCGAGGGCAACGTTGGCCGAGGAAGAGGTCAGCTTTCGGGCGGTATCGCGCAGGCTGGTGGAACTGGCAATATCGGCTCCACCGGCCGCGGCGTTCGAGCGACAGTTTCTGCACGCCATCGTGGACACCACGGGCGCCATCGGAGGGAGCTTGTGGCTGTTCGAGGACGGCGAACTCGAACTGCGCGCCGAGAGTGAAGAGGCGCGCGGCCTGATGGCCGGCCTTCGCGTGCCGAAGGGCCAGCAGCAGGCCTGCCTGCGCAGCGCTGCCGAGGAGGGACAGGCGACGCTTCTGCGGGAGGAGCCGGCGCCGTTCGATCCCATGCAGCCCCGGAACTCCGAACGACGCCTGCTGGTGCGGCAACGTCGAGAGCTACCTGGACATGTTCATGGACCTCGGGCTGGACATCCTGAACCCGGTGCAGGCGACCGCAAACGACCTGGACCGCGTGCGGGCGCGGACGCAGGGCCGGCTGGCGCTGCACGGGGGCGTCAGCAACGTTACCGTGACGGACGGGCCACCCGAGGCCATCGACGCCGAGGTGCGGCAGAGGCTCTGGCAGCTCGGCCGCCACGGCGGCTACATCTGCGGCGTGGACCAGTACATGCCCGCGCCCGACGAGCACCGCCAGGCCCTCCGCGAGGCGGTCGAGAAGCACGGCGTCTACCCGCTCCGCCAGCCGGATTAACAGCGCCACAGATTCACACAGGTGGATACAGATGGGGCGAGGCCGTCCCTGATCAGTGCAGATCAGTGGGAATCTGTGGCCGCCGTTGCCGTTTCCGTCCCGCCTTCGTTGCCGTTCTCTGCGTCCTCCGCGCACTCTGCGTTGAGGCCGTAGCCGTTCACCGCAGGTCCACCCACGCCCAGATGACCTGCCCGATGATCGGCTCCTCGATTTCCCGCAGGTCCACGATCATGGGCGGATAGCGGAGCTGGTCCTCGCTGTCCGAGTAGAGCAGGGCGTAGTGGTTGCGCAGGCGCAGCCGCTTGATGACCACCGAGCCGTCGGCGGTGCGGCAGCAGATGACCTTCCCCTCCAGCGCGTGTATCCGGATGGGCGTGACGTCCACGGCGACGATGCTGCCGTCGGTCAGCGTGGGGGCCATGCTGTCGCCGGAGATGCGCACGCAGCGGATCGTCTCCGGGCGCGGCGCGACCCGGCGGTGGATGATGCAGTAGCCCTCGACCTGCTCCTCCATGACGAGTCCCGAGCCGGCGGCGGCGGCGTCCCGCAGGTAGGGGATGGCGTAGTACTGCTCCTCGCCCTCCAGCCGGTGCAGGGCGCGCAGTTCGTCCTGGCTGGTGACGATGACGGGCCTCGCCGGGCGCACGCCGGTCAGGCGCCCGCCCGTGCCGTCGAGCACCCATTCGTGGTTGACACGGAACTGGTGTTCCAGCGCCAGCAGGAAGGGCAGGGGCGGGCGGCGCTCGTCCGCCTCGTAGGCGGCGATGGTGCTCTGGGTCACGCCCACCGCCTCGCCGAGCTTCGTCTGGCTCAGGTCGAGCTCGGCGCGGACCTCCCGCAGCCGCTCGCCGACGGTCGGACGGGCCTGTCTCTTGTCCCGTGCTGCCATGTTTCCGTTCCCCCCCTGACACCTGTCGATCGTATGTACGAAGCCCCTCCCGGGTTGCCCCGGCGTGATTGCGTACGGGTATTATAACCCTTCGGTAAGGCGTTTGCAAATAGTTTTTACCTTGTTCGGGTATATTCCCTTGCCTTTCTCGGGGCGAACGGCTATACTATGCATACTGATGCATAGTGAGGCGCGGTCGCGTGCCGAGGGGGGCGGCGCGGGCATGGGAAAGGAGCCGAAAGGTGGCAATCAGCATCGAGCGGGAGACGAAGGGAACGGCCGGCGTCCGCCGGCAGCTCCAGGCGATGGCCCGGTTGCAGAGCAGGTTGCACAGTCTGCGCGCCGAGCTGGACGAGCAGGTCCGCGCCGTCCGGGCTCGCTACCAGGGCCGGCTCGACGCGTGCGAGGTGCGCCTTGCGCGGATGCGCGAGCGCCTGGAAGGCACGTGCCGGACCGAACGCGACGCCGTCCTCGCCCGGGGGCAGAAGAGCCTCCGGACGCCCTTCGGCGAGGTCGGCTTTCGGTCGTCGAGGGCGAGCGTCCGGCTTCGGGACGGGGTGGACGAGGACGAGGCGTGCCGCCTGCTGCGCGCGGGCGGCCTGTCCCGCTTCGTGCGCCTGACGGAGAGCCCGGACCGCGCGGGCATCGGAGGGGCCGTCCGGCAGGGGGAGCTGCCCCCGGTGGACCTCCCCGGATTCGGCCTGGAATACGTCGAGGGGGAGGACAGGTTCTACTGCAAGGTCTGGTCCGCGATGCCGGGGAACGGCGGGAGGGCCTCGTGAACGTTAGCCGCCAATGGATCCGGCTTGTGGCAGCCCGCGCGCCGCGGGACCTGAGGACCTTGCGCGCCAGGTCGGCGCTGGAGCGGGTCCACGAGTCCCTGGGAATCCGGGAAGTCGCCTGCCCGGCGTGCCACGGCACGGGCTGGCTCGACCACGACGGGCTGGAGTTCTGCCCCCTCTGCTGCGGCTTCCGGGAAGTGCCCGACCGGTTGGCGGACTGGTTCGTGATCCGGGCGGCGCGCCGCACCTCGGCCGCGCGCCGGCGGGGCGCTGAACTGCCCCCGCGCCGGCGGGCCTGACGCGCGAGTATCCCCCCTGATTCCTGGAGCAAAAGATGGCGTGCCCCATATGCGGATGCCCGCAGCAGCGATGGCTCCGGGTCGCCACGGTGGCCGAGCAGTTCGGGCGCGACCCCAAGAGCGTGCGTCGCCTGATCAAGAAGGGCCTGATAGAGGGCGTGCGCTTCGGCCGCCAGTGGCGCATAGACCACGAGTCGCTCGACGAGTTCGTGCGCACGTACTCCGTGCGCTTCTCGGGGCCGGACGCCGAGCCCGTCCCATAGTGAGCGCACGCCGCGGCTGGACGGGGCGGCGGAGTTGGCCTATCATGGGCGGTTAGGTGCCCGGCGGGCGATCAGAGGAGGGAAGGGACATGGGACGGATGATGGCGGTGGCGGCGGCTGCGGCGCTCGCGCTTGCCTGCGCGGTCCTGCCCCGCGCTGAGGCGGCCACGGTGAGGATCGACGGGACGAAGCAGCACCAGACCATTCTGGGCTGGGGGGCGACGCTCTGGGCGCCGTGGGCCTCCGACGAGCAACGTAACGAGGTCCTGGACGAGGCCGTCAACGACCTCGGGCTGACCCGCCTGCGCCTGGAGCCGCCCGGCGGCAACCGGAGGACTGCGATAAGGTGGGAGTGGGACAACGACAACGCCGACCCCTACGACATCAACTGGGACGCCTTCGCCACGGACGCTTTCGACGCGCGGGTCGCGAAATGGGTCGTGCCCTTCAAGGAACGGGTGGAGGCGAACGGCGACCCGTTCAGCATCTACGTCAGCCCGTCGTTCTTCAACGGCGGCAGCACGGGGGAGGCGCCGGCGTGGCTCTTGCGCAGCCCGGGCGAGAACGCGGAGTTCGCGCTCTCGCTGCTGCTGTACCTGCGCGACAGGCACGGCGTGACCGCCGACTACTACTGCATCCTCAACGAGGCGGGGAACAACAACGCCTGGAGCGCGCAGGTCGTGGGCGAGATGATCAAGGCGCTGGGGCCGAGGCTCCGGGCCGCCGGCCTGCCGACGAAGATACAGTTCCCGGAATCCATCAACCCGAGCGTCGCCTGGCGGTACATCGAGACGCTTCGCGACGATGCCGAAGTGTGGCCCCACGTCGGCCTGCTGGCGTATCACCTCTACGGCCCGCGCGACCCGTTCCGGAGCCAGATACGCGAGTTCGGGGAGTCGAACGGCCTGCCGACGGCGCAGACGGAGTTCATGCGCCTGAAGATCGACAACCTGTATAACGACATGACGCTGGGCGGCGTGTCCTGCTGGGAACTCTACGGCATGGGGCAGTACCTGCAGCCCAACCGCGACGGGACCTCCTTCGAGCGCAGGCCGCACTACTGGAACTGGCGGCAGGTGATGCACTACGTGCGGCCGGGGGCGGTGCGGGTTGATGCGGCCTCGGACGATGCGGGCCTGCGCGTGCTCGCCTTCGGGAAGGAGGGCAGGGCGACCGTCGTGCTGCTGAACAACTCGCAGCCGCTCCAGGACCGGACGGTGGCGCTGGTCGGTCTGCCGCCGGGCGCGTACGGCGTCTGCCGGTCCGTGCGGCGACGGGCCACCGAGGAGCTCGGCGTGCGCGCCGTCGCGGCGTCGGCGCCGCTCCGCGTTGACATGCCGCAGGACACGGTGCTGACCGTCTATCCCCACCCGGGCGGGAACCTGCCGCCGACGCTGACGGGCTGGGGCGCCAGGCCGGCCTTCCTGACGAGTCCGGCCGACCGGCTGACGCTCTCGGCGTCGGCCGTTGACGCGGAGCGGGACGCGGTCTCCTTCGCCTGGTCGGTCGAGTCGCAGCCGCAGGGCGGGCAGGCGGCGCTCTCGGCGCCGCGCGAGGCCGCGACGGAGGCGGCGGGCCTGGCGGCGCCGGGCCAGTACGTCTTCGCGGTGGCCGTGACGGACGGGACGAGCACGGTGACACGGCGCGTGCGCGTCAACGTCTTCCCCGGCAACCTGCCGCCCTGGATCATGGACGTGCACAACCGGATACCGGTCATGGTCACGCTGCCGCAGGACAACACCTTGCTGCGGGGCGGCGCGGCCGACCTGAACAACGATCCCCTTCGGACCCGGTGGAGCGTCCTCAGTCAACCGCCGGGCGCCGGCGTCGTGCTGGAAACGCCGGACGAAGGCGGCTGCAAGGTCTCTGGCATCAAGGTGGCGGGGGATTACGTCTTCCGGTTCCAGGCCGCCGACCCGACGCACACCGTCACCGAAGACCTGACGGTCAGGGTCTATCCGCAGAACCGGGCGCCCGTGATCGGGCAGGCCGCTGCGTCGCCTGCCAGCCCGAGTCGCGCCGCCGGGACGACGCTGCTCTCGGCCGAGACGGCGGACCCGGACGGGGACGTCTTCACGCACTGGTGGTCGGTGGCGAGGTGTCCGGCCGGCGCGAAGCCCGCCTTCGCGGCGCCCGCCTCGCCGGGCACGCAGGTCAAGGGCCTGACGGTTGCGGGCGATTACGTCTTCCGGCTCACCGTGGCGGACGGGTCGGCCTTCGCCACGCGGGACGTGCGCGTGACGGTCGGCAACTGAGGGTCCGTTGGGGGATGGGGCTGTTGCCATGGCGGCGGACGTGCCAGAGAAGCTGCGCGCGAAGATCGACGCGCTCCCGCGCCGGCCCGGCGTGTACCTGATGAAGGACGCGCGCCAGGAGGTTATCTACGTCGGCAAGGCGAAGGACCTGCGGGCGCGCGTGCGCAGCTACTTCCAGGCGGGCGGCGACGACTGGCGCCTGATCTCGAAGTCCATCGACCAGGTGGCCGACGTGGCCGTGGTGGTGACCTCCTCCGAGAAGGAGGCGCTGCTGCTTGAGAGCAACTTCATCAAGCAGTTCCGGCCGCGCTACAACGTCAACTTCCGCGACGACAAGAGCTTCGTCAGCATCAAGATAGACCTGGCCGAGCCGTGGCCGCGCCCCGTTGTGACGCGCCGTCTGGACGACCCGGACGCGCTGTACTTCGGCCCCTACGCCAGCGCCAAGTCGGCCCGCAGGACGATGCGCGTGATCCAGGACGTCTTCCCCCTGCGCAAGTGCAGCCTGCGAGAGTGCAGGGAGCGGCGGCGCCCGTGCGTTTACGGCGAGATGGGCAGGTGCCTGGCGCCCTGCTGCGCCCAGGTCTCGAAGGAGCAGTACGCGGAGCTGATTGACGAGGTCGTCCTGTTCCTGAAGGGCAGGGCGGGGGACCTGGGCGAGAGGCTGCGGCGGGAGATGGAGGCGGCCTCGGAGACCCTCCGGTTCGAGCGGGCGGCGGGCCTCCGCGACCGCCTCCGGGCCGTCGAGACCACCCTGGAGGCGCAGCACGTCGCCAGGTCGGCCGCCGACGCGGACCGGGATGTCTTCGGCCTCTGCACGGTGGAGCGGCACGTGTCGGTCGCAGTGCTGTTCGTGCGGGACGGCAACGTGCGCGACGCGGCGGCCTACCGCTTCCCGGCCGCGCTGGACAGCCAGGAGGCGATCTTCCGGTCCTTCCTGAACCAGTTCTACGGCGCGAACCGCTTCGTGCCGGAGGAGATACTGGTCCCGGTCGAGACCGAGGACGCGCAGGTGCTGGAGGCGTGGCTGACCGAGAAGCGGGGCCGGCGCGTCAGGCTGCTGCACCCGAAACGCGGGCGCAAGCGGCGGCTGGTCGAACTGGCGAACCGCAACGCCCGCGAGGCCGAGCGCGCCGCGACCGCCGGCGAAGGGAAGCGCCGGCTCGAGATGGAGTCCCTCCAGTCGATCCTCGGCCTGAGCGAGCTGCCGCGGAACATCGAGTGCTTCGACATCTCGAACCTGGCGGGCCGGGAGGCGGTCGGGTCCATGGCGGTCTTCCGCGACGCCGAGCCGGACAAGTCGTCCTACCGCCAGTACAGGATCCGTGGCATCGAGGGGCAGGACGACACTGCCATGATGCGGCAGGTGCTCTCGCGGCGCTACGGCAAGCTGACGGCTGAGGAGGAGCCGCCCGAACTGGTCCTGGTGGACGGGGGGAAGGGGCAGCTCGGCGTGGCCGTCGGGCTGCTGGCGGAGCTGGGCCTCGGCTCGTGCGACGTCGCCGCGCTGGCCAAGGCACGCGCCGCCGGCGGGCGCAAGGTGAAGCGCGAGCGCGTCTATCTGCCCGGCAGGGACGAGCCCGTGCCGGTGCCCGAGGACAGCTACGGCTTCCGCCTGCTGACCCGTGTGCGCGACGAGGCGCACCGGTTCGCCGTCCGCTACCACCGCCGGCTCAGGCGCAGGGCGACCGTCGAGTCGCCGCTGCTGCAAATCAAGGGCGTCGGCAAAGTTACGGCCCGGCGGCTGTTGGAGCGGTTCGGCGGGCTGGACGGGGTGCGGCGCGCCACGGTGGAGGACCTGGCGGCCGTCCCCGGCGTGAGCGAGGCGCTCGCCGGGGCCATCCGGGCGCACCTGCGCGCTCTGCGTTAAGCCAGTCCCGTCAAGGGGTTGCGTGGGGCTGGACGATGCGGAGCCTGGCGAACGCGAGGAAGAACAGGGGGCTCAGGGCCGCCGTGAAGGTCGCCTGCCCCAGGCTGCGCGGCGCCAGTTCCGCGATCGTCCCCTGCGTGAAGGCCGCCGTCAGGACGGCCCAGCCGAGCGCGCAGGCCAGCGCGTAGCCGAAGGTCAGCAGCAGGTCCGTCCAGGCCGACTCGCGCACGAGGTGCTCCTTGAGCAGGTGCAGCCCGGCGCTCGCCGGCACCAGCAGCAGGGGGCTCAGGCCGAGCGGCCCGGCCGCCCCCAGGTCCCTGACCACCCCTATGATGAACGGACACCATAGGGCGGACTTGTATCCGGCCTCGAGGGACAAAAAGGCCGCCGCAAGGACGAGCAGGTCGGGGCGCAGGCTCCGGTAGGTGAACCGCTGCACGACGGTCACCTGCACGATCAGCAGAACGGCCGTGCAGAGGATGAAGCGCGTCTTGCGGAGCATGGAATTCCCCGGCGCTCGTGGGACCGGCCAGATGCAGCGATTGTGGCCGAACGCGGACGCCGCCCGCAAGTGAATCGCTCCGCACGCACCCGGCGCCCGTCACTCGTGGCGCAGGGCTTCGATGGGATCCATGTTCGCCGCGCGGTAGGCGGGGTAGATGCCGAAGGCAAGGCCGACGGCGGCGCTGATGCCGAACGCCAGGATCAGCGAACGCGCGGTGACGATGGTGCGCATGCCGGCGAAGTGCTCGACGAGGAAGGGGGCCAGCAGGCCGAGCGCGATGCCCAGCGCGCCGCCGAACAGGGCGAGCATCAGCGTCTCGGCCAGGAACTGGAAGACGATGTGGCGCCGCTTGGCGCCCATGGCCCGCCGGATGCCGATCTCCCGCGTGCGCTCCATGACCGTGGCCAGCGTGATGTTCATGATCCCGATCCCGCCCACCAGCAGGCTGATGGCGGCGATGGACCCGAGCACGATGCTGAAAATCCGCTGCATCTGCCGCGCCTGCACGAGCAGTTGGAGCGGGACGATGATCGTGTAGTCCTCTTTCTCGTGCGACCGGGACAGGACGTGCCGGACGACCCGCTCCACCCGCCGCACCTCGTCCAGGT
Organism: uncultured candidatus Brocadiaceae bacterium; assembly: GCA_964592385.1. GTDB lineage: Bacteria > Planctomycetota > Brocadiia > SM23-32 > SM23-32 > CAZQEQ01. Next base: position 45,195 of record CAZQEQ010000012.1, on the reverse strand, counting down.
TCTCCACGCGCAGGGTGATGCCGTGCAGTTCCACGCTCTCCGCGCTGAAGGAGCCGGAGCTGCGGTGCATGACGCTCTTGCCGAACATGCTGTTCATGCTGGTCAGGGGGATGTAGACTTCGGTGTTGGGGTCGCCCTCGATCTTCTGCCCGCTGAGTTCGCCTCGCGGCATGGCTGACATTATGCCCACAACCTTGAAGCGGAGCCTCTCCTTGCGGAGCGTCGAGCCCAGCGCGTCGCCCAGGGGGAAGAGCACCTCGGCCGCGCCCTTGCCCAGGACGCAGACGGCGCCCTTGTTCTCCACGTCCGCGTCGGTGAGGAACCGCCCCTTGCGCAGGAACGCGTTGTTGACCGCCAGGTACTCGGGGGTGGTCCCGACCAGCGTGGTGTCCATCCGGTAGCTGTTGTGCGTTACGGTGCCGCGCACGCGACGCTCGGGCACGGCCAGTTCCACGGCTGGGATGGTGCCGGTTGTCAGGTCGAAGTCGGACTCGGTCAGGCCGTAGCTCAACATGCGGCTTGTCGTGTCGGATGCCTGCTGGCTCTCCGGCGGCTTGACGCTCTGGAGGATGATGTTCTGACTGCCCAGCCGCCGGATCTGGTCCTGCGCCTCCTCGCTGGCGCCCGTGCCTATGGCCAGCATGGCGATGACGGAGCAGACGCCGAACGTGATGCCGAGCCCCGTCAGCAGGCTGCGCATCTTGTGCAGCCAGAGGCTCTTGAAGCCCATCTTGGCGACTCTCTTGACCTGGAACTCAATCATGTTGCCTGTGCCTGCCGTTGTTCCTCGGTTAGCTGTCCGTCCACCAGCCGGTACGTCCTGTGGGCGGTGGCGGCGACGTTGGGGTCGTGCGTCACGACGGCCAGAGTGACGCCGTCTGCGTTCAGCTCGTGAAGCAGTTCCAGTATCTGGGCGCCGGTCCTGGTGTCCAGGTTCCCCGTCGGCTCGTCGGCCAGGACGATGAGCGGGGAGTTCGCCAGCGCGCGCGCGATGCCCACTCTCTGCCGTTCGCCGCCGCTGAGTTCGGGCGGGTGGTGGACGAGCCGCGAGCCCAGCCCGACAGTCTCGGCCAGGTACACGGCCCGCTCGTAGCTCTCGCGCTCCGAGGCCCCCTTGTAGTAGAGGGGGATCTCGATGTTCTCCACGACGTTGAGCTGTGGGATCAGGTTGTATGACTGGAAGATGAACCCGATTCGCGTCGCGCGTATCTCGCTCAGCTCGTCGTCGCTGAGGGTGGACACGTCCTGCCCGCCCAGCATGTAGCTGCCCCGGGAGGGGCGGTCCAGGCAGCCGAGCAGGTTCAGGAACGTGGACTTGCCCGAGCCGGACGGCCCCATGATGGCGACCATGTCGCCCGAGCGCAGCGCGAAGTTGACGTCACGCAGCGCGTGCACCAGCGAGCCGCCCATCAGATAGGTCTTCCAGATGTCCTTCAGTTCTGCCAGGAGCATGTTGGTCTCCGTGCGCCTACTCTGAATCCCCCGCCTCGGGCTGGCGCGGCCGTCCGCGTCCGCCGCCCTCGCCGCGGTCCTGGCGGGACCTGCCCAGCAACTGCATCAGCTGCCGTCTCTGCTCCTCGGGCAGGTTCTGGATGAACTGCATCCGCTCCTCCTGGGACATGCCCTCCAGCTTCTTGCGCAGTTCCTCCAGGTCGGGCTGTCCGGCTTGCTGGGCGTCGTCGGCCTGCTCGGCCGGGCCGCTCTGCTGCAGCTCGGCGCCGGCCGGCGCGGCGACAGGCGCAGCGGGGAATCCCTCTCCCCGCTCGGCCTCCGTGCCCTCGTCGAGCAGTTCCTCCTCAAGCTCTTCCGGCGGCGCGAGATAGACCAGTTCGCCGTCGGTCAGTCCGTCCTTGATCTCCACGAACTTGTCGGTGAAGTGTCCGCACTCGATATCCCGTCTCTGGTGGCCGTCCCGCGTCTTGACCCAGCAGATGCGCTGTCCTTTGTATGTGCTGACTGCCTGGATGGGGATGTAGAGCACATCCCGCAGTTGTGCGACGACTATCTCGGCCGTGGTTGACATGCCGGGCGTCACTCCGGGGGGCTGTTCGTCCAGGGCGATGTCCGCCTCATAGACCATCACGTCCGGGTTGAGCCACCGGTTCTCGGAGCTTGCCATGGGACTGATCTTGGCGACGTGTGCGGGGATGTATGACCCGGGCATGGCCTCGACCGTTATCCTCGCAGGCATGTCGGGCTTGACCTTCGCGATGTCCGTTTCGTGGATATTGATCCGGGCGGCCAGGGTCGAGAGGTCAGGCACGACCAGGATCGTCTCATCCTGGCGGACACTGGCCCCCTCCTGGATGGGGTCGTTGCGGCGCGCCCGCGGGTCCTGCGTCGAGGCGTAAACGACCACGCCGGGCTTGGTCGCCACGATGCTGGACTTGGCGATCATGTCCTTGGTTTTCTGGAGCCGGTCCCTTTCCAGCTCGAAGGTGGCCTTGCGGGACGCGAGGTTCGCCTCCGCCTGGGCCAGTTCGCTTCGCGCACGGGCCTCGACCCTGTCCAGCTCCCGCAGCGCCTCCTCGTAGTCGCTGGAGCGGGATTCGGCCTCCTTGGCCAGGGTGTAGCGGATGAAGAGCCGCAGCTCTTCCTGGGCGGAATCGAGCTGGACCTCGGCACGCCGCTCGGCCAGTTCATCAGCCGTCAGCTCGTCAAGGCTGACGAACTTCTCGGCGAAGAGCTTGCGCGTCCCAGCCAGGGTGTCGCTGGCGCGCTTCATCTCCCCGGTGGCCAGTTGTACGTCGGCGCTCAGGTCGCGCAGCGTCTGCCGGGCCACGCCGCCGATGGGCACTCCCGCTGCCGCCGCGTCCTCCTGGTACATCTCGCCCAGGACCTCCCGGGTCAGTTCGGCGTCCTTGAGGATTTCCTCCACTTCCTGCTGGGCGAGTCCGCGAAGCAGCGTGAAGTCGAACTGCCCCCCGGTGAGCTGGCCGGCCAATTCGGCGCCCACGTAGCGCTCCAGCTCCATCAGGCCGAACTTGACGTTCAGCCTGGCCGCCTGGACGTTGCTGTCGTTCTGTTTCTTCTGTATCGCGAGGTTCTCGGTGGCTTGCTTGTAGGAGGCCTCCGCGTTGGCGAAGCTGATCTCCCTGCTGGCCTCGGTCTCCTCCGGGCCCGAGGCGTCCAGGCGCACCAGGACCTTCTGCTGTTCAACGTCTTTCTGGCTGATGACGGTGCCCTCGGGCACGAGTTCGAGTATCTGGTTGTTGCCCTCCATCTCGCTCTTGATCTCCAGCGACTCCATGGCGCGCAACGCCCCGCCCTCGGTCACCAGTACGGTGAGGGGGCCGCGCTTGACCGGGACGGTGGGGATCATGTCGCCGTCATCCCCCTCGCCGCGGGCCGCCAGCCAGGGGAAGACCAGGGCCGCCAGCACGACGAGCCCCAGCAGTATCCCAACCTTCGCGGCGGTACCCCTTCGCCCCCTGCGCGCCCCACTGTCCTGCTCGACCCGGGGATCGGCCGGGAAACGTTCCGCCGCTCTGTCGTCGCGTTCACTCGTGCTCATCGAAATTCTCCTCCAGTTGTCCCTTCGCACCGACGCTGATGATCTCCGTGCTGCGCGCCAGTTCCAGCCTGGCGACCCTGTAGTCCACCAGCGCGCGCGCCAGGGCGTTCTGCGCCTGGACCAGCGCCTCGTGGGCCTCGAGCATGTCCCGGGTGTCGGCCCGCCCGGCCTCCAGCAGCAGCATCGTGCTCTTGACCCGTCGTTCGGCCAGGAGCCCGCTCGCCTTCTGAATCTCGTAGCTCCGCATGGCGCGGTTGTGCTGGCGCCAGGCGTCGCGGACCTCCAGCACGATGCCGTCGCGCGTCTCGTCGTACTGGCGCTGGCTCTGCTGGAGGCTGATCAGCCGGCTGCGGTACTGGTTCCGCTCGCCTTTCTTGTCCAGCGGCAGGTCCAGTTCGAGGCCGACCGACAGGTCCGTGCCGTCCGCGTGAAAGTCGGCGGGGCTGTTGGCGCCGTCGGTGTCGGCGTCCAGCGACGCGCTCAGGTCGAGCCCGGGCAGCAGGTCGTTGCGGGCGACCTCTTCCTTGCGCTCGGCGTCGGCGACGCGGTCACGCGCCGTGGCCAGGTCCAGCCGCCTCTCCAGGGCGAGCGCCACGGCCCGTTCCACGTCCCAGTCCAGTTCCATGCCCGGCTGTTCCCCGAGGCGTTCCAGTTCGCTGGCGTCGAGGACCAGCGCGGTCTCGGCGGGCAGGCCGAGGGTGGTCTTGAACTCGTCCAGCCGGCTCTCATAGCTCTGTTGGGCGCTCTCGACGCGGTCCTCGGCCCTCAACTCGTCCTGTCGGGTCTGGTCCACCTGGAACTCCGGCAGCTTGCCCGCGTCGGCCATCAGTTCAGCCCGCCTGCGGGCGACCACCAGGTTCTCGTAGTTCAGTCGCTCGTTCTCCAGAATCTGTCGCTCTCTCAGCACGCCGTAGTAGTCCGACAGGATGTTGACGAAGAACCGGCGGCGGAAGCGCACGAAGTCCCGCATCTCGTAAATGACGTCCCGTTCGGCCTGGATGAGCGGCTCGTTGACGGGCACCCCGGCGCCCTGCAGCAGGGGTTGGGCGATGGACAGGTTGAACATGCTGGCGGCCGCCTTGCGCGGGTCGCCCGTCAGGAACTGGCTGACGCCCGACGCCAGCCCGACCGTCACCTGCGTGCCCGTCGCGAAGAGCCAGCTCAGGCCCAGGTCCGCGCCGCCGCTGACTTCCTCGTCGTTCCCCAGGCCGGTGTTGTCGTAGCCCGCGTCGGCCGAGCCCGTAAGCTGCGGGGCGAAGTCGTGCCGCTCCAGCGTGAGGGACAGCGCCTCCAGGTAGAGCGCCTCCTTCTGCGTCTGGTAGTCGCGGCTGTTGAGCGCGGCGATTTCGAGCGCCTTCTCCAGCGAGATCACCAGCGGGGCCTCGTCCGGCGCGTCGGCGGGCGTGTCTTCGGCCCCGATGGGCGTTGCCAGCCGGGGGCAGCCGGCCAGCACGTCTTCGTTCGACTGCTCGATGGTGAATCCCGCGGCCATGCCCGGCACCCGCTGCGTCTTGGTGGCCAGGATCGAGTAAACTTCCCCGTCGGCCGATTCGCGGTAGCGCTGCGGCGAGCACCCGGCGATCAGGGCCAGGCAGGCGCACGCGACGCACGCCGACGTGCAGGATATTCTTGCTGCCATGCTATGCTGTCCCTTCTTCATCCCTGACGAGTAGGCCGTTCTCGAACAGCTCGACGACCGCCTCCGGCCAGTCCTTGCCGGCGGGCATCTCCCTGCCGTGTCGCAGGCCCGTCCGTATCATCCCCATCAGCATCCACGCGGCGGTCTTTGCTCCGAGCGCCGTGCGATAGACGCCCCGGTGCATTCCCTGCTTGATGAAACCGGCCACCACGTCGACGATCTTCTCGTTCTTCGCGTGCCAGTGTTTGCGGAGCTTGCCCTTGCGCATCGAGCCCCGGATCTGCTCGCCGTGCATCAGCCCGAACAGCGGCCGCCGGCGGCGAAAGAACTCGGCCATGCTCCGCGCGACCTCCCGCAGCCCGTCCGGCGGCTCCGGCTCCTGCTCCGCAATGGCGCGCACGGACTCGACCAGATCGTCCACGCCCGCCAGTATCACCTGGTGGTAGAGGTCCTTCTTGTCCTCGAAGTAGCGGTAGATGGTTCCCTTGCCGACGCCGGCTTCCCGGCATATGTCGTCGAGCGTTATCTCGTGGAACCGTCCGGATGCGAACAGCTTCTCCGCGGCCCGGAGTATCTGTGGGCGTTTCTCTGACATGGCTTTGCCTTGTCGTTAGAGCGACCGGGTGCCCTGAATCTGGCTGCCGTCACGCGGCCGTGCCGTCGTCGGCCGTGCCCAGGCTTTGCATGTGGTACAGCTCCGCGAACCGGCCCTCCTGCTCGAGCAGTTCCTGCTGGGTTCCTTCCTCGACCAGCCGACCGTCCTCCAGCACGACGATGCGGTCGGCGATGTCCGTCGTGGACAGCCTGTGGGCGATCAGTATCGTGGTGCGGCCCCTGGCGGCCACGGCCAGGGCCTCCTGTATGGCACGTTCTGTGATGGTGTCCACGGAGGAGGTGGCCTCGTCCAGGATGAGGATGGCCGGGTCCTTCAGCAGGGCGCGGGCGATGGAGACGCGCTGCTTCTGGCCGACGCTGAGCTTGATGCCACGCTCGCCGACGACGCTCTTGTAGCCGTCGGGCAGTTCCCGGATGAACTCGTCGGCTCCCGCCCGCCTGGCGGCTTCGTGGACCTCCTCCTCGGTGCAGTCCGGCCGGCCGTAGGCAATGTTCTCTTCGACGGTGCTGTTGAACAGGAACGGCTCCTGGAGGACCATGCCGATGTGCTTCCTGAGGGCGCGGGGCTCGAAGTTGCGCACGTCCACGCCGTCCACCAGGACCTGCCCGCGCACGGGGTCGTAGAAGCGGCAGATCAGGTCCACGAGCGTCGTCTTGCCCACGCCGCTCGGCCCGACCAGCGCGACGGTCTCGGCGGGCGCGATGCTCAGGGTCAGGTCCTTCAGGACCTCCTCCTTGCCGTAGCTGAAGGAGAGGTCGCGCACTTCTATCCCGCCCTGCACGTGCTCGGGCACGAGGGGCTCGGCTGGGACGGGCAGCTGGCTGGACTCGTCGAGGAACTCGAAAATCCTGTCCGCCGCCGCCAGGCAGCGGGGCAGGGAGTGGCCGATCAGCCGGCCCAGCTCCTGCACGGGGCGGTAGAAGCGCCCCAGGTACATCACGAAGGCCACAAGGTCGCCCGCGGAGAGGCCGGGCTCACGAATGGCCATCCAGCCCCCGAAGAAGATCACAATCAGCGTGCCGCTGCCGGCCAGCATCTCCGTCAGGGGCCCGAAGATGGAGAAGCCGAGCGCCGCCTGCATGAAGGCGTTGTAGTAGTCGCCGGTTTTCTCTTCGAAGCCCCTTTGCTCGTGCTCCTCCCGCGCGAACGATTTCACGACGCGGATGCCCGAGACCCGGTCCTGCACGAAGGCGTTCAGGTCCGCCACCCTCTCCCGAAACGTGCCGAACACGCGCTTCATCTTGCGGCTGAAGTAGAAGATGGCCACCGACAGGAAGGGGATGGGGATGAGCGTCAGGGCGGCCAGCTTCGGTTCCATCCAGAACAGGATCGCAGCCACGCCGACCAGGGTCAGCACGGCCGTGATGGACCTCTCGGCCGCGTGCACGATCATGCCCTCGACGGCCTCCGAGTCGTTGACGACCCGGGACATGATCTCGCCGGTCCGCTGGTTCTCGAAGAAGGTCATCGAGAGGTCCTGCACGTGCTCGTAGAGGTCGTTGCGCAGGACGCGGATTATGCGCTGGCCGAGCCAGTTGCTCAGGTAGCTGTGGCCGAACCTGCAGGCGGCCGAGCCCACCAGGACCCCCAGCGCGATCAGCGATATTACCTTCAAGATCCCGAAATCGCCTTCCGGGACCACCTGGTCCACGAGCTTCCTGACAAGCTGAGGGTAGACCATGCCCAGGCTGATCATGGTCACGTTCAGTACCAGGAGGACGACGACCCAGCCCCAGTACGGCCTCAGGTAGTCCCCGAGGCGCACGGTGGACCTGAGCATCTCCCACTTGCTCTTGTCCGACTCGTAGTCGCGATGATGACGGTGGTGTCCGTGGAATCGCACGGTGCGCGGCCTTTGCGGAAAAACAGAACTGACCAGTCAGTTCTATTCTCCCAGATTCTGCCAGGCCCGTCAAGGGGAAGGGCAGACTTGAGGCTGGAGGCGCGAGGTTCACCCGCCGTACGGCGGGCGTGAGGTACGCACCGGCAGCAGGCAACGAATGGTTGCTCGTTGTCCGCCGTACGGCGGATTGCTCGTTGCCTGTGCCTTCGGCGTTCAGCGTTCAGCGTACTTGCCTTCTTCGTGCTCCTTCGCGTCCTTCGTGGTGGAAGTCGTTGCCGTTGCCGTTCCTCGCCGTACGGCGAGGAGACTTCAGACTTCTGCCTTCTTCCTTCTCTGCGTCGTTCTCCGTGTCCTCCGTGACTCCGTGGTGATCCGTGGTTCAGGCCGGCTGGATGTCGAAGCGTTCGGTCAGCTGCCCCCGCAGTTCCTCCTCGACGCCGGCGTGCTCGGCCCGCCCGGCAAGGTTCACCAGTTCATTCGGGTCCTCCGTCAGGTTGTAGAGCTCCGGCAGGTCCTTCCCGTTCCAGACGTACTTCCAGTCCCTGGTGACCACCGCCCGCGTCCCGATGAAGAGCCGGTCGTGGATGGGCCTGTCGGGTTTCTCCGTCAACGGGTCGAAGCTGGCGCCGTCCTGCATCTCGCGGAAGTGGTGTCCCTCCGGCGTGTAGGGCTGCACGGCGTCGGCCCAGTCCAGGAAGGTCGGCGCCAGGTCGAACCACGACACCAGCTCATGGCAGTCCGTCCCCGCGCCGCGCCCGTCGGGCATTCGCACCACGAGCGGCACGCGGACCAGGCTCTCGTACATCGTCACGCCCTTGATCCACATGTGGTGCTCGCCCAGGTGGTCGCCGTGGTCGCTGCTGAAGACGATGATCGTGTTCTCCGAGAGCCCCGCCTCCTGGAGCGCGGCCATTATCTCGCCGATCCGGTCGTCCACCAGCGAGACGGTCCCGTAGTATCGGGCCAGCATCCTGCGCTGGACGTCTTCCGGGATCATCCGGCTGATCTCCTCGCCGGGCGGACATTTGCCGGGGTCGTCGATCATCTCCTGCACGTCCTTGCACGGGGCGCCCCAGCCGTGCGGGGCGGGCGGGTTCAGCGCGCAGCGGATCGCCCAGATGCGGTGCGACAGGGGCTTGCCGTCCAGCTCGGAGGCCGGCCGCTCCGGCAGCACGATGTCGTCCGGGTCGTACATCTCGTCGTAGCGCGCCGGCGGGTCGTAGGGATGGTGCGGCGAGCAGAAGGACACCCACAGGAAGAAGGGCCGCTCGCCCCGGCCGCCCACGTACTCCACGGCGCGCCGGCCGACGTAGCTGTCGATGTATAACCGTTCCTCCAGCGGGAAGCGCACGGCTGAATGGTAGCGGGTGTACTCCGCCGCGAGGTCACCGCGCACCCACGTCTCGATCTCCCTCTTTGAGTGGCCCCACTTGGCCAGCCATCGCCGGTAGTGGTCGGTCATGCCCTCGGGGTTGAAGTCGAACTTGCTCTCGGCCAGGTCCTGGTGGTCCAGCGCAATGTCGGCCTCGTTCTCGAAGCCGAGGTGCCGCTTGCCGATGAGCGCCGTCTCGTATCCCGCACGCTGGAGCAGCCTGCTGAAGGTCACGGTCCCGGCCCGGATGCCGGCCCTGCGCCCGCTGAAGATGTTGCCCGTCACGCCGTGTTTGGTCACGTGCTGCCCCGTCCACACGGTCGCCCGCGCGGGCGTGCAGAGCGGCTGCGTCGTGTAGGCGCGGTGGAAGACCGTGCCCTCACGCGCCAGCCGGTCGATGTTGGGCGTCTGGATGACCGGGTCGCCGGCGTAGCCGCAGGTGCGGGCGTTCTGCTCGTCGGTGGTTATCAGCACGATGTTCGGGCGGGGCATGACGTCACCTCAGGGGAAGGCCAGTTGATGGTTGACAGTGTACAGCCTGCCCCGAGTCCGCCGACGGCGAATCGAGGGGTTGACAGTGAACGGCAGGCGACGGAAAGTTGCTTGTTTCTGGTTTCTTGTTGCTTGTTGTCCGCCGTACGGCGGATTGCTTGTTTCTTGTTCCTTGGTTCTACTCTGTTGTGCCTTCGTGTTCTTCGTGCCTTCGTGGTGAAGGCCGTTGCCGTTCGTCGTGGTCCAGCCGTACGGCGGGCAAGCGTTGTGTTCGTCGTGGTTCAGACTGCTTCCAGGTCCAGGATGCGCTGATACGCGTCCCACAGGGCGCGGCAGTAATCCATGACGCGGCCGGGCTGGTCGCTGGCGGGTGCCTCCACCAGGCAGAACCCGTCATAGCCCCGCCCGCGCAGGAGCCGCAGCAGTTCCAGCCACGGGTAGTCGCCGGCGCAGAGGTCGCGCGTGTGCACCAGCGCGATGCGATCGGCCAGCAGGTCGAAGTTGTCCTTGATGGACCCGTCAACGACCTCCCCCGCGTTGGAGTTCCAGCAGACGAACGCGTTCGGGTGCGAGGCGTAGTCCATGATTCTGCGCATCCTGGCCGGCTCGCACGTCATCGGGCCGTGGACCTCCATGCGGACCTGGACGCCCAGGCCGGCAGCGAACTCGGCGCACTCGGCGAACGACTCGCCGATCTGGCGCAGCGTCGTCTCCTCCGGCACGCCGTGGTCGATGAGCAGGGCGTTCGGGCGGACCTTGATCCCCGGCGCGCCGACGTCCGCCGCCAGGCGCGCGTATTCCTTCGTACCCTCGACGTTCCGGCGCAGCTCGTCCGGATTGGCATAGTGGTACTCGAACGCGCTGCCCAGGCCCGCCAGGGCCACGGGGCTGTCCTCGAACTTGCGGCGGACCTCCGCGCGCTGGTCCGCCGTCAGCTCCACCTCGACGCCGTGGGCGTGGGTCGTTCGCAGCTCCACGCCCTCGAACCCGTGCTCGCCGCACGCGCGGATGATGGTGTCCAGGTCCCAGTCTTTGGCCAGGTTGTACGTCACCAGTCCCAGCTTCATGTCGGCGGTTCCTCGCAGCTTCTCAGGAGGGGCAAAGCTATTGCTCGACCGTCTTCACGCGTCGGCCGTCTGCCAGGCTCTTCGGGGGGCGTAGGATCACGACCTCGCCCGGCTCCACGCCCTCAATGACCTCGTAGGAATCCTCGCCGGTCAGCCCCGTCACGATGCCGCGCAGGCGGGCCCGACCGTCCTCGACCACGAAGGCGCCCATCTGGTCCGCCGTTGCGAAGACGGCCTCGTCGGGCAGCAGCACGGCGTCGTCCACGGCGGCGACGACGATCTTGACGTCCAGCTCCGAGCCGGGCCGAAGGGCGAGCGTCGAGTTGTCGAACCCGATCAGCACGGGCACCCTCTGCTCGCGGACCCCGAGCGACGAAATTTTCGTGAACCCGGAGGGGTAGATCTTCTCCAGGACGCCCTCGGCGCGGGACTGACCGACGGCGCGGCCGACCAGGATGACGCGCTGGCGCTCGCGCAGCCTGCCGACCTCGTCGGACAGGATGTCGGCCCGTATCTCGATGGTGGCGGGGTCGCCGACCTTGACCAGCGGCGTGCCCGGCTGGACGAACTGCTCGCTGTCCACGTATTTCTCCAGCAGCACGCCGTCAATGGGGCACGGGATGCGGGACTCGGAGACCAGCAGTTCGAGCATCTTCTGCACCTGCGCCTTCTGGGCCTGGTAAACCCGGCGCAGGTAGGCCGTGTCCTGCATGGATTGGTCGAGCACCTTCTTGCGCAGCGCGGCGACCTCCACTGCCGTCCTTGCGGCTTCGATGCGTCGGGCGAGGGCGTTGTCTGTGGCGACGGCCACGTCCAGGTTGCGCCGCGCCGTGTCGTGCTGCTGGCTCGAGGCGGAGCCGGACTCCCAGAGCTGCTCGATCCGCTCGAACTCCTTCTGCGCGTAACGCACCTCGGCCTCGGCGGCTGCCTTCTCCTGCGCGAGTGTCGCCAGGTCCTGCTCGGCGGCCTCGTGCTCCTTGGCGGCGGCCTCGATCTCCGCCTCCTTGGGCAGGGGGACGTCCACGCCGGCCAGCCGCCCCTCGATCTCATCGAGCTGGTCGCGCAACATGCCCAGGGACAGCTCCAGCTCGGTATCCTCCAGGGAGGTGAGCACCTGCCCGACCTGGACGGGGTCGCCCTCCTCCAGGGCGATGCGCCGCACCGTGCCGGCGCGCTCGGCCGTCAGGACGCGCTCGGTGTGGAGCTGAGTCTGGGCCTCTTCGGTCACGTACTCCTCGACCCGCCCCCGGCCCACGGTTGCCGTCTCCACCTCGATGGCGCGCGTGTTCACGTAGAGGTACGTTCCGACCGCCAGGGAGACGATCACGATGAGCCAGAACAAGCGGGAGATTATTCTCATCATTTGCGTTCCAGCCGGTGCAAAAACCCGTGCGGTCTCGGAAACCCGTGCGGTCTCGAACTGCTCTCAGCCGTCCCTACGGGACTGTACATATTACAATCCCCTCAGAGTCCCAGCAGTGAACTGCTGGGCTATTCTCGTCCTGCCCCTACGGGGCGCCGAACCATCGAACGGCCCTGTGCGTTGTCCTGTGCTGGGGTACGCGACCTGCCGCCGTCCCGGCCCTCGGGGGCGCCGAACCATCGAACGGCCCTGTGCGTTGTCCTGTCCTGGGTCACCCGACCTGCCGCCGTCCCGGCCCTCCGGGGCGCCGAACCATCGAACGGCCCTGTGCGTTGTCCTGTGCTGGGGCACGCGACCTGCCGCCGTCCCGGCCCTCGGGGGCGCCGAACCATCGAACGGCCCTGTGCGTTGTCCTGTCGCGGGGCACCCGACCTGCCGTCGTCCCGTAGGCACGGACGATAATAGCCCACCGATTCATCGGTGGGTACGGATGCCAAAGAACCTCCCAGTCCCGTAGGGACGGCTGAATGTCAACCCCAGACATACCGGGTATCGTAATCGATTTTGTGCCTCTGCAAGAATGCCAGGAACTCCTGCTCAAAGGTTCTCTTCTGGTGATGTTGCTGCTGGCTCTGTATGTACTCGATTGTCTGCGGAACCTGTGAAGTGCCAACAGAGAAGGCGCCGTATCCCTCCTGCCACTGGAAACCTGCTTGTTCCGGGAACGTATCGTGCACCCATTTCGAGGAACCACCCTTGAGCAGCTGAATAGTCTTGGCGACGGAACTCGTTGCAGGCAGGGACAACAGGATGTGAACGTGGTCGGGCATGCCGCCTATGGCGATGGCCTTCATGTCGTTTTTCCGCGCAATACCCCCCATGTACCGGTGTAGGCGTTCCTGAAGCGCCGGGGTTATGACCGCGCGCCGATCCTTGGTGCTGAAGACGCAATGGACCAGGCAACTGATGTGGGAATGTGCCACGGTTCGTTGTTTGCTTCCTTTCAGCCGTCCCTACGGGACTGTGAACCCTCGCATGACCCCAAAGTCCCAGCAGTGAACTGCTGGGCTATTCTCGTCCCGCCCCTCCGGGGCGCCGAAGCGTCAAACGGTCCTGTGCGTTGTCCTGTCCCGGGGCACCCGACCTGCCGTCGTCCTGCCCCTACGGGGCGCCGAACCATCGAACGCCCCTGTGTATTGTCCTGTGCTGGGGCACCCGACTTGCCGCCGTCCTGCCCCTACGGGGCAATGAACCATCGAACGCCCCTGTGTATTGTCCTGTCCCGGGGCACCCGACCTGCCGCCGTCTTGCCCCTACGGGGCAATGAACCATCGAACGTCCCTGTGTATTGTCCTGTCCTGGGGTACCCGACCTGCCGTCGTCCCGTAGGGACGGACGATAATAGCCCACCGATTCATCGGTGGGGAAACATGCCAAAGAACCTCCCAGTCCCGTAGGGACGGTTGAGAATAAGCCGTCCTATTCCCTGGTTTTCAGCCGGCGGACGATGTTTATCTTGTAAACCCGCCGGCGGCTCATCCACCTGGAGACCAGGAGGAACACGAGGATCAGGACCACCGCCCGCGCGTACGTCTCCGGGTACACGAGCACGGGCAGCTTGTAGAGGTCCGTCTCGTAGGCCCTGGCCAGCCCGATGCCCGCCAGGTACGCCAGCGGCAGGCCCACCAGGATGCCTATCAGGCCGACGGGCATTATATCGTTGGTGGCGGCGCGCGCAACGTCTTCCCGGTCGTAGCCGAGGCTGCACATGCAGGCCAGGTCGCGCTCCTGCTCCGCGATGCTCACCGAGGCCGCGTTGTAAATGACGGCGAACGCGATGATCGCGGCGGCCAGGGTCTGGACCAGTGACATGGTCATCATCATGCCCGCCACGCTCTCTGCGAAACTCTCCAGCAGGCTGCGCGTCGAGGTGACGGCGGTCACGCCGGGTATGTCGTCCAGCCTGTCCATGACGGGCTCCAGGACGTCCTGCTTGACGGTGAGCATGGCGCCGTTGACCAGCGGCCCCTCGCCGATGAGGCGGGCCAGGTAGCGGCGGTCGGCGTAAACGTTCAGGCCGATGTACTGGTCGATCACTGCGCGCACGGTGGCCCGGCACTCGTCCTTGTCCTTCAGGTAGGGGTCAACGGTTACCCGCGCGCCCCGGGTGAGCTGCAGTTCACGGGCGAGCCTCTCCGGGATGATCAGGCCGTCCTCGGGCAGGCGGATGCGCCTGCCTTCCGTGTCATAGACGTGGTAGAGGCGGCTCCCGGGGGGCAGCCCCATGATGCCGACTACCTTCTTGCGCCAGCCGTTGCTCAGCTCCGCGCCGAACTGGAAAACGCCCTCGGCGTGGCGCACGCCCTCGACGGACGCGATCTCGTGGACGGCCGTCTCCGGCATCTCGCTCAGGAAGGTGACGCGCGCGTCCGCCCGGTCCACCTTGCCGAACTGGTAGTCCATCATCCAGGCGAAGTAGTCCCGGCCCATCGCGCCGAGCACCAGCATCAGCGTGGACGTGGCGACGCCGAGGATGCCGAACAGCGAGCGGGACTTGGCCCGGAGGGCGTTGCGCAGGGCGATGCGCCACGTCAGCGGCAGCCGCCGCCAGAGCCACGTGCCCCTTCCGCCGTGGAAGGGGCGGCCCTGCCCGGGCGCGGTCGGACGCATGGCCACTGCCGGGTCTATCTTCAGCACGTTCCAGGCCGACCTGGCCGCTCCGACCACGCACATGCCGCAGCTCAGCAGCAGCGCGCTCGTCGCCGCCGAGGGCTGGAATACCGGTTCCAGCGAGGGGAACCGGAAGAACGCAACGTACATCTTGATGAGAGCCCCGGCCAGGGCGTGGCCGCCGACCAGCCCGGCCGCCGCGCCGGCCAGCCCGATGATGAGCGCGAACGAGACGTAGTGCCCCACGACGCGGGCCTTCGAGTAGCCAAGCGCGCACATCAGGCCGATCTGCGTCCGCTGGTGCTCGGTGATCCGGTGGACGATGATGTGGATCACCACGGCCGCCACGAGCAGGAAGACCGCCGGGACGACCCGGGCGGAGTTGCGGATCCCCTTGATCTCCTCCGAGAGGAAGCGGTTGGATATCTGGTCCGCGCGGCCGTACTTCAGATAGACCCCGTGCCGGTCGAGCCTCGCCTTGACGGCGTCCAGCACCCCGTCCACGTTTGCGCCCGGCCGCAGAATGCCGACCAGGTCGTTGAAGGCGTTGGTCATGTTGAAGGCGTCCTCGACGAAGTCCTCCCGGGCGAAGATGACGGCGAATCCCTTGTCGTCGGGCGTCATCTGCTCGACGGTCCGGATGGGATAGACGTATTCGGGGCTGTAGGCCGTGCCGACGATGCGCAGCATCTTCTTGCGCTCGTTGATGGTGGCCTGGAAGCTGTCGCCGACCTGCAGGCCGTTCGCCTGGCAGAAGCGCTCGTTGACGATGACCTCCGTGCCCGACGCGCCGGGGAAGTAGGCGCCGCTGAGGATATGGATGTCGTTGATGACGCCCTCGCGGCGCCGGGGCATCGAGACGAGGCGCCCGACGACCGCTCCCTCGTTGCCCTCGACTTGCAGGGGGACTTCCTTGACGATCCGACCTTGCGCCTGCCAGACGCCGGGGACCGACTCCACGTCGCGCAGGGCGGAGCGGGGCGCTTTCTCCAGGTGGACGAAGAAGTCCGCGAAGTTGCACTGCTGGTAGTAGGCGTCGCGCGAGGCGATCAGGCCGGCGTAGGTCATCTGGAAGCTGACGTAGATGCTCGTTGCGCAGAAGACCACGGCGGCCGCAGCGGCGAACTGGAGCCACGCGCCGCGTGCGTCGCGCAAGAGCTTCCTGTGCAGGACGTCGCCTACCACGTCAGGTCCGCCGGCTCCAAGGGGGATTCGTTATGCGTGATGTCCTGGATCGTGCCGCTCCGCAGCCGGATCACGCGGTCCGCCATCTTGCCGATGGCGGCGTTGTGCGTGACGATCACGACCGTCTTGCCCGACTCGCGATGGACGCGCTTCAGCACGTCCAGCACGAGTTTGCCCGTCTCGTAGTCCAGGGCGCCGGTCGGTTCGTCGCCCAGGACGATCTCGGGGTTCTTGCAGACGGCGCGCGCGATGGCCACGCGCTGCTGCTCGCCGCCGGAGAGCTGGGACGGGAAGTGGTCCGCCCTGTCCAGCAGCCCGACCAGGTCCAGCATCTCGTCCACGGGCAGGGAGGCGGGGCAGATCTGCGCCGCCAGGTCCACGTTCTCCCGGGTGGTCAGGGTCGGGATGAGGTTGAAGAACTGGAAGATGAACCCGACGTGCTCGCGCCGATACGCCGTCAGGCGGCGCTCGCTGAACTCGGCGATGTCCGCGCCGGCCAGTTGCACGCTGCCCGAGGTCGGCGTGTCCATGCCGCCGACCAGGTTCAGCAGCGTGCTCTTGCCGCTGCCGCTCGGGCCGAGCAGGACCAGGAACTCCCCCTCGTAGATGTCCAGGTCCACCCCGCGCAGCGCGCGCACCGTCACCTCGCCCATGGGGTACGTCTTCGTCAGCCCGCGCATCTTGTAGAGGACTTTGCCTTTCACGTTCTCCCTATCCGTTCGCAACGCGCTGGGGCGCGCTGTAGATGTTGAGTCGCTCGCCTCGGGCGAAGCCCACCAGCGTCATGCCGTGCCGGCGGGCCAGGTCCACGGCGTGCGCCGTCGGCGCGGAGCGGGAAGCGACCACCGGGATGCCCTGCCTCAGCGCCTTGACCACCAGTTGAGAGTTCAGCCTGCCCGTCACCAGCAGGACGCCACGACTGGTGTCCGTCCCGCGAATCAGGCAATGGCCGACCACCTTGTCCACGGCGTTGTGCCGGCCGACGTCCTCCTCGAAGTGCAGCACCCGCGCGCCGTCCGTGAAGGCCGCCTGGTGCGTGGCGCCGGTGCGCGCGAAGACGGGGGCCATCTCACGGAGCCGGCGGGCGGTCGCGAGGATGTGCCCCGGGCGCACGCGGAAAGGGTCCCGGGCGTCGCCGACAGCGCCCTCCGGCAGCGGCGGGCCGAACACCGTCGCGCCGCAAGTGGAGGATATCTGGAGTTGCACGGCCCTGCGCAGGGCCGCAGCGTCCACGTCCAGCTTCACGCGCACGCGCTCTGCATCGTACTGCACCGTCATCTCGACAACGTCGGCGTACCGACGCACGAGGCCGAGGTAACTGAGGAACCCGACGGCCAGCTCCCGCAGGGCGTTGGGCGAGCAGAGGACCGTCGCCAGGTGCGCATCATCGACGTGGAACGTGAACGGCCGCTCGGCCGCCAGGAAGTCCTCCTCGGCGGGCGGGCCGCCGATGCGGCGGACGTCCCTGCGCAGCACGGGCAGGGGCTGCACCTCGTCGAAGACCCGCCGCAGCAGGTGCAGGTCGGCCGGCGTGTCCACGTCGCGCAACGCGCCGGCCTCATCGGGCGCGAGGTCGACGAACGCGGCGCCCGCGTCGGCCAGGAACGCCTTCACGCCCAGGTCCGCGCCGTCTTGCAGGCGCTCGGCCAGGGCGGGGAGCAGTCCCTTCGCGTAGACGCCGCAGAGGGGCTCGGGGCCGCGGTCGGTCCGGGCGACGACGGCCGGCGCGCCCGAGCCGGCGGCCGCCTCGACGATGCGCCGGATCAGCCCCTCCGGCACCAGGGGCATGTCGCAGGCCAGGAAGAACGCCCCCTCGCCCTCCGTCCGCTCCAGGCCGGTGTGGATGCCCGCCAGCGGGCCGAGTCCCGGGAAGGCGTCCTCGTGCACCGGCGCGTCGAGCCAGTGCTCCAGGTAGCCGGGGTGATTGGAGACGACGGCCACGCGCTCGAAGAGCCTTCGCAGCTTGCCGACCATGGCCGCGGCGAGCGGCGCGCCGTCCACGCGCACCATCTCCTTGGGGAAGCCGAGCCGTTCGCTGTCCCCGCCGCACAGCAGGTACGCCTCTGATGGCCCGTTCCGCATCCGGCGGTTCCCCGTTGTTGCCGGGACTGGTTGCCAGACGGGTAGTATATGGCCGGCGGCCGGTCCATTCCACGGGAATGCCGCGCGCCGCGCCGCGGCCGGATCGTCGAGTTGTTTGACGGTGCTTGCCCGCGTGGCGTATGCTGATGCTGTCAGAACGACTGCGGAGCGAGGCGATGCCGGCCAAACAGGACGAATCCAGAACGTGCCCGGGAGAGTCGAAGAGCATCTCGTGGGCCATCTGCAAGACGCGCCAGCGGAACCAGTACCCCAAGTGCCTCCTGTGCCCGCTGCGGGACCCCGAGGTCGCGGGCTCGGCCCCGACGGACCCCAAGGTATCCACGTCCATCTTCCGGGCGACGGCGGTTCTGGGGCGCGCGCCCAAGGACGTCAATGCCTACGTGCTGGGCAAGGTCGGGCTGGCCGCGGCGCAGTACCTGCGCGCCCAGAGCCCGTCCTCCTCGCGTCTGGTGGTGGGCTGTGACCTGCGGGGAAGCTCGCGCGGTTTCAGCCGGGCCTTTGCGGAAGGCGTCAACAAGGGCGGCATGGACGTGGTCGGCGCCGGGGCCGTGCCGCCGGAGGTGCTCGGCTTCCTGCTCGGCTCGGACGGCTACGTCGGCGCCGCTTTCATCGGCGGGGGCAGCCACGCGGAGAGCGTCAACGGCGTGCGTCTGTGGGACTCGGACGGGACGCCCGTGAGCTTCGGCGCAGGCCTGGAGAAGGTCGGCCTGATAGCCCGCAGGCTGCGCGTCGGGCGAAGCCGACTGCCGGGCGGGATGCGCGAGATCGATCCCATGGGCGACTATGCCCCCTACGTGCAGAAGTTCGCCCCCAACATGGGTCAGATCAAGCTCTTCCTGGATACCGGGGGCGGCCTTGCCGGCCGCGCGTTGAGGGCGGTCCTCGCCCAGCTGCCCGTGGAAACGGTCGGCGCCGACCTAGACGCGGAGGACGGCGGCGCGCTGCTGGGGAAGATGTTCCCGGCACAGGAGACGGTTGCATCCGTGCGCAGTGCGCTCAGGCGGACGGGCGCCCACTGCGGCGCGGCCTTCGACTTCAGCGCCGAGAGGGTCGTCTTTTTCGACGAGGCGGGGAACCTGCTGCGGCACGACGTGGCCGCCGGATTCATCGCCACGGAACTGCTGATGCGCACCCCGGGCGGCTCGGTCACCTTCGACCTGCGCTCCAGCGCCGCCCTCGGCGACAGGGTCGCCGAGGCGGGCGGGCAGGCCGTCAGCGCGCCGACCGGCCAGACGGCCTTTGCGCGGCACTTCCGCCGCAACGACGCCCTCTACGGGGCGGACGCGACCGGCCTGCACTACTTCCGGGACTTCTTCCACTTCCCGTCGCCGTTCCTGGCGCTGCTGATCTTCTGCTGCCACCTGTCGCGGCGCAAGGAGCCGGCCTCCGAGCTGGCGGCGGAGCTGGACCGGTTCAGCCGCAGCGGGGAGGTGGTGCTGGAGCTGCCGTCCGCCGATCTGGCGCAGACCGTCCTCACCCGTGTGCGGGACGAGTTCCAGGACGCCCGGCGGGAACTCATCGACGGGCTGACCGTGCGGACCGCCAACTGGTGGTTCAACCTGCGCCAGCCGGGCAAGAAGGCCGAGTTCCGGCTCAACGTCGAGGGCAGAACGACCCAGGACGTGCGCAGCGGGCGGCAGGCCGTTGAGCGCCTTGTCCAGAAGGCCATCGGCGAGGCGACGTCCTGAGACGGCGCACCCTTTCAGGCGATTATGAGCCCCGAACCGACAACAGTCTGCATCGTGACCTTCGGCTGTCAGATGAACAGGTTGGACAGCCAGGTCCTGCGCGGTGAGCTGGCCCGCGCAGGGTTCGCGCTGACCGATGAGCCGGACCGGGCCGACGCCGTCCTGTACAACACTTGCAGCGTCCGCCGGCACGCGGAGGACAAGGTGTTCTCGCACCTCGGCGCCCTGCGGCGCCGGGCTGAGGCGGACCCGCGATTCGTCCTGGGCGTCATCGGCTGCATGGCGCAGCGGCTCGGCGACGAGATCGTCAAACGCTTCCCCTTCGTGTCGCTGGCCTGCGGCACGGGCGCGCTGCTCAGGGTGCCAGGGCACCTGTCGCGCGTCCGCGAGGGGGACCGCCCGGTCGTGGACCTGGACCTCGGCGAGCCGCTGCGGTTCGAGCGCTCGTGCTCCATGCGGCAGAGCGGCCACGGCGCCTACGTGAGCGTTATGCGCGGCTGCGACAACTTCTGCGCCTATTGCGTCGTGCCCTACGTGCGCGGGCGCGAGGTCAGCAGGCCGCCCGCCGACGTCCTGGCCGAGGTGGAGCGGCTGGCAGCGGACGGCGTGCGCGAGGTCACGCTGCTCGGCCAGAACGTGAACAGCTACGGCAAGGGCCTCGACGAGCCGGCGGACCTGGCCGACCTGCTCGCGCTCGTCAACGGGGTGGACGGCCTGGAGCGCATCCGGTTCCTCACCAGCCACCCGAAGGACATGTCCGACCGCATACTCGACGCGGTGGCCGGCTGCAAGGGAGTCTGCGAGCACCTGCACGTGCCGGCGCAGAGCGGCTCGGACGCCGTCCTGGCCCGGATGAACCGGGGCTACACCGCGGCGGATTACCGCGAAATGGTCGAGCGCGCCCGTGCCCGCATCACCGGCGCGGAGCTGGCCAGCGACTTCATCGTGGGCTTTCCCGGGGAGACGGACGCCGACTTCGAGCAGACGCTCCGGCTCCTGCGGGAAGTCCGCTTCCAGCAGAGCTTCATGTTCAAGTACTCGCCCCGCGAGGAGACGCGCGCCGCCCGTTGGCCGGACGACGTGCCGGACGATGTCAAGAGGGAGCGGCACCGCATCCTGCTGGAGGCCCAGCAGGAGGTGGACGCCGAACGACGCGCCTCGATGGTCGGGCGGACGGTTGAGGTGCTGGTGGACGGCGTGAGCAGGAAGGACCCGGGCAAGCTGAGCGGCCGCACGCGCGGCAACGACATCGTCGCGTTCCCCGCGCCGCCCGGCCTGGCCGGCGAGTTGTGCGGGGTGCGCATCGTGGGCTCGACGCCGCTGACGCTCTTCGGCGAGCGCGTCAGGAACGGATGAAGCGCATGTGGTAGCCGGCCGCCTGGCAGGCGGCGAAGCGCTCCCGCGCGGCCTGCTTCAGGCCTTCGTCGTAGAGCGGGGCGAAGTCGTAGATGTGCTCGTAGCGGCCGAACCACTCGGGCCATCCCTGCGCCGACGCCACGAACAGCACGTCTGACTCCAGGTCCCCAGGCTCCCCGCTGAAGATGACGACCGGCTCGATGAGCGGGTCGCCGGCCTCCTCGATGCGCGTGTGGGGGATGAACGACTGCTGGCGGAAGGTCCAGAGCGCCCCGTCCAGCTCGGCTGCCTCTCCGGCG
Organism: uncultured candidatus Brocadiaceae bacterium; assembly: GCA_964592385.1. GTDB lineage: Bacteria > Planctomycetota > Brocadiia > SM23-32 > SM23-32 > CAZQEQ01. The sequence goes on along the minus strand of CAZQEQ010000012.1, from coordinate 23,988 downwards.
TCCGGCGCGTAGACGGCCACGGTCTGGCCCCGGGCGTAACAGCGCGAGATGCGGGCGCAGGCCACCTGGATCTTCTGCTCGGGCGAGCCCAGCTCGATGAACTCGGCGACCCCCTCGGCTGCGCTCAGGGCAGGTTTCCGGGCGTCTTCGGTCATCGGCCGCTGTAGATCAGGGTCATGGCTTCGGCGCGGGTGGCCGGGTTCTCGCGGAACAGGCCGGTCACGACACTGGTGACGCTCAGGGAGCCCGGCTTCTTGATGCCGCGCATCGTCATGCAGAGGTGTTCGGCCTCGACGACGACCATGACGCCCTTGGGCTCGAGCGCCTGGGTGAGGGTCCGGCCGATGTCGACCGTCATGCGCTCCTGAAGCTGAAGCCGGCGCGCGTGCATCTCGACGATCCGGGCCAGCTTGCTCAGGCCGGTGATGCGGCCGCCCCTGGGGATGTAGGCCACGTGGGCGCGGCCGTGGAAGGGCAGCAGGTGGTGCTCGCACATCGAGTAGAAGGGGATGTCGCGCACCAGCACCATCTCGTCGTATCTCTCGGTGTGGAAGACCTTGAGCAGGTCCTCCAACTGCTGGGACTGCCCGCCGAATATCTCCGCGTATGCATCGGCCACCCTGTCGGGCGTCTCGGCCAGGTCCCCGGTAACCTCGCGTCCCAGCCCCTCCAGGATGGACCGGACGCCTTCCTTGATCTTGTCCCTGTCAATGCCCACGATGGGGTCCTCCTCGTGCTTGCTCCGGCGGCGACGCCTCGGTGCGCCAGATGATGTCCTTCATCTGCCGGACGGCCTCCCGGAGGCCCGTGAACACGGCCCGGGAGACTATGCTGTGGCCGATGTGGAGCTCGTGCGGACGGAACCGCCGCACGACGTCTGCCACGTTGCGATAGGTGAGCCCGTGGCCGGCGTTCACCGTCAGGCCGAGTCCCCTGGCGTCTTCGGCGCCCCTGGCCAGTTCCTCCAGACAGCGCAGCCTTTCCGCGGCCGTCTGCGCGTTGGCGTATCGGCCGGTGTGCAGTTCGACGAACGTCGCGCCAAGCTCAGCGGCGCGGACGATCTGTTCCTCGTCGGGGTCCAGGAAGAGGCTGACCGGTATCTCCTTGTCGGTGAGCCGCTGCACGGCGGCCTGGAGGCGTTCGGCCTGGCCGACGACGTCCAGCCCGCCTTCGGTCGTCACTTCCTGGCGGCCCTCCGGGACCAGCGTCGTCATGTCCGGGCCGGTTTGCAGGGCGATCTCGACGATGTCTTCGGCCAGTGACATTTCCAGGTTCAGTTCCACCGTGACGGTCTCGCGCAGCAGGCGCAGGTCCCGGTCGTTGATGTGGCGCCGGTCCTGGCGCAGGTGCACCGTGATGATGTCCGCCCCGCCCAGTTCGGCTTCCGCAGCGGCCCGGACCGGGTCCGGCTCGTACGTGCGCCGGGCCTGGCGGATGGTCGCGACGTGATCGACGTTTACTCCGAGCAGTCCCATCTCTGACACCTCCCGACGACACGTTGCCGGAACGGTATTGTTGTCTATCGGGCGGGATTCTTCAACAGGATGGTGACCCGTTCCGGCTGGACGCTGTAGGAGGCGATGGGCAGGTCGCGGGGCAGGTCCACCCAGATCCGTTCCTGGTAGGGGGCGCTGGCGCCGGGGGCTATTGGCTCGTCCGGCAGCGCCGTCAGGTCAACGTAGGGGCGGATGGACTCCGGCTTGAGCCTGCGCAGGACCTCCGGGGCGGCCTCCACGGTCACCGAGCAGGTCCCGGCCCCTTCGTCCATCTCCGCTGCGTAAGGCCATCCGGGCACGACCCTGAAGGCGAGGATCAGGTCGGCGAACGCCGCCTTCTCCCGCGCCTTCTCGGCCAGGAGGATGGTCACCTTGACGCTGTCCTCGCTGAGCTTGAGGGCCACGGGCACCTTCTGGCCGTTGGCGAGCGTCACGTCAACGGTCCGCTTGAGCGCGTAGGACTCGGTGGACGAACGCCCCCGCGCGTCCCAGAGCCGGACCTCCCTCTCCGTCGGTATCTGCTCCAGCGAGTCGAGCGCCACGGCGGGCCCGGTGACGCGCACCGTCGGCGGGACGGCCTCGAGCGGCCTTTCGAGCTGGAAGCCCTCGGGCGGCTCCCCCGAACGCCTGGGCTCCACGGGGAGCACTCGTTCGACGACCGGGCTGACAAAGACCTCGACCTGCTTCGGGCCGATGTTCTCGAAGCGCAACTGCACGAACTCACGCTCGAGCAGGTCCAGTTGGAGCCACTCCGGGTCGATGTCCAGCACGGCCCACCCGTTCTTCAGGTCCGCGGCCTCGATGGCGTGGGTGAGCCTGGCCCGGCCCTGCGCCGTCTGGCCGCGGACCTTCGATACCAGGTGGTCCGGCCCGGAGAGGCGAACGTGCAACTCCTTTTCGCTCTGGTAGACCACGGAGTGGTCGGGCGGGGGCTCGATCAGGATGTCGGCCTTAAGGTCGACTTCCGTGGTGACCTTCGCGTTCGCGTAGAACCATATCGCCAGCGCGACGACGAAGGCGACCAGGCTGCGGCCGAAGTTGCCGAAGATCGCTTTGAAGAATCGTCTCAACATGCCCGACGTTCACTCCTCGCGGTGCGTTTCAGCCGCCAGTTCCTCCAGCGCCCGGTGGAGCGACTTCTCGTCCAGGTCGCGCTGGAGCCTCCCGTCAACGGCGAGGGACACTTCCCCCGTCTGCTCACTGATGATGATCGCCGCGGCGTCGGACTCCTCGGTGACGCCGACCCCTGCCCGGTGCCGCGTGCCCAGCTCGCGGGCGAACTGCGGGTTGTCGGTCAGGGGGAACAGACAGCCGGCGGCGATGATGCGCTGCTGCCGGATGACGACGGCGCCGTCGTGCAGCGGCGTGCCCGGCCAGAACACCGTCTTTATCAGCTCGGCCGAGACCTCAGCGTCCAGGCGCACGCCGCCCTCGACGTAGCTCTTCAGGCCGACCTCTCGCTCTATGGCTATGATGCCGCCCACGCGGTCTCGGGCCAGGCTGAACGTCGCCCGGACCAGCTCGTCCGTGAAGCCCCCGTAGGGCCTGAAGAACGCCCGGAACAGGGGGTTCTGCCCCAGCCGTATCAGCGCCCGCCTTATCTCCGGCTGGAACAGTATCACCAGCGGCACCAGCACGATCGGCACCACGCGCGTTATCACCCAGTTGAGGCTCTCCATCTGGAAGTAGGGCAGCACCAGGATGATGACCAGCGCCAGCACCCCGCTCAGCAGCAGTAGGCCCTTCAGAATCCCCATGCCCCGCGTGCCTTCCATGACCCACAGGAACGCGGAGACCAGGACGAAGATGACGCCCACTTCGACCGCCGCCTTCAGCAGCATCAGGCCGCGGACGCTGAACCAGTGGCCGAGCTGGGATACGAACTCAGGCATCTCCAAACCCTATCCCTTGCCGAATCGCTTCACAGACTGCAACAACCTCCCGCGCGGGCCGCACGTCGTGCACCCGCACGACGTGGCATCCCGAGAGGACGGCGCCGGCCACCGTCGCCAGCGTGCCGCAAAGCCTCTCGTCCGCCGGCAGGCCGAGTATCGTGCCGATCATGGACTTGCGCGAGGTGCCGACCAGCAGCGGCCGGCCGAGCGCGTGCATCTCGCCCAGCCGGCGCAGCAGCTCCAGGTTGTGCCCGAGCTTCTTGCCGAAACCGATGCCCGGGTCCACCACGATGCGCTCCTCGGCGACGCCGCGCGCGACGGCGTAGTCCACGCGCTCCTGCAGCCAGTCTATCACTTCGCCGACGACCTCCCCGTAGGCGGGCTCCGCCTGCATCGTCTTCGGCGTGCCCTGCATGTGCATGAGCACGACGGGCGCGTCCCTGGCCGCCGCCAGGGCGGGCATGTTGGGGTCGGTGCGCAGGGCGCTGACGTCGTTGATGATCTCCGCCCCGGCGTCCAGCGCGGCCGCGGCCACCTCCGCCTTCTGCGTGTCGATGCTGATGGGCGCGTCAACCCGCCCGGCCAGTCCCCGGATGACGGGCAGGACGCGGTCGATTTCGGCGTCGGCCGGTACGGCGTCGCTGCCGGGCCGCGTGCTCTCGCCGCCCACGTCGAGGATGTCCGCCCCCTCGGCGCACATGCGGAGCGCGTGCTCGACGGCGGCCTGCGTTTCGGCGAAGCGGCCGCCGTCGCTGAAGGAGTCCGGCGTGACGTTCAGCACGCCCATGACGAGTGGGCGCGGTCCCATGTCGAGCGTCTTGCCCGAGGGCAGGTCGATCCGGAAGGCCGGCCGCTCCGGCCACGGTCCAGCCTGCTCCGGCGTGCCCATGACGGTGCCTTTCGGGGGAGTCTCGGGTCCGCAATCCCGCCGGCTGCGAATGTAATTGAGTCGGCCTGCAATTGCAAGCGTCTTGGGCCGGCGCGAGGGGTCCGCGCTTGTGGCGCCAGCCGCCTTGTGGCATATTCTGTCCGATGACCGCAGGCCGTCCCGAGGTCACCCATGATGAAGACAGAGCTTTTCGATTACGACCTGCCGGAGGACCTGGTCGCGGCGGTGCCGGCCGAACGCCGCGAGCAGGCCCGGCTGCTCGTCCTGGACCGCGGCAGCGGCGCCGCGCGGCACCGCCGCTTCCACGAGTTGCCCGGGCTGCTGGACGCGGGGGACGTGCTCGTGGTGAACGACGCGCGGGTCCTGCCGGCGCGGCTGGCGGCCCGGCGGGCGACGGGCGGCGCGGCGGAGATTCTGCTCGTCCGTCGCGAGGGGGGCACCGGCGCCGAGGGCGAACCGTGGCTGGCGATGGTGAGCGGCTCCGCCCGGCTGCACGAGGGGGAGACCCTCGTCGTCGAGGGGTCGTCCGAGGCGATCACACTGCGCGAGCGGAAGGGCGACGGCTACTGGGTCGTGTCTCTGGAGGCGGGGGCGGCTGAGGGGCTGCTGGGTTCGGGCTGGATGCCACTGCCGCCGTACGTCCGCCGGGCCCGCAGGCGGCTTGGGATGCCGGAGCGAATGCCGGAGCTGGACAGGGACAGGTACCAGACGGTCTTCGCGCGCCGCCCCGGGGCGGTGGCCGCGCCCACTGCCGGCCTGCACTTCACGGAGGACCTGCTGGCGCGCGTCCGGCAGGGCGGGGTCGAGGTGTGCGTGCTCTCGCTCATGGTGGGGCCGGGCACGTTCCGGCCGGTCCGCAGTGAGGACGTTGAGGAACACCGCCTGGAGGCCGAGTTCTTCCACCTGCCGGGGGAGACCGCCCGCGCCGTCGAGGACGCGCTGCGCGAGGGCAGGCGCGTGATCGCCACCGGCACGACGACGTGTCGCGTGCTCGAGTACGTGGCCCGGACGGGGCGCTGGGCCGAGCAGAGCGGATGGACGGACCTCTACATCCATCCGCCGTTCGAGTTCCGCGTCGTCGGCGGGCTGATCACCAACTTCCATCTGCCGCGCAGCACGCTGCTGATGCTGGTTTCCGCGTTCGCCGGCCGCGAGCGCGTGCTGGCGGCCTACGCGGAGGCCGTCAGGGAGCGGTACCGTTTCTACAGTTACGGGGACGCGATGTTCGTGGCCTGACGGGAGCGAGGGGAATGCACTTCGAGGTCACAGCGAGGGACGCCGCGACAGGGGCCAGGACCGGCCGCCTGGCGCTGCGCTCGGGCACGGTCGAGACGCCGGCTTTCATGCCCGTGGGCAGTCGCGGGACCGTGCGCGGGTTGACGCCGGCGCAACTGCGCGAGCTGGGCGCGCAGATGCTGCTGGCCAACGCCTACCACCTGGCCCTGCGGCCCGGGGCCGAGGTCGTCGCGCGGCTGGGCGGCCTGCACGCGTTCATGGGGTGGGACGGGCCGATCCTGACCGACAGCGGCGGCTACCAGGTCTTCTCCCTCCAGGCGCACCGCCGCATCAGCGAGGACGGCGTGGCCTTTCGCAGCCCCGTTGACGGCGCGCAGATCTTCCTCGGCCCGCGCCGGTGCATGGAGGTCCAGGCCCTGTTGGGCAGCGACGTGGCGATGGTGCTCGACCACTGCCCGCCGTACCCGTGCAGCCGCGAGCTGGCCGAGGCCGCCCTGGAGCGCACCATGCGCTGGAGCGCCGCCTGCAAGGACTGCCACGAGCGCGGCGACCAGGCCCTGTTCGGCATCGTGCAGGGCAGCGTCTTCGATGACCTGAGGGAGCGGAGCGCGCGGCTCACCGTGGAGCTCGGGTTCGACGGCTACGCCATGGGCGGCGTCAGCGTCGGGGAGGACGAAGGGCAGCGGCGCCGCACCGTTGCCCTGACCGCTCCGATGCTCCCGGAGGATCGCGTGCGATACCTGATGGGGGTCGGGTTCCCGGTGGACGTGATCACGGCGATAGGGGAGGGGGTGGACCTGTTCGACTGCGTTGCGCCGACCAGGATGGGCCGGAACGCGACGGCCTTCACGCCGGACGGCAGGCTTCGCCTGCGCAACAGCGCGTGGCGCGACGACCCCCGGCCCGTCGAGCGGGGTTGCGACTGCCCGTGCTGTCGGTTATACTCCCGCGGGTACCTGAACCACCTGTTCCGCGCGGGCGAGATGCTCGGGCCGGTGCTGCTCAGCGCGCACAACCTGGCATTCTACGCGAGGCTTCTGAACGCGGCGCGCGGTGCGATCCGTCGGGGCTGCTTCGCCGAGTTCAGGGACGGTTTCGTCGGGCGTTACCTGAGAGGAAAGGAAGAATGATGGCCAATATGCTCGCCAATCTCGTTGTGCTGGCGGAGGAGGCCGGGGATGTTGCACCCGTTGAAGGCACCGGCGCCCAGCAGGCGAACCCCATGCAGGGGCTTCTGGCATTCGCACCGATCATCGCCATCTTCGTGCTGTTCATCTGGTTCACCTCCCGCTCGCAGAAGAAGCGCCAGCGCCAGCGAGAGAACATGCTGAACGACCTCCGGGTCAAGGACGACGTGGTCACCATCGGCGGCATCTGCGGCCGCATTGTGCGGATTCAGGACGATGAAATCGTCCTGCGCATCGACCCGGAGAAGGACATCAAGATCACCGTCACCAAGGGCGGCATCGGTCGCAAGCTCGGGGAAGAAGAGCCCGGGTAGCTCCAAGGCCCTGAGCCCTGACATTGCACTCCGCTTCGGACGGGTCTCCGTCACCGTGAAGGTCTTCGCGATAGCCGATCTGCACCTGTCCGCCTCGGGCGAGAAGCCCATGGACGTGTTCGGCCCCGAGTGGAGGGACCACCGGGGCAAGATCGAACGCAACTGGGGCGAGGCCGTGGCGCCGGACGACGTGGTCCTGCTCTGCGGGGACCTGAGCTGGGCCATGACGCTGGACGAGGCGCGGCCGGACCTGGACTTCATAGATTCCCTGCCGGGCGAGAAGTACTTCATTCGGGGCAACCACGACTACTGGTACTCGCGTCCCGGCCTGGTGCACGCCGCCGTGGGCGCCTCGATGCACCCGGTCCGCTACGACGCGCACGTGCGCGGCGGCGTGGCCGTCTGCGGGGTGCGCGGCTGGCTCTGGCCCTCCCATCCCGAGTATGACCCGGCCACTGACGAGAAGCACTGGCGGCGTGCGGTTATCCGGCTGGGCATGTCGCTGGAGTCGCTCCGGCGGCTCGACTGGGAGGTGGCGGTCGCGATGTTCCACTTCCCGCCGTGCAGCCCGTCCGGACAGACGGAGCTTTGCCGCATGATCGCCGACGCGGGGGTCAGTCGCGCCGTTTACGGACACGTGCACGGTGCGGACGCGCGCAACGCCTTCGAGGGCCTCATGGACGGCGTGGAGTACCGTTGCGTGAGCGCGGACCACGTCGGCTTCGCGCCGGTGCTGCTGCTGGAGCAGCGCGGCTGACGCGGGGTGTTTATTTGCCGGCGGACCTCGACTATAATACCGGTATGGGGTCGTCGTTCCCCAATCTGGGAGCGAGCATGGCGGGCAGGAACACGAAGCGCGGCAACGGGGATCCGATCCTCGCGAAGATCGATTCCATCCGTTGGTCCGCCGCCTTCTGGCGTCTGGGCTGGGGCTACCTATGGATAGTCCTGGTCGTCGCCGGAATGGTCTTCCTCGGCGTGCTGCTGGACCACCTGTTCGTTCTCCAGCACGGCGGGCGGATGGCGTTCTGCCGGACGTTCTTCATCTGCTTCGGCGCCGGCGCGCTGACGGCCACGTTCTATCCCCTGCTGTGGGGCATGGGACGGCTCTACGTCGCCCGCAGGATCGAGGAGCGCGATCCCGACCTGAGGAATGCGTTGATCAGCTACCTTCAGGTGCGGGACGACCGCCGCACCCCGAGGGAACTGAAGCTGATACTCGGCCGCAAGTCCAGGGCCCACGTGCAGGGAATGGACTCGACCGTGGCCGTGGACGTCTCGCCCTACGTGCGGATGGCCGTCGCCGTCTCTGCGGTCGTGGTGACGTTTCTGGTTTATGCCCTCTTTTCGCCGAAGAGCGCGGCGGTCAGCATGGCCAGGCTCTTCAGGCCGCGCGCCGAGATATTGCCCCCCACGGCCACGCGCCTGGCGCAGATCGAGCCGGGCGACATGTACGTGGTCGTCGGCGACCGACCCGTCCTGAAAGTCAGGGTCAGCGGTGCAGAGCCGGAGAACGTTTACGCGGTCTGGGACGGGACGACTTTCAAGGGGCGGCGCATACTGCTCTCGGAACGGGACCCCGACCGGTGGCAGAGCACCTTTCCGCCCGTGCTGGAGGACGGCTCGTACCACGTGGGGGCCGGCGACACGCGGAGCGAGCTTTTCAGTATCACGGCCTTGCCGAAGCCGGTCGTGGAGCGCGTGCGGCTCGGGTTAGTCCCGCCCGCCTACACCGGCCTGCCCCGTCAGGCGGTTGAGGAAGGCAGCGCAGAGGTCGTCAAGGGCACGGCCGTCACGCTGACCGCGTGGACCAGCCTGCCGCCGGGGAGCGGATACGTCCAGTTCGGCTCCGGCACGCGCGTGCTGCTCGGACCCGTGCAGGGACAGGCGGCATTGCAGGGCGAGTTCACCGTGCTGCGTTCGGACTCGTATGCCGTTCACTACGAGACAGCGCCTTACCCGAACGGGGCGACGTTCAGGAACGAGACCCCCCTGGAGTTCGCGCTGACCTGCCTGGAAGACCAGCCGCCCAGGGTCACGCTGCACGAGCCGCCGGACGACGTCAGGCTGGGCCGCACGGACACGGCGCGGGTCGTTTACAGCGCCTCCGACGACTTCGGCCTGGTTGAGATGCGGCTCTGTTACGGCGTGGAGGGCTTTTTCCGGCAGCCCGTCGTCATAGCTCAGCCGCCCGCAAGGAAGCTCGACAAGGCCGCCCACAACTGGCAGCTTGCCGACCTCAACGTGGTGCCGGGCCAGGTGGTGACGTACTACCTGGAGGCCCAGGACAACCATCCCGGCGTCCCGCACGTCACCCGTTCCGAGCGGCGGCGCATTGTCATCGTAGGGCCGCAGTTGCTGCCGGCGGACGGCCTCGGCGCCGAGGAAGGCGTGCCGGGCGAGCCGGCCGAGGATGTTGAGGAGGTCGCCGAACGCGAGGAGGGCGGCGAGGTCCGCGACGTCGAGGACATCGCCAGGCGCTTGCGCGATCTCATTGATGACGAGCCCGCAGCGGGAGGGGAGGGGGAGGACGGAGCTGCCGGAGTCGGTGAGGACGCGATGCGTGAGGGCGAAGGAGAGGGGATGGACGAGCGTCCTGGAGAGCCCGCCGGCGAAGCCGTTGAGGCGGGGCAGGACGTCGGCCCAGGCGGGCAGGAGCAGGACCTGGGACCCGCTGCGCCCGAACAAGGCGCCGAGCCGGGCCTGCCCGGGCTGCCCGGGGTCGGCGGCGAGGAAGACGGGACCGCCCCGGAGGCGGGCCAGGGTCCCGAAGCGGGACAGGGCCCCGAGGGACTGCCGCCCGCCGGGGGCGCGGATGACCCGCAGGGAGGCGCCCCACCTGGAGGGGAGGCACCCGAAGGCGGCCAGCCGGGGCCGGAAGGCGCCCCGGCGGACGGTGCGCCCGGCGGCGAACCGGGCGGAGAACCGGGTGGCGATGACGGGCCGCAGGCCGGCGAAGGCCCGCCGGGCCAGCAGGGGCCGGGCGAACCAGGGGGCCTCCCCGGCGGGGAACCTGCCGGGGGCGAGGAAGGCGGCCCGGCCGGGGGAGTGCCGGGGCCTGAGGGAGCGCCCGGCGCTCCCGGTGCACCGGCGGGCGGGGCGGAAGGCGGCGCGCCCCGCCAGGGCGCGGGCGAAGCGGGGGCCGGTGGGGAAGGTGGTGGCCAGGAGGCCGGCGGGGCGGAAGGCGGCGCGCCCGGCCAGGGCGCGGGCGAAGCGGGGGCCGGTGGGGAAGGTGGCGCCCAGGAGGCCGGCGGGGCGGAGGGCGGCGCGCCCGGTCAGGGCGCCGGGCAAGCCGGCGCGGCAGGTGAAGGGGCCGGGCAAGCCGGCGCGGCAGGTGAGGGTGCCGGGCAAGCCGGCGCAGCAGGTGAGGGTGCCGGGCAAGCCGGCGCGGCAGGTGAAGGGGCCGGGCAAGCCGGCGCAGCAGGTGAGGGCGCCGGGCAAGCCGGCCAGGGCGCGGGGCAGGCGGGGGCCGCAGGACAGGGCGCGGGCGGCCCGGCGGGCGAAGGCCAGGGGGCGCAGGGCGCTGGAACGGTCAGTGGCGGCCCCGGCGGACCTCCCGGCGGCGGACAGCCCGGCGCCGGTGCGGGCAGCACTTCGGGCGGGGGGGTGTCTCAGTTGCCCGGCGACGGCGCCGTCGAGCAACGGCTGCGCAGCGGTCCGGTGGCCCTGGTAGAGGAGATGGAGCGACTGATAGATGAGGACCAACTCCCCGAGGGCTTCCTGGAAGACCTCGGCATGACACGCGAGGAGCTGAAGGAGTTGGTCGGGCGGTACCGGGAGCAGGTTACCGAAGCTGAGAAGCCCGACGGCGAGGAAGCGCCGGAGGACGGCGGCCAGGTGCTGTCGGGGGCGCGCCTGGCCCTGCCGGACATTGAGTTGAGGGATGGTTTGCTCGGCGGGCTCACGGAGGATGAGCTGCGGAGCCGCTTCGAGGGGGCAGCGGACCTGCTCTCGCCGCGCTACCGTGAGATGGTCGACCAGTACTACAAAGCGCTTTCCGAAGAGCCATGAGAAGACCGCTGCGGCTGCGCCGCTACCTTGTGCATTTCAGCAGTTACAACATCCCGCAGGTCTTCACGGACGTGCTGGTCCTGGGCAGCGGGGTGGCCGGCCTGAGCACGGTTCTCGGCCTGCCTGATGACGTGTCCGTCCTACTGGTTACAAAGGGAGACCTCTCGGCAGGCAGCACCGCGGATGCGCAGGGCGGCGTGGCCGCGGCCGTCGCTCCTGGCGACAGCGCCGAAGAGCACCTGCGGGACACGCTTGAGACCGGGTGCGGCCTCTGCAGCGAGGAAGCCGTCCGCATTGTGACGGAGGAGGCGCCCGACAGGATCGCGGACCTGGTCGAACTGGGCGTGCGATTCGACCGGGCGGGGGCGGACTTCGCACTGACCCGGGAGGGGGGGCACAGCCAGGCGCGCATCCTGCACGCCAACGGGGACGCCACGGGCCGGGCCATCCAGGATGTGCTCATCGACCGCGTCCGCCGGCGCGCCAACGTGGAGGTATTCGAGAGGACGTTCGCCCTGGACCTTCTCACGCTGGAGGGCGTCTGCCACGGTGCGCTGGTCTGGCACGAGTCGCACGGGCTCATGATGGCGCGGGCCAAGCAGACGGTCCTGGCCACGGGCGGCTGCGGGCGGGTCTATCGGGAGACGACCAATCCGCCCGTCGTGACCGGGGACGGCATCGCCATGGCCTTCCGGGCGGGTGCGTCGTTGCAGGACCTGGAGTTCATGCAGTTCCACCCGACGACGCTTTACGTGGCGGGTGCTTCGCGCGCACTGATCACCGAGTCGATGCGCGGCGAGGGCGCACTGCTGAGGAACCGCCACGGCGAGCGCTTCATGCCCGGCTATCACCCGGACGCGGAGCTGGCCCCGCGCGACGTCGTGAGCCGGAGCATCATCGAGGAGATGCGGCGCACCCAGCACACGCACGTTTACCTGGACGTCACGACGATGCCCGCCTCCTATCTGGAGGAGAGGTTCCCCACGATCATGGGGCTGTGCCGGCGTTTCGGCCTGGACCCTTCGGAAGACCTGATACCCGTCCGGCCGGCGGCCCATTACATGGTCGGCGGCGTCCAGACGGACCTGATGGGGCGGGCGGACGTGAAGAACCTGCTCGCCTGCGGCGAGGTGGCCTGCACGGGCCTGCACGGCGCCAACCGGCTCGGCAGCAACTCGTTGCTGGAAGGGCTGGTCTTCGGTCGCCGGTGCGCGGAGGTGGCCGCCGCCGGCCTGCGCGAGATGCCGGAGCCGCTGTCGGTGCACGCCCTGCAGGGCCTGCCGCAGGAGCCCGCCTACGGGACCCTGAACCTGGCCGACGTGGAGAACTCCCTGAAGAGCCTGATGTGGCGCGACGCGGGAGTTGTGCGCGACGGCCCCGGCCTCGACGAGGCCCTGGATACGATCACCTTCTGGTGCCGGTACGTGATGGACAAGGAGTTTGCCGCCCCCCAGGGCTGGCAGCTTCAGAACATGCTGATTGTGGCGCGCCTGACCGTGATGTGTGCCCGCCAGCGGGAGGAGTCGCGCGGCGTGCACCACCGCAGCGATTTCCCCGAACCGGTTCCCGAATGGCGCCGGCACATCGTCATCCGCAACACGGGCGAGGAATGGCTCTGACCCGGCCGTGGTGCGGCCGCCGCTTCGCCCCTTCCCGGACCCCGTACGTTGCCGCGAAGGAGGCGCGCCTTTGCTTCCGCGGCGTGCGGGCGGCATAATGGACGTTTCCCGATTCAGTGAAGCACGCGAACCAAGAGGCGTGAGGAGCATGCAGATGAGGATGGTTGCCCTGAACCCGGGTGAGCAGTGCAGTTGGGCTACGTGGGACGGCCGGCACCTGGGAAGCGGAGTTGAGGAGTTCCAGACGGGGGCCGGAAACGGGCCGGGAAAGAGCGTCGAGGACTTCGGCTCCTGGTTGGAAGCCGTCTCGGTTATGGTGGATCCCGAACTCTACGTGTGCGAGGACGAGCACCAGGGCCTCCGGCTGTGTCCCGAGTTGGTCACCGACATGCGTCGGACCATAGAGCAGCTGGCAGCCCGAGAGCATGTTGGGTTCGAGATCGTCGTCACCAAGGACCTCGAAAAGTGGGCCACCGGCAAGGTGAACCCCCGGGACGAAGACATCCTGGGGGAACTGAGCCGGCGCTACGAGGTAGATGTCCCGGACGTTCGCCAGGCTCGGGCCGTGCTCCTTATCGGTTGGAAGACCGGAGAACTCGGATAGGCGCGCGGCCCGCTCCGCGGAGGGTAATGCGCTCGGTGGAACTGGAGTTCAAACCGGATTGGGCCGAGTGCAGGCGGCGCATCGACGCGTGGTGGCGGGGCGAGATACTGGACCGCGCCCCCGTCATGGTGACCGCGCCGCAGGAAGGCACGCCGCCGCCCCCGCCCGCGCCGGCCGACCTCGAGAGCCACTGGACGGACCCCGAGCAGGTGATCCCGCGCCGGGAGCGGGACATTGCGGCCACGTACTGGGCAGGAGAGGCCGTCCCCGTCCTGTATCCGGTTTCGGGGGGCATGGTCGCCGTGCTGGCGGCGTACCTGGGCTGCCCGGTTCGGTTCGTCAACGAGCACACGGTCTGGGTTGAGCCAGTCATCGACGACTGGCGGCGGACGCCGCCCCTGGCGTTCGATCCCGAGGGCCGCTGGTGGCGGGTGTCGGCGGAGCTTCTCCGGGCGGGCGCGCGCGGGGCGGCGGGGCGCTATCTGGTGGGCCTGCCGGACCTGAACGGGCCGGGGGAGATACTGGCCCGGCTGCGGGGCACGGAACGGCTCTGCCTCGACGTGCTCGACAATCCCGATCACATCGGGCCCGCCGTCGAGAGGATAACGGTCGCCTGGTACCGCTACTACGAGGCGTGCCTCGGCATCATCCACCAGTGCGTCCCGGGCAGCATAACGTGGATGGGCATCTGGTCCTGGTCGCCTGCCGTGGACCTGCAGTGCGATTTCTCCTGCATGATCTCGCCGGACGCCTTCGACGCCCTCTTCCTGCCGTCGATCCGGGTGCAGACGGAGTGGGTGGGCCGGACGATCTATCACCTGGACGGCCCGGACGCGGTCCGGCACCTGGACTCTCTGCTCGGGCTGCCGAAGCTGACCGGCATCCAGTGGGTGCCCGGGGAGGGTGCCCCGCCGATGAGCGAGTGGACGGAGCTGTGCCGGCGCGTGCTGGAGTCGGGCAAGCTCCTGTACATCGATTGCAGGCCGGACGAGGTGGAGTGCCTCCTGCACGAACTCCCCCAGCCCGGGCTTCTGCTGACGACGCGCTGCCGCAGCCGCCAGGAGGCCGACCGGCTGCTGGAAAACGTCGCGCACTGGACCCGTTGACGCGCCCGTGCGCCCGGCGTCTTTGACTTTCCCGCGCTCCCGCTGTAAGCTCTCCTGTCTGTCCGTTGTAGAGTTCCCCACCATGTCGTTTGCAGGAAGAGACCAATGCACAAGATCGCTGTCATACCGGGAGACGGCACGGGCCCCGAGGTCGTCCGCGAGGGGCTCAAGGTGCTGGCGGCCGTCAGTGAGCTGGACGGGTTCCAGTACGAGACGGTCGAGTACGATTTCGGAGGCGACCGCTACCTGAAGACCGGCGAAGTGCTGCCCAGCTCCGCGCTGGAGGAGTTGCGCACGTTCGACGCCATCTACCTCGGCGCCGTCGGGCATCCCGACGTGGCCCCGGGCATCCTGGAGAAAGGGCTGCTGCTGAGGCTGCGCTTCGAGCTCGAGCAGTACATCAACCTGCGCCCCGTGAAGCTCTACCCCGGCGTGGACTGCCCGCTCAAGGACAAGGGGCCGGAGGAGGTGGACTTCGTGGTCGTGCGCGAGAACAACGAGGGGCTCTACACGGGCGGCGGCGGATTCACCTACAAGGGCACGCCGCAGGAAGTGGCGATCCAGGAAATGGTCTGCACGCGGTTCGGCGTCGAGCGGTGCATCCGTTACGCCTACGAGTACTGCCGTCGCCGGGACGACAAGAAGATGCTCACCCTCTGCGCCAAGACGAACGTCCTCACCTACGCGCACGACCTCTGGTGGCGGACCTTCCAGGAGGTCGGCGAGGAGTACCCGGACGTCAAGCGGGACTACGCGCACGTGGACGCCACCTGCATGTGGATGATCAAGAACCCCGAGTGGTTCGACACCATCGTGACCTGCAACATGTTCGGCGACATCATCACCGACCTGGGGGCGATGATCCAGGGCGGCATGGGGATCGCTGCGGGGGGGAACATCAACCCCGAAGGCGTGTCCATGTTCGAGCCGATCGGGGGCAGCGCGCCGAAGTACACGGGCAAGAACGTCATCAATCCCCTGGCCGCCATCTGCGCCATGGGCATGATGCTCGACCAGGTCGGCGAGGCGGCGGCCGCCCGGCGCGTCGAGAACGCCGTCATGCGGGTCACCGCCGACAAGCTGGAAAGCCTCGCCGCGGGCAGGATGGGCTACAGCACCGAGGAGGTCGGCGACCTGGTGGTCGAGGCAGCCGGGGAGGAAGGCTGAAGACTGAAGTCAGAAGGCAGAAGGCGGAAGTAAGAAGTGACAACGGCGACGGCACAACGGCGGACTCGAGTGCGCCGTTCGCCGTTGTCGTACCTCCGGCCTCCAGCCTCATGCCTGCCCTTGCGCCGTTTGCGTACCTCGGGCCTTACGCCCCTCAGGCCTGAGGCCTGCCCTTGCGCCGTTCGCGCACCTCGGGCTTGACGCCTGCCTTTACGTCGTTTCCGTTGTCCGTTGCCTTAGCCGTTGTTACTTCATACTTCTGCCTTCTGCCCCGCCGCAGGCGGGCAAGCTTCTGACTTCCC
>CAZQEQ010000012.1:0-8062 GCA_964592385.1 uncultured candidatus Brocadiaceae bacterium | reverse complement strand
ACTCCGGCGTTGTGGCGTTGCCGATACTTCATACTTCATACTTCTGCCTTCTGCCCCGCCGCAGGCGGGCAAGCTTCTGACTTCCCTCGCCGCACTGGACTCCGGCGTTGTGGCGTTGCCGATACTTCATACTTCATACTTCTGCCTTCTGCCTTCTTACTTCCCTCCCCGTTGCACGCCCGGGCCTTTGCGTTATAATCCCGCCGGAGGCCGGGGGCGTCCTGGCCGGACCACCGGGGGCTCTGACGAGGGCGCAAAGATGCTGGGTTGCGGCGACAGCGTTATCAGCATTCGGGACTTCGAGCGCGAAGAGATACTCCACGTCCTGTCAGCAGCCGCCCGCATGGAAGCCGGGGATCACTTTGGCCTGCTGGAAGGCAAGGTCCTGGGCACGATGTTCCTGGAGCCGTCCACGCGCACGCGGCTCAGCTTCACCTCGGCGATGCTGAAGCTCGGCGGGCAGGTGCTGGACTTCGGGGAGGCCGAGCACTCCTCCTTCAAGAAGGGAGAGTCGCTCAGCGACGCCGTGCGCATCGTGGCCGGCTACTGCGACGTGATAGCCCTCCGGCACCCGTGGGAGGGGGCCGCCCGGCTGGCGGCGCGAATCGCCGGCGTGCCCGTGATCAACGGAGGCGACGGCGCCAACCAACACCCGACCCAGACGTTCCTGGACCTCTACACCGTCCAGAAGGTGCAGGGGCGCATCGACGGCCTGAACGTGGGGTTCGTGGGCGACCTGAAGTACGGCAGGACGGTCCACTCATTGGTGACGGCGCTGAGCCGTTTCGAGTGCCGGCAGTTCTTCGTATCGCCGTCCACGCTGAGCGTGCCGGCGGGCCTGTTGCGGACGCTGGACGACGCCGGCGTGGAATACGAGGAATCCGAGGACCTCCAGGACGTGCTGCCGAGCCTGGACATCCTCTACTCCACGCGCATCCAGCAGGAACGGTTTGCCGACAGCCTCGAGTACGAGAGGGTCAAGGGGGCGTACCGGATCGGCCCCGAGGTCCTGGCGGCGGCGGGCGTCAAGGAGACGCTGCGCATCATGCACCCCCTGCCGCGCGTGGACGAACTGTCCACGGAGCTGGATGACACGCCCTACGCGGTTTACTTCGAGCAGGCCAGGAACGGCCTGCCCGTTCGCCAGGCCCTGTTGGCCCTCGTGCTCGGAAAGGCATGACCATGGCGCCCAAAGACAATTCCAGGCAGGAGATGAGCGTTTCGGCCATCCGCAACGGCACGGTCATCGACCACATCAGCAACGAGGCGACCTTCAAGGTGGCCGAGATACTGCGGCTGGACCAGGAAGAGCACGTGGTGCTGGTCGGCATGAACCTGTCCAGCGGCCAGGTGGGCAGGAAGGGCCTGATCAAGATCGAGAGCCGCGAGTTGACGCCGGAGGAGGTGAACAAGATCGCCCTCATCGCCCCCGACGCGACGCTGAACATCATCAAGGACTTCGGCGTCGCGGAGAAACGCAGGGTGGAACTGCCGCGCGCCGTCGAGGGCATCGTGCGCTGCGTCAACCCCAACTGCGTGACCAACAAGCAGGCCGTGACCACCGCCTTCGACGTTATCGGCTCGTCCCCGCCCGTCCTTCGCTGTGTCTATTGCGAGCGCGTCCTCAGCGGCGAAGACATCGTCCTGAAGTGACGCCCGCCCGCGTGGCTGCCGCGCTTCATTCCGCCGTGGCCTTCCCGTCCCGCGCACGCGGGATCGCGCGGAGCACCAGGTCCCGGATCTCCGCCATGCGTTCGGGCGTGTCGCCCTCGACGCGCACGGTCATGGCGGGCTCGGTGACGCTGGCCCGGCAGAGCGCCCAGCCGCCCTCGAACTCGATGCGGACCCCGTCCGTGTGATCCTGCGGCAGGTTGGCGAAGGCGTCGCGCAGGTGCTGCACGAGGCGCTCCGAGTCGCCGGCGGGTCGCGTGACGCGCACGTCCTCGCTGATGAAGTAGGGCGGTATGGTCCCGAGCAGCGCGCCGAGGTGGCGGCCGCCGCGGGCGATCAGCTCACCCATCCTCAGTGCGGCGTACGTGCCGTCGTCGCCGCCGAGCTCGCCGAAGAAGAAATGGCCGCTCGCCTCGCCGGCCAGCAGCGCGCCCTCCTCGACGAGGCGCCGCTTGATGAACGAGTGCCCCGAGCGTTCCATGAGGGGTTGGCCGCCCGCGCGCTCTATCTCGCGCGGGACCATGCGCGTACACTTCTGGTCGTAGATCACTGCCGCCCCGGGCGCCGTTCGCAGCGCGTCGCGGGCCAGCAGTATGAGGGCGTCCTCGGCGCTGACGGCGCGCCCCCGCTCGTCCAGGAACGCGACCCGGTCGCCGTCCCCGTCGAAGCACGCGGCGAAGTCCGCGCCGACCGCCCGCACCCGGGCTGACGCCGCCCCGAGCGCCTCCGCCGACGGGTTGGGTGAGCGATTGGGGAACCGGCCGTCGGGCTCGCAGAACAGCTCCTCCACCTGGTATCCCGCCGCGCGGAAGGCCGGCGGCGCCCAGAGGGAGGCCGTCCCGCTGCCGGCGTCAACGAGCGCCTTCATCCCCGCACCGGTGCCCTCGAACCGCTCGGCGAGCCAGGCGAGGTACTCGTCCCTGACGTCGCGGCTGCTCAGCCTGCCCCGGCCGGAGTGGAAGTCCCCCTGCTCCGCGCGCACCCGCACGCGCTCGATGTCCTCGGGCGTGACAGCCAGCGGGCCGAGCATGAACTTGACGCCGTTGTGCTCGGGCGGGTTATGGGAGGCGGTGACGATGACGGCGCCGCGAATCCCCATCCGCCGCCTCGCCCAGTAGGCCACCGGCGTCGGCACGATGCCCAGGTCAACGACGTCGGCGCCCGCGCCGAGCAGTCCGCGCTGGACGGCGCTCTTCAGGGGCGGCGTGCTGAGGCGGACGTCCCCCGCCAGGACGCAGCCCGCACGGTCGAGCTCCGTCCCGACGGCGCGGCCGATGGCCTCGGCCGCCCGCTCGTCTATCTCGTCGGGGTAGACGCCCCGTATGTCACACGCCTTGAAGATGCTCATGGTCGATCCTGTAAGTTCGTCCGGCGGCAGACCGGAGAATACAATCACCGTCTGGCAGAATCAACCGCGCCATGCCCCGGACGCGGCGAATACGGTGAACATCGCCCGCGCTGGAGCGACTAATGGGCCGGAGTGAGGGCATCGTGTGCCTCGGGTGGATTCGATCCTGGACGGCGAACCCCGCTTTCCAGAGACGCGGGCGGGGGAGGCGTCAGTTATCAGGGAGGTGCGTGCTATGACGGGACGAAGGGCGTGCGTGTTGGGGCTGGTTGTCTTGCTGGTCGTTGTGTCTGTTGCGGCTGCGGCTGAGCCGCGCCCGGTCACGGGGGAGGTGAGCGCGGTCACCCTGTACAGGGGGCAGGCGCTGGTCACGCGTGTCGTCGCCGTCAAGTGCGACCAGGGCATGACGCAGGTCGTCGTCGGCGACCTGCCGCAGCACATCGTCCCTGACAGCCTGTTCGCCGACGCCGACCAGGGCGTTCAGGTCCGCGCCGTGCGCTACCGCACGCGGGCCTTGAGGGAGGAGCCCCGCGATGAGGTCAGAAGGATCGAGCAGCAGATCGAAGACATCGAGGAGGAACTGCGGGCCAATCAGCGCTCGCAGGAGGTAGTGAAGCACCGTGCCGCGTACCTGGACAAGCTGGAGCAGTTCACCGCCCCCACGGCCCAGACGGAGCTGAGCAAGGGGGTCCTGAACGCCGGGACGCTGAAGGAACTCACGCTGTTCGCGTTCGACCAGAGGGAAAGCGCGGCGACGGACCTGCTCAAGCTCGAGGAGAAGGAAAGGGAACTCAAGAGTGCCGTCGAGCTCGCCCGCCGAAGGCACTCGGAGTTGACGGCGGGCTCGTCGCGGACGCTGCGCGAGGCGGTCGTCGAGCTCTCCGCCGAGAGGGCGGCGCAGGCCGACGTGCGGCTGAACTACCTGGTGACTGAGGCGGGTTGGGAGCCCCTCTACAACGTGCGCGCCACGGGGCAGAATGCCGCCGTGACCGTCGAGTACAACGCCACGGTCCACCAGATGAGCGGCGAGGACTGGCCCAACGTGCAGTTGACGCTCTCGACGGCCTCGCCCGCGCTGACCTCTCAAGGGCCGGAGCTGGGACCGTTCTGGGTGAGCCTGGCCGGTCAGCCGCTCGTCTCCCAGGTGGTGGAGGTGCAGGACGAGATGTCGGAGAGCCTGCGGCGGAGCCTGGCGTCCAATGCCATGAGGCAGCGCCAGGCAGCGCATTGGGAGGAGAACGAGGACGCGATGTGGCTGATGAACGCGGCCGCCGGGGGCTTGCAGAACCTGGAGCTGGCCGCCGACAAGGACGTGCTGCGACGGCTCCGTGAGCCGTCCGTCAGCGAGGGCCTCAGCGTCACCTACGCATTGCCCGGCGGCACCACTGTCCCGAGCCGCAGGGAACAGCAGATGGTGCAGATCGTCTCGCTCGACCTTGCCAGCGACCTCTACTTCGTGGCAGTGCCGCTGCTGACCGGCTACGTGTACCGGGAGGCCGAACTGCTCAACGACAGCGAGCTTGCGCTGCTGGAGGGGCAGGCGACGGTCTATCTGAACGGGGGCTTCGTCGGCCGCACCGACGTCCCGATGGTCGCCGTGGGCCAGAAGTTCACGGTCGGCCTGGGCATGGATTCCCAGCTCCGCGCCGCGCGCCGGATGGTCGAGAGGACCGAGCGCGTCCTCGGCGCCAACAAGGAGGTGGTCGCCAGCTACGGCCTGACGCTGGAGAACTTCAAGGAGCGGCCCGTCAACGTGCGAGTCTACGACCGCATCCCCCACACGACGAAGGGCGCGGAGATTCGCGTCACGCTGGGGGAGATGAGCGATGAGCTCAGTGACGACCGGCTCTACCTCCAGGACGAGCGGCCCAAGGGCATACTGCGCTGGGACATCGAGGTGCCGGCCGGTTCAGCCGGTCCCGACGCGCGCAGGGTGGATTACGGCTACAGCCTGGAGTTCGACCGCAAGCTCTACGTCGTCAGCCCGCTGGGAGGCGGACAGGCAGAGAAGGGCGGCGCGCCCGAGCAACTGAGGCAGGAGTTCGAGCAGTTCTTCAAGGGGCAGCGCAAGGCGCACTGATCCGCGCTCAGGGGCGCGCGGAGAGGCAGACGGTGTTGCCGTCCTTGTCCTTGCAGAAGATGAGGCCGTTGGACAGGACGACGTGCGGATAGCAGGTCGCCGGGACGACCCCGTCGAGGCGGGCGAACTCCTTGTACTGGTTGGCGGAAGGCGAGGCGTCTATCAGGGCCAGGCGCCCGTTGCCGAAGGCGATCAGCTTGTCGTCGCCGGCCGTGACCAGGCACGAGCCCTCGCCGAAGGAGCCGCCTCCTTGCCAGAGCCGCTTCCCCGTCGCCATGTCCAGGCAGCGAACCGGTCCCTCGACCAGGTACACGCGCCCCTTGTGAACCACGGGGCTGCACACGGTCGCGTGGTCCCTTGTGGACCATTTCTCGGTCGCTCCGCCGGGCGATGTCTCGATGAGGCTGGTCTTCTTGCTGTTGTAGGAGGACGTCAGGACGAGGCGTCCGCCGGCCGCCGTCGGCGTCGGGATGTTGCAGCCGAAATCGGTCTGCCACTTGAGCTCGGCGACCGTCTGTCCCTCCCGGCCTTTGTCCACCCGCAGCAGGATCAGCGCACTCAGGGCCAGGTTCGCGACGCACGGCACGCCCCCGACCGTGAGCGGCACGGGGCCGCCCGTGTGCCCGGCCGGGCCGGCGTAGGCCGAGGTCCACCGGAATTGCCCGGTCCGTTTGTCGAACGCCATCACGGTGCCCCGGGCGCCGCCGACCTCCAGGATCAGCACGTCCCCCTGCACCAGGGGAGAACTGGTAAACCCGAAGTCGCGCACGCCCCCGCCCACGTTCGGGCGCTGCCGGACGCCGTATTCGTCTGCCAGCTTCAGCGACCAGACGGGCCGGCCGTCCCGGGCTGCATCCCAGCAGTGCAGGTCGCCGTCGATGCCCAGCGTGTATATGAACTGCGATTCGGCGTCGAAGGTGGGCGTGGATGAAGGGCCGCCGTACTGGTGCAGGTCGCCGTTCCTGAACCGCCCCTGGTAATGCGAGTTGTAGCTCTGGCTCCACAGCACGGAGCCGCTCAGCGGGTCGAGGCACCAGAGAGTGTCCTGGCCGACAGGGTTTGCGCGACGGTTGCCTTCCCCGTGCCAGCCCATCACGTACATGCGGCCCGCGACGACGGTCGGGGAGGTGCAGCCGTAGCCGACGTTCTTGCTCCACAGGTTCTTGGGCGGCCATCCGTCCGGCCAGCCCGAACTCTCGATGGAAATGTCATTGCGCTCGGGCCCGCGCCAGTGCGGCCAGTCCGCGCCCGAGGCGAGGACGGCGACCGCGACGAGGGCAAGGGCCTTGCCGATCCTTACTGCCGGCCTTGCAGCCCCGAACGTGGCCGAATGCAGTGTCCACCTGCTTCCCCTCCATCCCGGCATGGCAGCTCCGGCTTGTGGGGCGGGGTTCCTTACGAGACGGGCCGGAACACGTTCCTTCCCCCGGTGTTCCGGCTTCGCACGCCCGGGCTTCTCAGGATCATGCCGCCCGGCGGACGGGCGATTATACGACAGACCGTCGCTTCGGGGAAGCGGAGGGCGAGGTGCCCGCGCCGCGCCGCCCGGGGTTTTGGTTGTCACCGTTGCGCGGGTGCGATAGACTTCTGGGACCGCGTGACCCGCGCGTCGCCTCCGTGGCAAGCCAGGGCAGGGGGCGGGACGGGCCGCGCCCGAGGCCCTGTTATTCGGCGGTTTTCCCATGACGACAAGGACCCCGTGCACGCGCCGTGCCGGCGACTTCGGACCCGCCCTCTGGTTGGCCGGCTGGGCCGTCGTGCTGTGCCTGTGCGGGATACCGGGCGGCTCTGCTGTCCGTGAGGCCGAGGGCGCGGCGATGAGCCAGGCATCGGGACTCGATTCCGGCGTCCTGCCCGAGAAGGGCGGGCGCTGGCGGCTCGACCTGACCGCAGAGGACGGCGGCCGCCTTGTGGGGTTGTTCCTCGATTCGCTGCGGGAGGTCCGCGAGGGCCGCACGGTGCCGTCCCGGACGCAGGCCGCCGAACCCTCGGGCCCGCCGGTCTTCGTCACCGTTTACCAGGACCCGCTGCCGGTGAGGCGTATCGGCGCCCGGGAGGAGACGCTGGAGGCCGGCGTGCAGCAGGCGGCGGGGAGCGTCATCGAGGCGTTGGGCACTCGCGTCGCGCCGGAGCGCGTGCGCGTGCGGGTTGACGTGGTGAGCAAAATGCGGCCGTTCGGCGTGGACGAGAGGGTTGCCTTCGCCCGTGAGACGATGGGCAAGCCGTGTGGCCTGGCGCTGAAGACCAGGGGAGGGCAGTGGCGCCTTCTGCTGCCGGCGGACATGCTGCGCTCGGACATCGAGACGAACCTGGACATGCTGCACGCGATGTGTCGGCGGGCGGGGCTGCCCCGCGACGCGTGGCAGAGCCCGGAAGTCGAGCTCTGGCGCCTGGACGTGACCGGTTTCGTCAACGACGCGCCGGGGGGCCGCCGCGCCCTGGCAAGCGAGCGCGGCCTGGCGTCCCTGGGTGAACCGGACGTGGCCATGATCGAGCGCTCGTGTCGGATGGCGGCGGGGTACCTGTTGACCACGCAGGAGGAGGACGGTTCGTTCCCGATGTTCTGGGACCCGGCGACGGGGCTTCAGGGGGGCTGCGAGAGCCTGGTGCTGGATCTGGCCGCCGTGGGCGCGCTGTCGGCGTTCTGCGAGTTCCGCCCCGACGCTTCGAGTCTCAAGGCGTGCCACAGGGCCCTGTCGTACGGTCTGCGTTTCACGAACATGGACGAGCGGCGCCCCAGGATGGGCTTCACCAGCGCGGAAGAGGTCTGTCACAAGGCGTGGGAGCTGGAAGAGACGGCGCAGTTGCTGGAGGGCATCTGCCGGTACCGGCACGCGGGCGGCCGGCAGGAAACGGAGGGCTGGTTGGGGGCGCTGGCGGAGTTCCTGCTGCACATGCAGCGGGAGGACGGCCGGTTCGAGGTGCGCTACGACCCGAAGAGCGGCGAACGGAGCACCCCGCCG
>CAZQEQ010000011.1:0-55790 GCA_964592385.1 uncultured candidatus Brocadiaceae bacterium | reverse complement strand
CGGGACGAAACGCGCGCCGCGACGAAGGTCGGGCAAAGGCGACTCACGGTCCCAGTCCTCGAACATCTCCTCGAACAACCGCTGGAACGGCCATCCGAAGTACGCGCTCAGCGCGCCCGGACGTCTCTTCACTATGTCAGCCATCTCCAGCCCTCCTTTCAGGGCATCGAGCCTCGATTATCGCTCTTCCAGACCGCTCACGTGGTGTATAAGCAACGCACGTGCCAGCGTACGGCGTTAGCGATAAATCCTTTCAGCCCCAGCCTTTACAGCAATCAGGCCGCTCTCGATGCGCTCCTGGGGGGCCGGCTTGCTGCCAATCTGGCAACGGCGCCGCCTGACCTGCCGAAATGGCAGCAGCCCCCCGCCAGCCGCCGCCACGTTGAAGTTGATTCGCCGGCGGATGCTCCGTTAGAATGACCGCGCCCGCCGGGCAGCCGGGGGGCCAGCGCACCGTACTCGCCTTCCGGGGGACAACGAGCCAATGGCCGACGAGGGCAGGGAGAGGTGGACCAGTCGCGCCGCGTTCATCACGGCGGCGGTCGGCAGCGCGGTCGGGTTGGGGAACCTCTGGCGTTTCCCCTACGTGGCGTTCAAGAGCGGCGGGGGCGCGTTCTTCATCCCGTACTTCGTCGCCCTGCTCAGCGCCGGCATCCCGCTGATGATCGTCGAGTACGCGCTGGGTCAGAAGTACCAGGGCGGGGCGCCGAAGGCCCTGGCGGCGGTGACGCGCAAGTTCCGCTGGGTCGGCTGGTTCGCCCTCCTGGTCGGCGCGACCATCACCATGTACTACGTGGTCATCATGGGCTACGCGTGGCACTACGCCGTCGCCTCGTGGAACGTCGCCTGGAGCCGGCCCGCACCGGTCGCCGTGGTCAGCGAGGAGGGCGGCGCGCCGCGCGTCCGCGAGGTCCCGCCCGCGCGCGTCCGGCTCTACCTCCCGGCGCAGGACGAGGCCCAGAGGGAGAAGCTCGAGCGGCTCCAGGCGGGCCGGCCGGAGCAGCAGCGCCTCCCCGTGCTGCTGCCGGCCGAACTGGAGGAGATGAAGGCCGCCGAGGCCGCCAGGCCCGAGCCCGAGCGCCTCGAATACGTGGCCCTGAGCGAGAACGTCGGCAACTACTTTAGCGAGACGTGCCTTGGCGGGTTCCGCCCCAAGTTCTGGATTGCGGCGCACGAGCACAACCGCCCCGCACCCCCGGCCCGCGCACCGCCGCCCGAGCAAGCGGTGCCCTACACCGGTGAGATGTTCAAGATCAGCCCGAACCTGGTCCTCGGCGCGCTGGTCACCTGGGTGGCCATCTTCCTTATCATCTTCCGGGGAGTGCGCAACGTCGGCAAGGTGGTCATGGTCACCGTCCCCCTGCCGGTCATCCTCCTGCTGATCGTGCTGGTGCGGGGCGTCACGCTGCCCGGCGCCGTGACGGGCCTGATCTACTACCTGAAGCCGAACTGGGAGATGCTCAGGGACCCGGGCGTCTGGATGGCCGCCTACGGGCAGATATTCTTCAGCCTGAGCCTGGGGTTCGGCATCCTGATCGCCTACGCCAGCTACATGCCGCGCGAGAGCGACGTGACCAACAGCGCCTTCATCACCAGCTTCGGCAACTGTGCCACGAGCTTCCTGGCGGGGCTGGCCGTCTTCAGCGTGCTCGGCTACCTGGCCTTCGTCCAGGGCCAGGACGTCCAGGACGTGGTGGCCAGCGGCCCCGGCCTGGTCTTCGTCACCTACCCCATCGCCCTGGCCAAGATGCCGATGGGCATGTTCATGGTGGCGATCCTGTCGTTCCTGTTCTTCGTCTGCCTGATAACGCTGGGCATCGACAGCGCGTTCAGCATCGTCGAGGGCGTCGTGACCGGCGTGCGGGACCGGTTCCCGCGCATCACGCGGGCGCGCGTGACGGCGCTGCTCTGCGGGTTGGGCTTCCTGGGCAGCCTGCTGTTCTGCACCCGAAGCGGTCTGATGTGGCTCGACATCGTTGACAACTGGATGAGCAACTACGGCCTGGCCCTGGTCGGCCTGCTGGAGTGCATCGCCGTCGGCTACTTCTTCCACCTGGACGAGCTGAAGGACTACATCAACGAGCACAGCGAGATCAAGGTGCACAACTGGTTTGACGCCTTCGTGAAGGTCATCACGCCGGCCATTCTCATCTTCCTGCTGGCGCAGCAGTTCCTGACGGACATCACGCACGTTTACGAGGGCTATGACAAGGTGCTCACGCACGCCGTCACCTTCGCCGGCTGGGGATGGTTCGCGTTCATCCTGTGCGTGGCGCTGCTGCTCTCGCGCCATTACAGGGCGGTGGCGGCAGTCGGCGGGACAGGCGTCCTGTTCGCCGGCATCCTGGCATATCTGCGCTTCACCTCCGGGGAGCCGTGGGGCGGACTGATCGCCCCCGCAGCGATGGGCGCCTTTGCCGCGGCGCTGCTGTTCGGCGGGCTGGCGGCCTGCATCGCCATCGCGATCAGGACGCACCACATGACGGGGCTGTCGCTCAAGGCGCAGGGGCCGCCGGACGAGACGGAAGAGATGCAGTAGCGCCGTGGCACCAGAGCGACGCGACGCTTTTCCCAGGGGTAGCCCCCGCCGTCGCGTCACAGACCCAACCGGGTAGCCTCCGGGGGCGAGACGCCGCCGGCTACCCATGGAGTGTTGTGCGAGCGCGCCGCCGGCTGCCCGACTCTATGTGGGTAGCCCCCGGCGTCTCGCCGGGGGGCAGTCGTGTCTCCGCGATCCGTCGTACCACCTGTTCCACGCAAACGCATAGCTCTGGGGCTCCGCCGCCAACCCCGAGCGAACCGGGTTGTATGCCACGTATCGCATCTTCTCCCAGAAATCGCCTTCCGTTCGGACGACGCGATCGTAGTAGCCCCGCTCCCAGATGCTGCCCCGTCGCTTCATCAGTCGGTTGATGGCGTGGGCGGTGTAGCTCTTGATGCCGTGAACAATCCTGGCAAGCGTCGCCTCAACACCGGAGGAATCAGGCAAAGGCGTCAGGATCATGTGCACGTGGTCGGGCATACACACAACGTGGTAGAGGGTATAACGCTGGCCGTCATAGTGCCGTGCAGCGTCAACCACACAGCGCCGAGCGGCAGGCGGCAGAGCGATGCCTTTTGTGCGGAAGGCGATCGCGATCGGATAGCCGCTCTCCTGGAGGTGTCTGAGACGCGACTTCGGCATGGTTCCGGTACGTGTTCGCCCTTTTCTTACCGGCGGCGAGACGCCGCCGGCTACCCATGAGAGTATTGTGCGACCGCGCCGCCGGCTACCCGACTCTACGTGGGTAGCCCCCGGCGTCTCGCCGGGGGGCGTTCGCCGGCGATGCGCCTACGGCTGGGGCTCGGGCTGGTCGGGCGCTTCGGCGGGGGGCGGCGGCTCTTCGGGGGCCGCAGATTCTTCCACCACTTCTTCCGCGTAGCCGGATATCTCGACCCGGTCGCCCGCCTTCAGCCCCCGGTCCTCGAACCATCCCTGCCGCACTTCGAGCGCGTAGCGGACCGGCTCCTCCGGGCCGAAGCGCGTCGCGTCCTTCGGCTCCGTCTTGTGGATGGACGCGATCGTGCCGTCATCTCTCAGGAAGGCCGTCGAGAGCGGGAAGGGCGTCGAGCCGCCCGTGAACTCCGGCGTGCGCGGCTCCAGGTAAACGTAGAGCATGGCGTGTCCGGGCTCGAGGCCGCGCCGCCCGGAGAGCCCTTTCTGTCGCTTCTCGACGGTGTCCGCCACTTCGGCTCGCAGCGCGTAGGAGCGCCCCGCTTGATGTTCCGACGCGCCGGGCAGTCCGGGCACGCGCACCTCGACGAACCTGGCGTCCGGGGGCGGCCCGCCGCCCGTGCCGCCGGGCGCGCACCCGCCGCGGAAGAAGTACCCCAGCGCCAGAAAGACGACGATGAATATCAGCAGGTGCTTCGTCCACTTCACGTCGGCGTGCCCTCTTTAGAACCGCCAATACAACGGATTCACCGCCGAGAACG
The DNA here is from genome assembly GCA_964592385.1 of uncultured candidatus Brocadiaceae bacterium. Classification (GTDB taxonomy): domain Bacteria; phylum Planctomycetota; class Brocadiia; order SM23-32; family SM23-32; genus CAZQEQ01. The sequence goes on along the minus strand of CAZQEQ010000011.1, from coordinate 51,815 downwards.
CAGAGCGAAAGCGACGTACCCCGGATCGGTTCCCCGGCCTTCTCCGCGTCCTCTGCGATCTCGGCGGTTAATTCGGTCCGGCGTTGTTATAGCACGGACCCGTGCGGTGTGCAACCCGGCCGCCCGTCAGCGTGCGACGGAGAACTCGTACCGCCCCGCCCCCACCTCGCAGATGACTCGGCCGGGTGTGGCGTGCACTTCCTCGACGCCCTCGCACTGGCCGAGCGGGGCGCCTCCCTCGCTGACCCGGTCGGCCGACGCCGCCGGCAGGACGACCCTGGCCCGCGCGTTGGCCGGGATGAACACCGCCAGCCGCAGCCCGTCCTCGGTCACCTCCCATTCGGTCTCGATCCGTCCCTGCACGGAATCATAGGCCGCCCGCACCCGCGTCAGTTCGCCGTCCGGCTGGCCCGGATGGGGCCGCACGAGCACGTAGCGGTAGCCCGCCCATCCGTCCACCACGTCCATGCCGGCCAGGTAGCGGAACAGCCACTCGCCGAGCGAGCCGTAGGCAAAGTGGTTGCGGGAGTTCATCCCGGGGCCCTCCGTGTCGCTGTTCCACAGCTCCCAGATCGCCGTGGCGCCCTTCTCAATCATGTAACCCCAGGAGGGGTAATCGCGGTTCAGCAGCAGGCGCCGAGCCAGCCCGGCGTGCCCCGCCTCGCAGAGCGCGGGCAGGAGCCACTGCGTGCCGCCGAAGCCGGTCGAGAGGTGGCCGCCCCGCCCCTCGACGTCCGCGACGAGGTCGGCGGCGACCGTCGCGCGGTGTTCCTCCGGGACGATGCCGAAGCCGAGCGCCAGGGCGTTGACCGTCTGCGTGGCATTCTCATAGTGCCCGTCGCGCAGGTAGCGTGCGTTGAAGGCGTCGCGCACGTGCCCGGCGAGCGCGCCGTACTTCTGCACCGCCGGCTCGCGCCCGAGCATCCGCGCCGCCCGCGCGACCAGGCCGGCCGAGTAGAAGAAGTGCAGCGTGGCGAACATGGTCTTGTCGGTGCGGACGCCGGCGGGCACCCAGTCGCCGTAGTCGTTCCCGCGGGCCTCGGCCCATATGCCGTCCGGGTTGCGCTCCGCCACGTAGTCCACGTAGCGCGCCATGGAGTCGAAGTGCCGCTCCAGGATGCGCCGGTCGCCGTAGCAGACGTAGAGCGTCCAGGGCACGATGACGCCGGCGTCCATCCAGGCCGGCGCGCCGGCCGGGGGCAGCACGCCCTCCGGGCTCAGGTATGGGCAGACGTCCGTGAACGCGCCGTCCGGCGTCTGCGCGTCGGTCATGTCCCGGCAGAACTTGGTGAGCATCGCCGCCATGTCCATGTTGAAGCAGGCGGTGCGCGCGAAGACCTGCGCGTCGCCCATCCAGCCGAGCCGCTCGTCCCGCTGCGGGCAGTCGGTGACCACGCTGTGCATGTTCCCCCGCTGTCCCCAGACGATGTTCCCGAAGAGCCTGTTCGCCAGCTCCGACGAGCTCTCGAACTCGGCGGTCCGCTCGCAATCTGTGTGCAGGACGAGCCCCGTTATCGCCTCCAGGTCCGGCCGGCCCGGGTAGCCCGTCACCTCCACGTAGCGGAAGCCGTGGTAGGTGAAGCTCGGCGTGAACGTCTCCTCGCCCTCGCCCTTGAGCACGTAAGTGTCGGTCGCCTCGGCCGTGCGCAGGTTCTCGGTGTAGATCGTGCCGTCGGGGTTCAGCACCTCGGCGTGGCGCAGCCGCACGGCCGTCCCGCGCGGCCCGGTGACGCGCAGCCGGCAGACGCCGACCATGTTCTGTCCCATGTCGAAGACGTAAACGCCCGGGAAGGGCTCGCCCAGGGCGACCGGGCGGAGTTCCTCCGTCACGCGGATGGGCGGGTCGGCCTGGGCGTTGCGCTCCACGCCGGTGTCGTCGAACGTCTTCGCGCCGCGCCAGCCGCGGGCCTCGAACCCGGGCGCGTCCCAGCCGGGCATCTCCCTGCACGCGTCGTAATGCTCCCCGTTGTAGAACTCCGAGCGCCGGATCGGACCGCTCGCGCACTGCCAGGCGCCGTCGGAGACGACCGTCTCGGTCGAGCCGTCCTCGCACTCGATTTCGAGCTGGAGCAGGAGGCGGGGCGGGCGCGGGCCGAAGTTCTCCCGTCTCTGCCCCCAGCCGAGCGGGCCGCAGTACCAGCCCTCGCCGAGGACGGCGCCCAGGACGTTCTCCCCCGCCGCGAGCAGGTCCGTCACGTCGTAAGTCTGGTACATGACGCGCTTTCGGTAGTCCGTCCAGCCGGGCGCGAAGACGTGGTCGCCGACGCGCCGGCCGTTCAGGCGCAGCTCGTAGACCCCGAGCGCCGTCGCGCAGACGCGCGCCCGCCGGACCGCTTTCTCCAGCGCGAACGCCCTGCGCAGGTAGGCCGCCGGCGCCGGCACCGTCCCGCCCCGCATCCCGACCCACTCGGCGGACCAGTCCTCGCGGGCCAGCAGGCCCATCTCCCACCAGGCCGCATCGCTCCAGGGCGAGGGGCGGTCGTCCGCGTCCCAGGTGCGCACTTTCCAGTGGCAGCGGCGGCGCGACTCGAGTTCCGGGCCGCCGTACTCGACGCCGACGCAGCGGTCGGACTCGACCTTGCCGCTGTCCCAGAGGTCGGCCTCGTCGCGTTCGAGCTTCTCGGGGCTGCTCGCCGCAAGGATCTGGTAGGCGGTCTGCACGGCGCCGCGCCTGTCGTCATTGACCCACCAGGAGAGCCGTGGCCGGGGCTCGTCCAGGCCCAGCGGGTTCTCCCGGTACTCACACCGCAGCCGCTTCGGCGCGCCCGCGCCTTCCGTGTTTTGGTCCGCCATCTGGTCTCCCTTACCTGCAGCCACAACGCAGTTGACAGTTTACAGTTGGTAGTTGACAGCCTCCGCCGACCCCGCCGTGCTGCGGGCGAGGGGTCGAGGATCGTCCTCGTTCTTCTCCTCGTCGTCGTCCTCGGGGCAACCCACCCTTTTATTCCCCGCCGGCGGAGAAGTCAAGAAGAGGGGAAGAATAGTTGACAGTTGGGCAGTTGGGAGTTGACAGCCTGCGCCATCCGCAACACCGGGGGGCGCCATCAGCGCGCCTTCCGGGTTGACGCTGGCAGCTTCCATGCATACAATTGTGACGGCTGATGGCGGACAATATGCAACCTGACAGGAGGCAGCGGGACCATGAAGAGGGGCACTATCATCATAACGTGCGCGCTGGCGGCGCTTGCCGCCGGCGCCGTCGCCGAGGAAGTGAGCGTTGAAGACCTGCTGCGGCGCGCGGAGAAGACGTACCGCGAAATGGACGCGCTCGAAGTGACCGGCGAGGCGGTCATGGAAATGGAGGGAGGGTTGAGCTTCGACATGCGGCACTCGTTCACCGCAAGGCTGAAACGGCCGAACCACTACTGCATCGCCTGGACAACGCAGATGCCATTCATGGGTGGGCCTGCTCGCGGACAGGTCAGGTTCGCCGTCTGGAACGCCGGCGACGGTCCGTACCTGTACTTCGGCCTCCTCGGCACGTACTCGCCCATGAAGCGGGACGACATGGCCATTGCAGCGGCCACCGGCATCTCGGGCGGCGCCGCGCAGCAGGTCCCCGCGCTCTTCTTCCCGGAGACAGGGCTCGGACGCAGCCCCATCAGGCTCAAGGACGCCCAACTCGCCGGCACGGAGAAGCTCGGCGACCAGGAGTGCTACGTCGTCAAGGGGCACGACATGCCCGGAGAGCAGAGCACGCTGTGGATCTCGGCCGCGCGCCACGTGCTCCTGAAGAAAGTGATACGCTGGGACCTCCAGGACATAGAGGACTCCCAGCCGATGACCGATGAGGAGATTGACGAGTTCCTGGAGGAAACCGGGCAGGAAGTCACGCCGGAAAGGCGCGCGCAGGTTCGCCGGACGGTGGACGACGCCGGGGACATGATGAAGGAGGCGCAAGGCACGCTGACGCAGACCGTGCGATACGCCACGGTGAAGGTCAACCCCGAGCTTGCCGTCGAAGACCTGCGCTACAAGCTGCCCGAGGGCGCGCGCCTGGACGAGAATCCGTTCGGGGGCCTCATGAACCAGATTGACGAACTCGCCGCCTCCGAAGAGACCGAGGCGGACGCGGAGTCTGAATCCGACGCAGAGCCCGAGTCCGACCAGCAGTCCGCGGACGAGTGACCCGCGCAGGCGCCACACCGTTTTCTGTACCTCGTCCGCCCTCGGCCGAGGAAGCGATCTCGGGCGATCCCCTCAGGCGGGGGCGCCTGAGCTACACCGTTGGGAGTGGGGCAACGGAAGCCGGCGCGACCTGCGCCGTTGAACGCGCCAGGTGCGGTATAGTACGGGCATCTTCTATCGGGAGGGAATCCAATGGCCGCTCGCTGGACCGAGAAGAGACCGTGGCTCCTGCCGGTCGCCGCCTTGCTGGCGATCATCGCGGGGTTCGTGGCCTTCATTACGTTCGTTCCACAAGCTGGAAGCAAGCCGGACGAAATGGAGAGATGGCTGGAGAAGTTGCAGGAGTCTAAGGACCTCCATCGTGCGGTAAACCAATGGGACCTGGAAGGCGTGAAGCGCCTTGTGCGCAAGGGCGAGGACGTGGACGTGCGGGACCGGTTCGGGAGAACGCCGCTGCACCTGGCGGCCCGTAGCGGCGCGGCGGAGATAAGCGAGTTCCTGATTGACGCCGGCGCCGGCGTGGAGGCCCGCGACCTATCCGGGGACTGCCCCCTGCACGAGGCCGCCATGAAAGGGCACGACGAGATAGCCGGACTGCTGCTGGCAAACGGCGCCGACGTGGACGCCAGGAACCGCGCCGGCCGAACCCCGCTGCACACGGCTGCCTTCGTCGGGGAGACGGGGAGCGTGGAGTTCCTGCTCGCGAGGGGCGCCGACGTGAACGCCGCGGACATAGGGGGCCAGACGCCCCTGCACCAGGCGGCAGCCCGGGGCCAGCGTGCCGCCGCCGAAACGCTGATCAGTCACGGCGCCCGCACAGCGCCGCCGGCCGCCCCCGGCGGCTCCCTCAGTCGTCGTCTTCACCCTCTTCGTACTCGCGGGCGTGCCGGCTGAACTCCCGCCATTCGAGCACCTCCAGGATGCGCCCGTCGGCAGAGACCTCGACCTCGGCGGCCAGGTCCCCCTTGCGAAGCTCCGCCTCGTAGAGCACCTTCGGCTCGGGGAGCGGCACGACCTGTCCCTCGCGCACTTCGGCCCGGACCTCCGCCTTCTCGACGCGGTGAATGCGCGCCCCAGGCGCGGCCTCCTCGACGGCCGCCTTCACGGCCTCGGGAAGGTCCTCGACGGGCATCGGCGTCTCCACCTCGATGAGCGCGCCGTCCGCCGCGATCTCCACCTCCAGGTCCCGGCCGCCCTGAACGAGGGACAGCTCGAAGACCTCGACGCCGTCCTCGACTTCCTTCCCGGCCTCCGTGACAACCGCGCGCGGGAACGCGGCGGCGAGCGCCTTCTCCACCCCCTCGGGCAGCGCCATGGGCTCCGGGGTCCACTTGACGGAGCGGCGCTCCCCGTTGGCGGAGAACCTGATCTCGTAGGAGAGCTGCGGCTCGTCAAGCTGAACGAAGCGCCCCCCCTGCGCGACCCCCCAGCGCTCGTGACGCTCGATGCGGACCGGCCCCTCGATGCCTTTCTCGGCAAGGATGGCCTCGGCGAGCGCCCGCGGCAGCTCATCAATGCTCACCGCGCGCTCTATCTCGCCGATGCCGCCGTACCGGTCCACCTCCGCCTCGACCCGATTGCCCTGGAGGGCGAGGTTGAGCTCGTAGCAACGGACCCCGCTCTCGGCCTCGACTCCGAAGCTCTCGACGACCGCCGAGGGGAAGGCCCTGTCCACGGCCTCCCTGACGGCCTCGGGGAGCCGGTCACGCCGGTCCTGCGCGCCCGCGCCCGCCGCCAGCAGGAACGTCAAAGCCACGACTGCTGCAAACCGCCGCTGAATCCTTGCCATCTCCCCTCTCCTTTCTCTTGCTCCATACTCTGTCCCCTCGCGCCGCGTGTCAACTGCAAACATGCCCGGCAAGGAGGTGCGCCGCCGGGCCGGGCGGGGTATCATGGGCGGGACGCCATTCGGGGAGGAGAACTCGTGAGCAATCTGCCGGTTGAACAGCGGTACGACCTGGTCCCCGTCTGCCCCTGGTGCGAGAAGGAGATGCACAGGCTCCTGGCCCGGAACCTGACTTCCTCCCTCCTGAGCAGGCGCACGGTATACTGCTGCCCGCACTGCCGGAAGGCCATCGGCATCTCGCACAGGAAGGGGTTCCTCGCCTCGTGACGCAGGCGACGGGGCTGGAGGGAGGTCGAGAGATGAAGAAGCTGCAGGTTGCTTCGCTGGCTGTCCTCTGCGCGTTGGCAACGGCGACGGCGCAAGGCGAGCCCATCCGCACTATCACACCGGCCGAGTACCTCGACCGGATGCAGGGCGGCTGGATCGGCCAGATCATCGGCGTGGGCTGGGCGCTGCCCACCGAGTTCAAGTTCCCCTCGAAGATCGTCCCCGAGGACAAGGTCCCCGAGTGGAAGCCCGAGCGCATCGACCAGCACTTCAACGACGACATCTTCTTCAACGTCGGGGCGCTGCAACTGGTTGACCGGACGGGCCTGGACGCGCCGCCGCTGGAGGTCGCGATCGCGTGGCTCAACTCGCAGGGCCGCCGCTCGGGAGTGGCCTTCTGGGGGCGGGTCGGCATCGCCCCGCCCGACCTGGCCCATCCGCGCTATTCGGGCTCCGGCAAGTGGTCGTACGCGAACCTGCACATGTTCTCCGACTTCGCCGGCCTCGTCTCCCCCGGAATGCCCGGCCACGCGGCGGACCTGATAGACCGGTTCACGGTCAAGTCTTGCGAGACGCGCTACGACGGCCGCTTCGTCGCCGCGCTGACCGCGGAGGCGTTCTTCGAGCGTGACCCGCAGGCCCTGGTCCGCGCCGGCCTGGAAGTGATCCCCCCCGACAGCCAGTACGCCGAGGCCGTCCGCGACATCGTCCGGTGGCACGCCGAAGCACCCGACGACTGGCAGGCGACGTGGCGGCGCATCCAGGAGAAGTACTTCGAGAACCCCGACTACCTGCACGGCCTCGACCCCGGCCCCGGTACGGCCGATGCCAAGGTCCACGGCGCCTACGTGGTCCTCGGCCTCCTCTACGGCGGGGGCGACCTGGCCCGGAGCGTCGTCCTGACCATGCGCTGCGGGCAGGACAGCGACTGCAGCGCCTCGAACACGGGCGGTATCCTCGGCGTCGCGCTCGGCGCAAGCGGCATCCCCGCCCGGTTCACCGAGCAGCTCGACGTGAAGCGGCCCTTCAACCACGTCGACTGGAACCTGGAGCAGTGCTACGAGGCGTGCGAGCGCCTCGCCCGACTGGCCGTGACGCGGTGCGGCGGGCGCGTCGACCCGGAAAGCTGGCACGTGGCGGACTTCGACTACGACCCGGGCCCGTACATGAAGTGGTGGGCCCCGCCACCGACCGAGGGGAGCGTCTTTAGCGACGAGGAGATGCGCCGGCTCAACGTGGTCGCGCTACGCTGGGCGCTGCCGAAGTTCTTTCCCGGTTGGACGCCTCAGAACTACGCCTGGAGCAGCAGCATGAAGTGGAGCCGCGAGGGGCGGGAGAAAGTCCTCACCCTCGACCCGCAGGACCCGGCCCGGCCGGTCGTGCTCAAGTCCAGCCGGGCCGTCCCCGACGAGGGCCCGGCGGGCCTCCCCCTCGCCGCCGGAGGGGATCGGCCCTGGAAGCTCGAGGTCCGCGTGGACGGGCAGGCCGTGGCCGCGCACGAGGTCGGCACGGACGCGTCGCACTTCTGGACGGAGGCGCCGCTGGACCTGGCCCCCTGGCGCGGGCGCGAGGTGACCGTCGAGCTGGCGGCGTCCTACACGCCGGGGACGGAGAAGGCGGACCGGCCGGACATGTGCCTGGCGGGGCTGGCCGGGCCGAAGCCGTGAGGCCCGTGCCGTGCGGCGCTTGTCAGCCGCGCCCGAGGCGGCTAAATTGCGGGAACCCCCGGACTTCAGCCCTGGAGGATGATGACTTGGCAGCGTTCCACGGGCGCTACCTGGTGCAGGTCGGCGCCTTGACCATGCTGATGGCGGCGGCCGTCATGGCGGGATCCAGCTCGGGTGCGGCGAAGGAGGCGGTGCAGAACCTGCTGGCCGGCCGGTTCCGCTGGCGGGCCAGCCAGCCGCTGGTCGCGCCGGTCGAGCGCCCCGAGGCCCCTTACGTTTCCATGAAGGATCCCTCCGTCGCGTTCGCCGACGGCCGGTGGCACCTGTTCTGCACGATCCGCACGGCGGACCTCGGCGCCGAGATCGAGTACCTTTCGTTCACGGACTGGAGGCGTGCCAACGCAGCCCCCCGGACCGTGCTGCGGTTCGCCGTCGGCCGAGGCGCCGCGCCGCAGGTCTTCTACTTCGCGCCCCACCGGAAGTGGTACCTCATCTGCCAGGCCAGCGACGAGTCGTGGGACCCGAAGTCTGCGGCCGCCTTCGCGACGAGCGAGAACATCGCCGACCCCCGCTCATGGAGCAGGCTCACGCCGCTGGGAGCCAAGTATGTTGACGGCAAGCGCGGCCTGGACTTCTGGGTGATCTGCGACGACGCCAAAGCATACCTGTTCTTCACGTCGCTCGACGGCCGGATGTGGCGCGAGGAGACCCGGCTGGAGGACTTCCCCCACGGCTGGTCCGAGGGGGCGCTGGCGATACGCGGCGACATCTTCGAGGCGAGCCATACCTACGCCCTCAAAGGGCTCGGCAAGTACCTGACCCTCGTCGAGGCACAGGGCGGCCACGGCTGGCGATATTACAAGGCATACCTGGCGGACCGGCTCGACGGGGAATGGACGCCCCTGGCCGCCACCAGGGAGAAGTGTTTCGCCAGCATGGCGAACGTCGAGCACGTCGGGCAGCGGTGGACCGATTGCATCAGCCACGGCGAACTGATCCGGGCCGGCGTGGACCAGAAGCTCGAGGTGGACCCGGCCAACCTGCGGTTCGTCTTCCAGGGCGTCCTGGACCGGGACCGCGCCGGCAAGGCGTACGGCCAGATCCCCTGGCGGCTCGGGATTCTGGCGCCGGCCGCGCCGGACAGATGAGCCGGGGCGCAAGCGGCAGATGGCGCCGCGGCCCGTCGCCGGCCCCGACGTCTGGCATTGGTGGAAGCTTCCGTCAAGTCTCAACACGGAGGAAGGGGGCAAGGTATGCTCAAGTGGACAAGACGGATCGGATCATTGGCTTTTGTGTTGGGCTTCTTCGCCCTGGTGTTCGTGGTCATGCCCTGGTACGTGACGGTCGTCGATAGCCGCGACGTGGGTGGGCCGCTGCCGGTGTGGGTCAAGGCAGCCGTTTACCTGTTGCTGGGCGGCATCGCCGTTGTGCTCGTTTCAATCGCCGTCGAGCAGCGCTTGCACAGGCCGGAGGCCGTCGAGCCGGACGTGGGCGACATGCCCACAGGCGTCCTGATGGAGAACACCGACCACGTGCCCGGACGGCAGGTGAGCGAGTCCCTGGGGTTGGTGAGAGGGCACACCATCTACGCCATCTGGATAGGGAAAGACATCTCTGCTCTGGTAAGGCTGCTGCTTGGCGGGGAGCTTGATGAGTACACCGAGATGATGGGCAAGGCCCGGGAACTCGCGCTGGCGAGAATGCTTCAGCAGGCCGCCGACCTGGGTGCGGATGCCGTCGTCAACATTCGCTTCGTTACTACCAGCGTGATCGGCAGCGCCGCTGAACTGCTGGCATACGGGACCGCTGTCAAACTGGCGCCGGCGTCAGCGTAGGGCCAGGGGGCGCCTGAGCTACATAGTCGAGGAGCACGTGCATGAGCACAACGCAGAGCCTGCTTGAACTGGACGTGACGAACGCCTTCGCCGACCGCGTCGGCGAGGAGCACGGCCTGGACCGGGCCGACCTGGACGCGCTGGCGGACCGCGTCGCCGCCTGCCGCGCGGAGATCGAGGGGCGGCGCGGCAAGGACGTCGGCTTCATGGAACTGCCCTACGACGGGGAACTGGCGGCCCGCGTCACTGACAAGGCGGAGGAGCTGCGCGGCTGGTGCAGGAACTTCGTCGTGCTCGGCATCGGCGGCTCGGCGCTGGGCAACATCGCCGTGCACGGCGCGCTGAACCACGCCTTCCACAACCTGCTCCCCCAGGGCCACCCCGCCCGCAGGGGCGCCCCGCGCATCTTCGTGCTGGACAACGTGGACCCCGCCCTTCTCGGCGACCTGTTCGAGCTGCTCGCCGACGAGTTGGACGCGACGGCGTTCAACGTCATCACCAAGTCCGGCTCGACCGCCGAGACGATGAGCCAGTTCCTCCACGTGCGCGAGATGCTCCGTAAGGGGGGCGGCGACCCGGCCCGGCAGATCATCGCCACGACGGACGCCGACCCGCAGAAGAGCCTCCTGCGCCGCATCGCGCAGCGGGACGGCTATTTCACGCTGCCGATCCCGGCGAACGTCGGCGGGCGGTTCAGCGTCCTGAGCGCCGTCGGTCTGCTCAGCGCCGCCGTCGGGGGGATAGACGTCGGGGAACTGCTGGACGGCGCAGCGGCCATGGACGCCCGCTGCCGCGCGGAGGGCGTGGACGGCAACCCGGCGGCGCTCTATGCCGCCGTGCTCTACCTGTTCTACGGACGCGGCGCGCCGATCACCGTCCTGATGCCCTACTCGAACGCGCTGCGGCGCCTGGGCGACTGGTACTGCCAGCTCTGGGCGGAGAGCCTGGGCAAGCGGGACGGCCTGCGCGAGAAGGACGTCTTCGTCGGACCGACACCCGTCGCCTCCGTCGGCGTGACCGACCAGCACTCGGTGATGCAGCTCTTCCAGGACGGCGCGTTCGACAAGGTGCTGACGCTCGTCGAGGTTGCGCGCCCCGCACCGGCGGACCTGCCCATCTGTTCCGGAGGGGTCGAGCCGGAGCTTTCCTACCTGGCCGGCCGGTCGTTCGGCGAGCTGCTGCACGCCGAGCTGGTCGCCACGTGCTGCGCCCTGACCGACAAGGGGCGGCCGAACATGACCGTGCGCGTGCCGGAGGTCAGCGCGCGGACGCTGGGCGAGCTGTTCATGCTGTTCGAGTACGCCGTGACGTACAGCGGCTGCCTGTACGGGGTGAATACGTTCGACCAGCCGGGGGTCGAGCTGGGCAAGCAGTACACCTACGGCCTGATGGGGCGCGAGGGGTACGAGCCGCCGGAGGGCAGGATTGAGGCGTGAGGGGCGTGAGGTACGGCTACGCACTTCCCGCGCCTCAAGCCCCAAGCTGCTCTGTAGAAAGGATGCGCTTCCTGGCCCCTCTTCGGGTAGAGCCGGGCGTCTCGCCCGGCGTTTGAGCACCCTCGGGCCCCCCGGCGAGACGCCGGGCGCTACCCAGGAGGAGGTTTCTACAGAGCGGCCTCAGGCCTCACGCCTCACCACTGCCGTTCCGCCTGATTTGAACAATCCGGCCCGCCCCCGGTATAATGCGACCTGACGGGCGTGTCGGCAAGGGGGCGCCGCGCTCTGAGCGGGAGCCCCGCGCCGCTCCGCCCGCGCAGTCCCGTGGAGATTGAGGGATCCGGCCCGTGTCCGTGAGTGAACTGAGAGACGCCATAGCGTTCGTCGCCACCTATCCCCCGAAGCAGTGTGGGATCGGGACGTTCACCGCCGACGTGGTGAAGGCCGTGCGGGCGAACATGGAGGGCCGGCTCAGGTGCGTCGTCGTCGCCGTGGACGACCCGACGGAGGACCTGGAGTACCCCGAGGAAGTCGCCTACGTCCTGACCAAGCACGATAACGCGGACTACGTCCGGGCGGCCGGTTTCCTGAACCACAGCAATGTGCGCGCGGTCTCGGTCCAGCACGAGTTCGGCATCTTCGGCGGACGGGACGGCTCGTACATCATTGACCTGCTGGGCGAGCTGCGCTGCCCCATTATTACCACGCTCCACACGGTCCTGCGCGAGCCGAGCGAGTCCCAGCGCGAGGTGATGAACGAGATAATCGTGCTCAGCAGCCTGCTGGTGGTGATGAGCGAGAAGGCGGTGGGGTTCCTTCAGGACGTCTACGGCGCTCCGGCGGAGAAGATAAGGCTGGTCCACCACGGCGTGCCGGAGATCCCGCTGGTCGAGCCCGGTCCCTACAAGGGGCAGTTCGAGATGGCCGGCCGCGAGCTGGTGCTCACCTTCGGGCTGCTCAACCGCGGCAAGGGGATCGAGTACGCGCTGAAGGCCCTGCCGCCGGTCGTCAGCGAATACCCCAACCTGTGTTACATCATCCTCGGGGCGACGCACCCGAACATCGTCAGGGAAGAGGGGGAGAGCTACCGTCTGAGCCTTCAGAGGCTGGCGCGCGACCTCGGTCTCCAGCACAACGTGCTGTTCAGCAACCGGTTCGTCGCGCTGGAGGAGCTTCGCGAGTACCTGAAGGCGGCCGACGTCTACGTCACCCCCTATCTGAACCGGGAGCAGATCACCAGCGGCACGCTGGCGTACGCGCTGGGCGCGGGGAAACCCATCATCTCGACCCCCTACTGGTATGCCGAGGACCTCCTGGGCGAGGGACGGGGCATCCTGGTGGAGTTCCGGGATCCGGAGGGCATAACGGAGGCCCTGTTGAGCCTGCTGGGCAACCCGCACAGGGTGCGCGAGATGCGGGCCAACGCCTACGAGTTCTCCCGGCGGATGACCTGGCCGGAGGTCGGACAGGACTACTTGCAGACGTTCCGCGAGGCCATCTCGACCGCGCGCGTGCGCGCCTCCATGCCGGATGAGAGCATGAGGCACGTGCTGCCCGTCACCGGCCTGCCCCGGCCACGCCTGGACCACCTGGCCCGCCTGACCGACGACACGGGGCTGCTCCAGCACGCCCGCTACACGATCCCGGACCGTTCGCACGGCTACTGCACCGACGATAACGCCCGCGCACTGGTGGTCGCCTCGAAGTACTACGACCTCTACCGCGACGCACTGGCCGAGCAACTGCTGGGCGTCTATCTGTCCTTCGTCTGCTACGCACAGCGGCCCGACGGCCTGTTCCACAACTTCATGAGCTACGACAGGCAGTTCATGGACGAGGTGGGCAGCGAAGACTGCTACGGGCGCGCCCTGTGGGGGCTGGGCTACACGATGTACCGGGGCCCGGCGACCTGCTTCGAGCTGGTCAAGGAGGCGATCGAGGACGCGCTGCACAACCTGAAAAGGCTCAACCTGCGCGGCCGCTCATACGCCACGCTCGGCCTCTACTACTACCTCCAGCGCTACCCGGAGGCCGACGACGTCGTCGAGAAGATTGACAGGCTGGCCGGCACGACCATGAAGCAATACGGCGACGTGGCCAGCGAGGACTGGCCGTGGTTCGAGGACGTGATCTCGTACGACAACGCCGTCGTCCCGCAATCGCTCTTCGTGGCCTACGAGGTGACGGGGAACCAGGACTACCGCCGGGTGGCGCGACAGGGCCTGGACTTCGTCCTCAGCAGGGCCGACAGGGGGAATCGCCTCTCGCTGGTCGGCAATGAGGGATGGCACGTCAGGGGAGAGGAACGGTTCGAACTCGACCAGCAGCCCATCGACGCCTGCGGCCTGGTGGAAGCCTGCAAGGTGGCCTTCCGCCTCACGGGCGAGCGCGGCTACCTGCGTTACATGCGGATGGCCTTCGACTGGTTCCTCGGCGTCAACGACAGGGGGCTGCCGCTCTACAACTTCAAGACCGGCGGCTGTGCCGACGGGCTGACTGAGGACGGCGTCAACCAGAACCAGGGGGCCGAGAGCGCCCTCTGCTACCTGCTGGCCCTGCTGACGCTGATGGAGATATCCTCCGAGCAGGACCGGGGCGCCAAGGGCACCGCCACCCGCTGGGGAGCAAACCTGGCCAGAAGGCTCTGACCGGGCCGCTCCCCCGCAAGACACGCTTCGCCGTTGTGCGAGGAGACGCGCCAGTGGGCGTCAAGAAACCGATTGTGATGATCAGCAGCTGGCCGCCGCGTAAGTGCGGAATCGCCACCTTCGCCGAAGAGGCCCTCGAGTTCATCCGCAAACACGAGCCCGACCGCCCCACCTACGTCGTCAGCCACACCGACGGCGCCGGCCACAACGTGTTCCCGATCATCGACCTGGACAACGCCGATTGGTGCGAGCCGGTCGCCGCGAAGGTGCTTGAACTCGACCCCTACGCCGTCCACATCCAGCACGAGTACGGCCTCTACAACCACGTGGACGAGCAGGGCGAGTCCGACATGAACTCGGGCTTCGTCAGGCTGCTGGAGCTGCTCGACGGCGTCCCCACCATCGTCGAGCCGCACACCGTCCACGGCCGCATGAAGGACCACGAAGAGCAGTTCATCCGCCAGGTGGCCGCCCGCTGCAACGTGCTGCTGTTCAAGTGCCACTACCAGAAGTGGCGGCTGGACTGGACCTTCTCCTCCAAGGATTGGGAGCGGCCGCGCAACATCATGATCGTCCCCCACGGCGCCCGGCCCGACAGGCGGTTCGCCATAAGGGAAGTGGAAGCGCTCAAGGAGGACCTCGGCCTCGGCCACCTCAGGGGCAAGCACACCATCGGCCTGGTCGGCTGGATACAGGCCAACAAACGATGGGACATCGTCACCAGCATGTGGGACGACCTGCACGAGGAAATCGTCGCCGAGACCGGACAGGACTGGATGCTCCTCGGCGCCGGCGACATCCGCGACCCCAACGACCGCGACGAATACGAGCGATACGTCACCGACGTCAAACTGCTCGAGGAAAAGGGCATCGGCCACTTCTACCGCTTCATCCCACGCGGCGACATCTACTACAAGGTCATGGGCATCTGCGACTTCATCGTCCTGCCCACCGTGGACGAGACCCAATCCGGCACCCTCGCCCGCATCATCGCACTCAACAAGCCCTACGTGACCACGGCGCCGCTGGAGGGGCTGACCGCGCAGACGCTCGAAAACGGCGGCGGCCTGCTGTTCACCAACAAGCAGATGCTCCGCGAGCACATCCTCCGCCTGGCCATCGACGAGGGGCTCCGGTGGGAACTCGGCTTCAAGCTCTACCGCTACCTGATGAACGTCGTCAGCTGGGAAGTCGTCGCGGGGAAGTACTACGAGGCTTACCACGCCGCCAACGCGGAGGTCCGCGACGGCATCCGGATCGACATCCCGCCCGAGTTCTGAAGGCCGCGCCGCCCCGGTCGGTGGCAGTCGTACCTCAAGCCTCACGCCCCTCACGCCCGCCGTGAGGCGGGTAAACCTCAAGCCTCCGGCGCGCTTCGTCACCCCCCCTGTCAGGCGGCCATTCAGGCCGGACGCCGCGTCCGCTTCCGCCGGACCAAAGTCCCCCCCCAGCCGGACCCGCCCCGCCCGCCGACCTGCCGCCGTTGCCGTTCGCTGCCAACTATCAACTGTCCGTCCCCTCCCGACTCACGCCTGCCTTTCTGTGCTTTATTGCGATACTCGCTAAAGTGGGGTTGCGTCGAGTCTTGTCGGAGCGGCTGCGCGGCGCGGCGGCCCTGCCCGGACTATCGTTGGGGACCACGGGGAAGCGCGAGAGGGGACCGGCGGGCCCCAGCTGCCCGGCACCACTCCCCGGCAGTTGCAGCGAGCCCCGCCTTCGTCTATCATGGTCTTGTATCTGATCCTTTCGCCCGATCTGGAACCGGCGCCCCCGCAGTCGAGCGGAGGCGTCCCGCCGCCGAAGGCGCCAGAGGGGATTGCGCGCCTTCCTGACGAGCAGGACTCCCGGCATGGCCGACGCGGACAGAATACGCAACCTGGCGATCATCGCCCACATAGACCACGGCAAGACGACGCTGATTGACGCGATCTTCCGGGCCGCGCACGTCTTCCGCGATAACCAGCAGGTCGCCGAGCGCGTGATGGACAGCTATGGCCTGGAGCGCGAGCGCGGCATCACCATCCGCGCCAAGCACTGCACCGTTACCTGGAACGATCACCTCATCAACATCGTCGACACACCCGGCCACGCCGACTTCTCCGGCGAGGTCGAGCGCGTCATGTCCATGGTGGACTCGGCCCTGCTCGTGGTGGACGCCGGCGAGGGGCCGATGCCCCAGACACGCTACGTGCTCATGCGCGCCCTGCGGCTGGGCCTGCGTCCCATCGTGGTCATCAACAAGGTGGACCAGGCCAACGCCCGGCCGGAGGCCGCCCTGGAGAAGACCTTCGACCTGTTCCTCGAGCTCGGCGCGGACGACCGACAGGCCGACTTCCCCGTCCTCTACGCCTCCGCCCTGGAGGGCTGGGCCGCCCGCCACCTGAACGGCGAGCCGCGCCGGGGCATGGACGCCCTGTTCGAGACGATCGTCGAGCACGTCCCCCCGCCGCACGTGGCCCCGGGCGTGCCGTTCCGCATGCAGGTGAGCGCCCTGGCCTGGAGCGACTACCTGGGCCAGATAGGCTGCGGGCGGGTACTGTCGGGCAGCCTGAACAGGGGCGACGAACTGGTCCGCACCGCCACCCGCTGGCGCTGTCCGGGCCGTCGTGACCAGGGATGGGACGTGCTTTCCCGCACCCCCGAGCGGGCCCTGGAACTGTGGGTGACCCGCGGCCTGGAGCGCATGCCTGTCGACGAAGTCGGCGCCGGCGACATCGTCTGGATGGCAGGCCCCGAGCAGATCGGCATCGGGGACACCTTCTCGGCGCCCGAGATGGACGCGCCGGCCCTCAAGCCCCTGGAGATCGAAGAGCCGACCGTCTCCATGTTCTTCCTCGTCAACAGCAGCCCCTTCGCCGGCGAGGAGGGCACCGTCATGATGATGCGCCAGATACGCGACCGGCTGGAGCGCGAGACGCGCACCAACGTGGCCCTGCGCGTCGAGGACGTCGGGCGCCCGGACGGGCTCAAGGTGTCCGGGCGCGGCGAGCTGCACCTGGGCATCCTGATCGAAGAGATGCGCCGCGAGGGGCTGGAACTGTGCGTATCGCGCCCGGAGGTGATCACTCACACCGACGAAGCCGGCAGGACGCAGGAGCCGATCGAACAACTCGTGGCCCACGTGCCGGCGGAGTTCCAGGGCGTCATCATCGTGAAGCTGGCGCGCCGCAAGGGCGAGCTCAAGCACATGGAGTGCCCGGACACGCGGCACGTGCGCATGGAGTTCGAGATCCCGACCAGGGGGCTGATCGGCTACCGCAGCGAGTTCCTGACGGACACGCGCGGGCTCGGCATCTTGACCAGCCGCTTCATCGGCTACGGGGCCTGGAAGGGCAACATCCCCTCCCGCACGCGCGGCTCCCTCATCAGCCTGGCGACCGGCCCGGCCACAGCCCACCAGTTGGAGGGTCTCCAGGCGCGCGCCGTCCTGTTCGTCTCGCCCGGGGAGCGGGTCTATGCCGGCCAGATCGTCGGAGAGAACTCCCGCCTGCAAGACATGACCTGCAACCCCACCAAACGCAAAGCGATGACCAACCGCCGCGCCGCCTCCAGGGAGCAGACGGTCGTCCTGGACGTGCCGCGCAGAATGACCCTCGACCAGGCGCTGGAGTGGATAGCCGAGGACGAACTCGTCGAGGTCACGCCGAAATCCGTCCGCCTGTGCAAGGGCGTCCTGAGCGCCCAGGAGCGCAAGATAGAGCGCCGTCGCGAGACAGCCCTGAAGGACTGACCCATCACTTGCCGGCCACGCCCCGCCGTCGCCCGTTGCCGTTGCCGTACCTCGCGCCGCGCGACTCATCTCTCACGCCTCATCCGCCGTACGGCGGACTGCCGTTCTATCCTTTATTGCGCTACTCGCTAAAGTGAGTGCGAGCAGATGTTCGAGGGGGCGGGGTGGTCGCCGTCGAGTAGCGCCGCCTTCCAGGCGGCTTAGCTGCGGGCATCCTGCCCGCAGCTTGAGTTCAGGGCGTGGGCAGGGATGCCGGCGCCACATTGCGCAGCGCCGTTCCCGTGCCTCCAGTCTCCGGTCTCCAGCCTCACGCCTGCTTTCCTTGCCTTTATGGCGCTACTCGCTAAAGTGGGGGTGGCTGGTGGGTCGCGTTGGGCAGGTGCGCGCGTCGCGCGCTATGGAGTGCGGTAGCTTGCTACCGCCCTGCCGTTCCGGGAGCTTGCTCCCGCACTCCATAGACCACAACCACCGCTGGACATGTAGCGGCGTGGTGCTATAATCACGCACAGATTTCAACCCGGGAGGCCGCCCCCTTGGCCGACAACAAACTCTACTACGGCGACAACCTCGACATCCTGCGCCGCTACGTCAACGACGAGTCCGTTGACCTCATCTACCTCGACCCGCCCTTCAACAGCAACCAGGACTACAACGTGCTGTTCCAGGAGCGCAGCGGCTCCCGCTCCGCCGCGCAGATAAGGGCCTTCGAGGATACCTGGACCTGGGACGTGGAGTCCGAGCGGGCGTACGCGGAGGTCGTCGAGGCGGGCGGCGCCGTCTCCCGATTCATGCAGGGGATACGGTCGTTCCTTGGCGAGAACGACATGATGGCCTACCTTGCGATGATGGCGCCGCGGCTGGTGGAGCTTCGCCGCGTCCTCAAGCCCACCGGCAGCATCTACCTCCATTGCGATCCCACCGCCGGCGCCCACCTGCGGTTGCTCATGGATGCCGTGTTTGGGGCTGGCAGCTTCCGCAATGAGATTGTCTGGCAGCGAACCAGCAGCCACAGTGACAGCCGGCGTTGGGGACATGTGCACGACACCATTCTTTTCTACGCTGGAGATGCCTTCACATGGAACAGAATCCTTGTCGAGCATGACCCTCGTTACGTCGAAACGTTCTATAGGCATGAAGACGACACAGGACGATATAGGTTGCACGAGATCATCAGAACTGCGTCGATGGGACCACGGCCGAATCTCGTGTATGAGTACAAGGGTTACGTCCCGGAGTGGGGCTGGCGCACAACAAGGGACAAGGTTGAAGCATTGGATGCAGAAGGAAGAATAGTGTGGTCTCAGTCGGGCAGGCCGTACCGCAAGAGGTACCTGGCAGACCATCCTGGCAAGCCCGCCACGGGTATTTGGGCTGACGTACCGCCGATCTCTGCTCACGCCGCAGAGCGCCTCGGCTACCCCACCCAGAAGCCGGAGGCGCTGCTGGAGCGCATCATCAAGGCCAGCAGCAACGAGGGGGACGTGGTGCTGGACCCCTTCTGCGGCTGCGGCACCGCCGTCGTCGCGGCGCAGAAGCTCAACCGCCGCTGGATCGGCATTGACGTGACACACCTTGCGGTCACGCTCATCAAGCACCGCCTGCGCGACGCCTTCCCCGATCGCATCATCGACGGGGACAAGGTCGTCCGGGGCGTCGAGTACGACGTCATCGGCGAGCCGCCCGACGTGGCCGGCGCCGCCGCACTGGCAAAGCAGGACCCCTACCAGTTCCAGTACTGGGCGCTCGGCCTCGTGGACGCCCGCCCCGCCGAGGAGAAGAAGGGCGCCGACCGGGGCATTGACGGACGGCTCTACTTCCACGACGAGAAGGACACGCGCAAGACCAAGCAGATAATCTTCCAGGTCAAGGCGGGGCACACGGGGGTCAAGGACGTGCGCGACCTGATAGGCGTGCTCGACCGGGAGGACGCGCAGATAGGGGTGCTGATTTCCTTGCAGGAGCCGACGAAGCCGATGCGCACGGAGGCGGCGGCCGCGGGGTTTTACACGTCGCCCTGGTGGGAGAAGAAGTTCCCGCGCGTTCAGCTATTGACGGTGAGCGAGATACTGCGCGGGGCGCAGATAGAGTATCCGCCGCGCACGAGCGCGACGTTCCGCAAAGGCCCGCGCGCGAAGGGCAAGAAGGCCGAGACGAAGGACATGTTCGAGGAGTGAGGCGGCGAAGGAGGAGATGCAGAACGCGGTGTATGGGAAGCTCGTGATCCTTTTCTAGCTGTCTGTGCGGAGGGAAGCGGAGATGAACGGTCGGCAGGAACGCGACATGATGTGGAAAGACGCAATCGCTGAAGTGCTCCGGGGTGTCGGCGAACCCATGCACTACACGGACATCGCACAGGAGGTCGTGGAGCGTGGTTTACGCACGAGCGTTGGCGCGACACCAGCAGCGACCGTGGCGGCGCAGATGAGCATGGACATCGTAAACGAGGGCGCTGACTCGCAATTCGTCCGCGTTGACCGCGGCGTATATACCCTTCGGAGGTTTCTGGAACAAGAGGCCGCTGTCACGCCGACACCTACCCCGACCACATCCGGGGCGGAGGAGGATATGGAGGAGCAGGAGGCCGCCGGGCTGATTAACGCCTTCGGCATGTACTGGCGTCGCGCGGCGGTGGAGTGGTCCAGCAATCCGTGCCTCTGGGGCAAACAGCAGCAGGGCGCCGATCCGGTGAACTTCTCAGCGCAAAGGGGCGTTTACCTGCTCCACGACGGGGACCGGACGGTGTACGTCGGGCGGACCACCGACCAGTCGCTCGGCCGCCGTCTCTACCAGCACACCACCGACAGGCTGAACGGGCGGTGGGACAGATGGTCCTGGTTCGGCCTGCTTGAGGTCACCGACACCGGTGAACTGCGCGAGCCGGGAACTGTGCAGCGCGACACCGACGCCTTCATTGCCACGATGGAAGCCTTGCTGATCGAGAGCCTGGAGCCCGGCCAGAATCGCAAGCGGGGCGACGATTTCCGCGCCGTTGAGTACATGCAGGCAGAGGACCCGGAGGAAGAACACAGGAAGCTCGTGCAACTGATGGACGCCCTCCGTGCGCAACTGTAGCGCGGCGTTAGCTACGCCCCGTGCCGGCGGCATGGACGACCTCGGCGAGGGGCAATACTCAGGCTTGGGCCCGGCCGGCTGGGACCATCCCATAGAAAGGCGCTGCACGCGCCGGAGGATCCGACATGGCTGACCTGAACGTCGCACTGCTACAGATGGCCGCCTGCGGAAACGACCAGGACGCGAACCTGACGAAGGCGGACCACTACTGCCGCCGCGCCGCCGCCATGGGCGCCGACGTGGCGCTCTTGCCGGAGATGTGGAACGTCGGCTACTCGTGCGGCTTCGATAAGGACCGCGACGACTTCCGCGCCCACTGGGAGGCACAGGCCGTCGGGCCGGACGACCGATACGTCGTCCACTTCCGCGCGCTCGCCCGCGAGCTCCGCATGGCCGTCGCCCTCACCTACCTGGAGAAATGTGACGGCCCGCCGCGCAACACCGTCTCCCTGATCGACCGCACCGGCGAGGCCGTGCTGACCTACGCGAAGGTACACACGTGCGATTTCTTCCCGATGGAGACCTGCTGCACGCCGGGCGACGGGTTCCACGTGGCCGCGCTGGACGCCGCCGCCGGGCCGGTGCGGGTCGGGGCGATGATCTGCTACGACCGCGAGCACCCCGAGAGCGCGCGCGTGCTGATGCTCAAAGGCGCGGAGGTGATCCTGACGCCGAACGCGTGCGGGCTGGAGGAGATGCGGCTCGGCCAGTTCAGGTCGCGCGCGTTCGAGAACGCGACGGGCGTCGCGATGACGAACTACGCCGCGCCGCACCCGCACTGCAACGGGCACTCGGTGGCCTTCGACGCGGCCGGCAAGCTCCTGGTCGAGGCGGGCGAGGGCGAGGGCATCTTCATGGCCGCGTTCGACCTGGACGCGCTCAGGGAGTGCCGGGCCAAAACGTTCTGGGGCAACGCCTACCGCCGGCCGCACCGCTACGGGCCTCTGACCTCGATGGAGGTCGAGGAGCCGTTCGTGAGGCGCAACGGCCTGGACGAGCCCTTCGTGCGCGAGCAGCGCTGAGCCGGCTGTCCGGGGCGCCAGCGCTGCTGTCACCGAGACTGCCCGCCGAAGTCTTCTCAGGTTCCCGGGGCCCTCACCCTGACCCTCTCCCCGCGGGAGAGGGAATCGCCTCCTCCCTGCGGGAGGGGCGAGGGGGAGGGAAACACCATGGAGAACTTGTGTCGGCCCTGATAGGCGCCGGGGCGCTCACCTGTCGCAGGGCGGGGCGTCGCAGGGGGCGTCGCGGCCGCAGCAGCGGGCGTTGCGCCCACAGGCCGGGCCGGACGAGGCGCGGCTCTCGGTGGCGTAGAAGCCGGCGCCCTTGAAGATCACGCCCCCTCCCCCGGTGATGAGGCGCCGCGCGGGACCGCCGCACTCGGGGCACTTCTTGACGGGGGCGTCGCTCATGTTCTGGAACCGCTCGAAGTGCTTGCCCGTCTTGACGCACTCATATTCGTAGGTGGGCATGGTCTGCAGCTCCGTCAATGCCGTGACACTTGCTCCGGCTCAGGAACGCGCGGGTTGAGCGAAGCGCGCGCGGAGCGTTTCCGCCAGTTGGCGCACCGCCGCGGCGGCGGGCCCGTCGCCGGCCTCGACCAGTATCCGTCCCGCCATGAGGGCGTCGTTGACCCTGTGATCGAACGGCACCTCGCCGACAACCTCGGCGCCGCGCTCGCGGGCGATGCTGCGGATGCGCTCGGCCTGCTCGGCGTTCAGGTCGCACTTGTTGATGCAGATGAACGGCCGGACGCGGAAGTGCAGCGCCAGCGCCAGAACGCGCTCCAGGTCGTGGACGCCGGAGACGGTTGGTTCCGTGACGATCAGGGCGGCGTCCACGCCGGAGATGGAGGCGATGACGGGGCAGCCGGTGCCGGGCGAGCCGTCGCCGAGCACCTCGGCGGCTGCGTGCCGCCCGACCAGCCCCGCCGCGCGCTCGCGCACGCGCGTGACCAGCTTGCCGGAGTTCTCCTCGGCGATGCCGAGCCGCGCGTGGGAGAGCGGCCCCCAGCCGGTGTCGGACACGTAGTTCTGACCCGTGACGGCCTGCGCCAGCAGGATGGCGTCAACGGGGCACACGTGCCCGCAGAGGCCGCACCCCTCGCACGCCAGGTCCGAGACGCGGTAGAAAGCGGGCGCTTCGCCGCCGTCGTCCATGACGGGATCGATGGCGTCGAAGTGGCACAGTTCGGCGCACCGGCCGCAGGCGGTGCAGTCGTCGGGGACGATGTCCGCCTTCCACCCGCCGACGAAGTCCTCGACCTGCCGCACCTGCGGCTCGAGCAGCAGGTGGAGGTCCGCCGCGTCCACGTCGCAGTCGGCCAGCACGAAGTCCTCCGCCAGCGCGGCCAGGGAGGCGGTAACCGTGGTCTTGCCCGTGCCGCCCTTGCCGCTGATGACTGTCATCTCGCGGAACGCGCCGGCGGGGGCGCGGTCGCCCGCCTCGGGCGCCGTGACGGGCAGTCGCATCTCCTCCTCGGGGACCGGCTGGGCCGGCCCGGCGGCCGCCTGGCAGGCGCGCCGGTAGATGTCCATCAGCAGCGATCTCAGCTCCGGGTGATCATCGATCAGCAGGCCGCCGCGCGAGTAAGTCTCGGCGTATTCGCGCCGGAAGGGAATGCGCCCGATGACGGGCACGCCGATCCGGTCGGCGTAGTCCTGGATGATCGCGTCGGCGCCGTCCGAGCGGTTGACAACGATGGCGGCGGGCACGCCGAGCTTGAGGCTGAGGGCGACGGCGAGCTTCAGGTCGTTCAGGCCGAAGGGGGTGGGCTCGGTCACGAGGATCGAGACGTCCGCGCCCTTGACCGCTTCGACCACCGGGCAGGCGGTGCCGGGCGAGGCGTCGATGATGGTGATCTCGCCCGGCTTGACGTGTTCCTTGACGGCCTTGACCACCACGGGCGCGAGGGCCTCGCCCACGTTGAGCAGCCCGTGGGCGAAGGCAAAGTCCGGGTTGCCGTCGGCGATTTCGACGCGGCCTATGGGGGCCGCGCGCTCGGTCATGGCCCCCTCGGGGCAGATGAAAGTGCACGCGCCGCAGGCGTGGCAGAGCTCGGGGAAGATCAGCACCCTGCCCTTGACCACGGCGATGGCGTTGTAGTTGCAGATCTCGCCGCACTTGCCGCAGCCGGTGCAGGCGTCCTCGTTCCAGACGGGTTTGAGAACCTCGACGCTTTCCGTGCGGTCGAACTGCGGCCGCACGAAGAGGTGGTCGTTCGGCTCCTCGACGTCGCAGTCCAGCAGGCGGACGGAGCGGCGGACCTCGTCGCTGCGGCCGAGCACGGCCGCCAGGTTCACGGCGAGGGTCGTCTTACCCGTGCCGCCCTTACCACTGGCAATGGCAATGATCACAGCTTTCCGCCTCCAACCCAGCAGAATGTGGCGGCCGTCAGTGGTCGCAGACGTTCTCGCCTGCCTCCAGCGTCCCGGCCAGGTAGTCCTCGACGACTTGCTGCGGTTCGAGCGCAGGTGCGCCGACCACCACTTCAATGCCGCTCTGCCGGAACAGGCCCTGGGCGCGTCGCCCCATGCCGCCGGCGATGATCACGTCGGCGCCGCGCTCGCGGAGCCACTCGGGCAGCAGCCCCGGCTGGTGCGGCGGCGCCACCAGGCTGTCGTGACTCAGGACGGCGGCGCTCTCCGCGTCCACGTCGAAGAGGACGAACTCCTCACAGTGGCCGAAATGCATGGCAAGCCGGCCGTCCACAACGGGCACAGCGATCTTCATGTCTTCTCCTCCGCCGACTCCTGCCGGGCCAGCCGGGCAATCGGTTCTATGGCATCCAGGAAGGCGCGGGTCGCCGGGCTCTCCGGGCGGCTCTCGACGAACGGCTCTCCGCCGTCGGACACTCTGACAACGTCCGGGTCAATGGGCACGCGCCCGAGCAAGGGCACGCCCATGCTCTCGGCCATCCTCCGGCCGCCGCCCTCGCCGAAGATTTCCACCTCCTTGCCGCAGTGCGGGCAGACGAACCCGCTCATGTTCTCCAGCACGCCGAGCACGGGCAGTTTGAGGCGACGGCAGAACGTCACGCACCTGCGCACGTCGGAGACCGAGAGGTCCTGGGGCGTGGTGACGACGATCGCGCCCGCCGCATCCGGGATGAGCTGGCAGACCGAGAGCGGCTCGTCGCCCGTGCCCGGCGGCAGGTCCAGGATCAGGAAGTCCAGCTCGCCCCACTCCACGTCGGCCAGGACTTGCCGCAGGAAACTCATCTTGAGCGGCCCGCGCCAGATGACGGCCTCGTCCACGTCGCGCATCAGGAAGGCGATGGACATCACGCGCAGGTTAGGGCCGTGGGCGGCTGGCACAATGTCCTGCCCGTCCGAGAAGACCTGTGCCTCTTCCAGGCCGAGCAGCTTCGGGATGCTGGGTCCGTGCACGTCAACGTCCAGCAGGCCGACGCGGAAGCCCTCTCCGGCGAGCGCGACCGCCAGGTTGGCGGCCACCGTGCTCTTGCCGACGCCTCCCTTGCCGGACAGGACGGCCACCTTGTGCCGGATAGCGGCCATCCGCTGCGTCAGCCTTTTCTGCTGCTCCTCCCGCTCCCGCTGCGGGTCCTGGCGGGGCTCGGCCCGGTCTTGCTCTGCTGATGTCATGGAGTATCTTTCCCTTCCTCGGGTTGGCTCGGGCATCCTACCATCGCGGGGACACGTCGGCCTCGGAGGCCTCCTGGAGGTCGCCCTGGCGCCACGCGGTCAGCGCATCCTGGACGGACCCCTGTGCGCCGACGGCGATCCTGACGCCGCCTGCCCCGAGCACCGAGAGCGCCTTCGGACCCATGTGGCCGCTGATGACCCACTCACAGCCCATCTCGACGACGTTCGTCGCCGACTGCACGCCCGCGCCTCCGGCAGCGTTCACGTTCTGCTCGTTGTCGAAGACCTCGAACTCGCCCGCCTCCTCATCATAGACGATGAAGTAGCGCGCCCGGCCGAACCGCGGGTCCACCGGCGACGACATGTCCTGTCCCTGACTCGTGATGCAGATCTTCATTCCTTGTGCTCCGTATGCAGTTGGTTTCTCACGCCTTGGCCAGTGAGACGGCCCCCTCCGGGCACTCGACGACGCAGCGGCCACAACCGTTACACGCGGCAGGATTCACCCGAGCGGACGCCTCGACCGATATTGCGCCGGTGGGGCACACGTCCGCGCAGATACCACAGGCCGTGCACGCGTCGGCATTCACCACGGCGAGCAAGCGCGCCGCCGCTCCTCCGGTCTCGATCTGGTCTATGCGCGCCTGGATGTCGCCGAGTTGCTGGCCGAGCAGTGCCGCCTGGCTCTTGAGCGCCCCCAGTTCGTCCTGGGGGACCTGTGCGTAATCCGGCAACTGCTGCACTCCGGGCGTGCCGGCCGTCATGCCGGCGCCCATGCCCATGCCTCTGCCCATGCCGCGTCCCATGCCCCGGCCTCCGCCTCCGCCCATTCCGCGTCCTCCGCCCATTCCGCGTCCGCCGCCCATTCCTCCGCCTCGACCCATTCCGCGTCCTCCGCCCATTCCTCCGCCCATACCGCCTGCGCCCTGCGGAAAGGCTCCCGCCGGCGCAGGGGCGTTTCCGGCAACGCCGAAGTGGTCCGCCACGTTGGGCTGAGCGGTCGCCGAGAAGGCGCCGCTCTGGAACTGCTCGACGGCCTGCCGGACCGTCCCGCTCACGCCGACGACGAGCTGGACGCCCGCCGCCTCGAGCGTGGTGAACGCATTCGGGCCGCAGTTGCCGGTCAGGACGACCTCGGCCCCCCTGTCGGCGACGAGTTGGGCCGACGCGATGCCGGCCCCCCCGCCGACCGAGATGTTGGGGTTCTCCAGGGCCTCGAACTCCATGCTCTCGCCCTGCACGATGAGGAAGTATGCGCACCGGCCAAAGCGGGGGTCCACCCGGTCGTCAAGGGCGGGTCCCGCGGACGTCACTGCTATCTTCATGGATCAAGGCCCTCGCAAGCGGGCGCTGCCGAAGCGTGGCCCGCTCCGTCGCTGGGAATCCGCCGGTGCCTGGCGGGCCGGGGCGCCAGCAGCGCCCCGGTCCACCTGTCGTCGGCACTCGAAGCGGCTTTCACTTCTCGGCCCCGAGTTCCTCGATCCGCTTCCGGATGCCGTCCAGCGCGTCTTCGAGGTACTCGGCCTGGCCCTTGAGCGAGTCCAGCTCCTGCTCCTGCGTCATCGCCGGAGCGAACGGCGCGGCATAGGGCGCGCCGTAAGGGGCTGCGCCGCCGGAAGCGGGGTAGCCGTATGGCGCTGCGCCGCCGTAAGCCGGGTAACCGTAGGCGGCTCTCTGCCAGCCGGGCATCCCGGTGGCATAGAACCAGTTGCGTCGTCCCCGGCCGCCGCCGCCCCAGCCCCCGTAACCGCGCCCGAGGACCGGATTCATGAAACCCGGAACCGGGTATCCCGCACAATAGCCTGCCGCCCGTCCCGTCATCGGGCCCATTCCGCCCGGCCCTGTTCCGTCTCCACCTGGCATAGTCTGCCTCCTGTCGAAAGAGTCAACCTCTGTCCGTTCAAACCGTTCTCACCGGAAGAACCGTCCGCGACGACCGCGGCCGAAACCCAATCCGAAACCGCGGCCGCGACCAAAACCCACGCCCCAACCGCGACCAAAGCCCATGCCCCGACCGCGACCAAAGCCCATGCCGAAACCGGGCCGTGCGCCGTAGCCGCCCCAGCCGGCGTAGCCAAGACCGCCGGGATACGCGCCGTAGGGCGCGGCTCCGTATGCTCCCCCTGCGTACGGCGCACCGTACCAGGCCCCGAAGCCGCGTCCCGGAACGGGGTTCATGAACCCCGGCGCCGGATATCCCGCGCAGTAGCCTGCCGCCCGTCCCGTCATCGGGCCCATTCCGCCCGGGCCTGTTCCGTCTCCACCTGGCATGATAGGCCTCCTCACCGAAAAGGTCCTGATTGCGATTCTCTCGCCGCCCTCAGCGGGCGCGAGTCATCGCGGCGCCGCACTTGGGGCACTTCATCTGGTAGCACGGCGTCCCGCGCGGGTGCGCCTTCTTGGCCCCGCAACTGGGGCAGACGCAGTTGCCGCCCGGGCCGGAACCGAACCCGCCCATGCGGCCGCGTCCGCCGCCGCCTCCCGCTCCTCCACCGGCTCCTCCTCCCTGTCCGCCTCCGCCCTGCACCATCTCATCTGCCTCCTCTCCAACCTCTGCCTCCGCGCCACCCCCATCGGCCCGGGCCGCGCGGCGGGGCGAACGAAACCGGCCCGCCCTCGATAACCAGGGCACGGCCCTCGACGAGGGCCTGCGCCGTGACGCGCCGCGCGTGCTCGAGGATGCGGCTGACAGTCGGGCGCGACACCCCCAGCCTCACCGCCACCTCCTCCTGGCTGAGCCCCTCGTAGTCGGCCAGCCGGAGCGCCTCGTACTCGTCCAGCCTCAGCACCGACCGCGCCAGCCCGCGGGCCGGCACGCCGGCCGGCTTGAAGACCGAAACCGGCGGCCGGTGGCGTATGAACCTTGTTTTCTTATTGCGGGGCATCGCTGTCCGTTTTGAACATATGTTCATTATACGCTTGGAGCCGAAGCGTGTCAAGCCCGCTTTTCTTCACCACAACGACACCACGAGCACGACGGAAGTAGCTTTGTAGAAAGCATGCGGTCGCGGCCCCCTAACCGGGTAGAGCCGGGCGTCTCGCCCGGCGTCCGGGTCAAGCCCCCCGGCGAGACGCCGGGGGCTACCCAGATAGCAGTAGTCGTGGCCACGCCCGGCGCGTAAACATCCTTGCCCACGCCCTTGTCTCAAGCTGCGGACAACACCATTGCCATCAGAGAGGCATCCGGGATACAATCGCGCATCGCTCCAGTCTCCGCTCAAGGAAGCAGTCGAGCGCTGCTTCAGGAGCTGCAGGGACTACTGAGATTGGAGCCTTTTCTTCACCTTGACTGCACGGGCTCGCGCCCAGGAGAAGGCCACATGTTCGACGTTCTCATACGCAACGGCACAATCATAGACGGCAGCGGGGGCGCTCGACGCAGGGCCGACCTTGCCGTCAGCGGCGAGCGTATCAGCGCCGTCGAGAACCTGCCCTCGGCAGAGGCGAAGCTCGTGATCGACGCGACGGGCCTGGTCGTGGTCCCCGGCTGCATCGATGCTCATGGCCACGACGATCGCGTTCTCGCCTTCCAGCCGACGGCTGACAGCAAGGTGGCCCAGGGGGTGACCAGCGAGGTCGGCGGCAACTGCGGCGGCAGCGCGGCTCCTCTGAGCCCGGCCATGCGGGAGGAGGCGAACACCCCCGCCAGTCGTGGCGCCCTGGTGGAACGGGCAGGCATGGACGTGGACTGGGAGTCTGTCGAGGAGTACTTTTCCCGACTGCGTCGGCAGGGCACGTCGGTAAACCTGGCCCTCCTCGTTGGCCTTGGCACCGTCCGCGAGAAGGTCCTGGGCATGACGGATGCGGCCCCCTCGCCCGAGCAACTGGAGCGCATGAAGGGCGAAGTCGAAATCGCTCTGGACGCCGGGGCCGTCGGCGTATCCACGGGCCTCATCTATCCACCCAGTGCCTACGCCAGGACTGACGAGATCATCGCTCTCGCGCGGGTCGCTGCGGCACGAGGCGGCGTGTACGCCAGCCACGTCCGCGGCGAGGGCGACACCCTGATGGAGGCGCTGGAAGAGGCGCTGGCCGTCGGGCGCGAGGCATGCCTGCCCGTCGAGATCAGCCACATGAAGGCCAGCGGGCCGGACAACTGGCACAAGATGCCCCTGGCCGTTGAGCGCGTCGAGGCCGCCCGTGCCAGCGGCCTGGACGTAACCGCCGACATGTACCCCTACGCGGCTTCCAACACGGGCCTCGCCACCGTGCTGCCGCACTGGGCACGGGTGGGCGGACCAGAGGCGTGCGTCCAGCGCCTCAAGGACCCCGCCGTCCGCCGGAGAATCCATGACGCGGGCAAGGGCAACCTTTCCGCGCCGGGGCGAGCGCCTTACGACCAGCGCTACATGTCGTCGATGCTGATCTCCTACTGCCCGCCGCGCCCGGAGTACAACGGGCGATACCTTCACGAGGTCGCAGCCGAACGGGGGCAGAGCACTTTCGACGCCGCGATGGACATCCTTATCGAGTGCACGTTGACCACCAGCGTAATCATCTTCTCAATGAAGGAAGAGAACGTGACCCTCGGCCTGAGGCAGCCATGGGTGATGGTGGGCACGGACGGTTACGGCCACTACTTCGAGGGGCCGCACGCCGCCGGGAAGCCGCATCCTCGCAACTTCGGCACATTCCCCCGCATCCTGGGCAAGTACTGCCGGGAAGACGGTCTGTTCTCCCTGGAAGAGGCGGTGCGGAAGATGACGTCGCTTCCGGCGCGCAAGTTCAAGCTAAGCAAGCGTGGGCTGCTCGATGAAGGCTACTTCGCGGACATCGTCCTGTTGGACGCTGATACCGTGGCCGACACGGCCACCTACACCGATCCACGTCGCCGCCCTCTCGGCATCCCCTGGGTATTCGTGAACGGCCAGGCGGTGATCGCCGAAGGCCGGCAGACAGACGCGCGGCCGGGGCAGATCCTCAGGCGTGGCGGCTAGTGGGCCTTCAAGATTGAAGTGCGGGGCAAGCGCGCCATTCGTCCTCGTCGTCGTCCTCGTCCTCGATGCTCTGCCCATGCCGGGGAGGACGAGAACAAGGAGGAGGACGAGCACGGGTGGCACATGAGCCCGCAAGCTCGATGTTGAAGGTCCACTAACGGCCTGACGAAGAAGTCGCCTTGGGTCTCATAGGTTGTCTCCGAAGCGGCAGCGGGGCGAGACGTTTACGCGCCGAGGCGTGCCCCGGCTACCCCTATCTGGGTAGCGCCGGGCGTCTCGCCCGGCGTGCGGGCATGCACAGGCCCCCCGGCGAGACGCCGGGGGCTACCCCACGCGAGCTTTCTACAGAGCAGCCTCAAGCCTCAAGCCTTATCCGCCTGCCTTCCTCAGCCCTTCCCGATGAGGGCCGCCACCGTGTCGAGCAGGAACATCTTACTGAAGAAGAACAGGACGATGGACACGCCGGCGGCGGCGGGGACCGTCAGGAGCCAGGAGCCGAAGATGTTGCGCACGACGGACTTGTTGACGGCGCCGAGCCCGCGCGCCAGCCCGACGCCCAGGATGGCCCCGACGAGGGTGTGCGTGGTGGAGACGGGCAGGCCGAGCTTGCTGCACGTCAGGACGGTGACGGTGGCGGCCAGGCCGGCGGCGACGCCGCGGGACGGGGTGATCTGGGTGATCTTCTCCCCCACGGTCAGCATGACGCGGTAACCGAACGTGGCCAGGCCCAGTGTGATGCCCGCGCCGCCGAGCGCCAGTATCCAGAACGGCACCGTGACCGTCATCTTGATGGTGCCGCTCTTGACGATGTCCGCCACGGCGGCGAGGGGACCGACGGCGTTGGCCACGTCGTTGGCGCCGTGGGCGAAGGCGACGCAGCAGGAGGCCGCGATGACCAGGGGGGCGAACATTCGCTCCACCCGCTCAAGCTGTTCGCCCAGGGGGAGGACGCGGTCCCTGGGCAGGTAGCGCAGGATCGGGACCAGGGCGACGAGGGTCACCGCCAGCCCGACCCCGACCGACAGCCCGACGGCCACCGGCCCCGTGAGCCAGTCCACGTCCCGGACGATGTGCGCGAGCCCCTTGTAGAGGGTGGCCAGCGTGACCACGACGGCCGTGAAGAACACGATGATGGGCGTGTATCGCCGCGCCGCGAGGATCGGCCTCTCACGCGCCAGTATGGCCCAGCTGATGAGCCTGAAGAACAGGAACGCCAGCACGGCGCCCGCCACCGGCGATATGAACCAGCTCGCGACGATCTGCACTATCTTGGCCCAGTGGATGGCGCTCCATCCCGCAGCCACCACACCGAAGCCGGTCACGGCGCCGACGATCGAGTGCGTCGTCGAGACGGGCATCCCCATCCACGTGGCGGCGTGGAGCCAGATCGCTGCTGCCAGCAACGCGCACCCCATGCCCAGCGCCAGCAGGGCCGCCGCCTGCGCCTCGGCCAGGCCGGGGATCTCTTTAATGGCATCGAGGCTGACGATCCCCTTCCGGACGGTCTCGGTCACGTGCGAACCGACCAGGACGGCGCCCGCAAACTCGCAGACGGCGGCGGCAAGGATGGCCTTCTTTATGCTGATCGACCGGGAGCCGACGGCGGCGGCCATGGAGTTGGCCACGTCGTTCGCGCCGATGCTCCAGGCCATGTAGATGCCCACGGCCGCCGTCAAGGCGATGATGATCCAGCCCATGGTGCCCTTAGGAGAATGTCAGCGGAGCGCTAACCCTTCACGATCATCGCACGCAGCAGCTCGCCGGTGTTCTCGGCGGCGTTGGCGACGGCGCTGAGCGTTCTGAGCATCTTCTCGTAGAACATGATGGTAATCGGGTCGAGTCCGTCCTCGAGTTCGTAGATCTTCTTGCTGAGCTTGCGCTGCATCCTGTCGGCCTTCCATTCCTCTTCGCCGAGGCCGCCGATGCGCTCGAGGACGGATTTGGCCTCGGCGCCGCCGAAGGAGGTCTCGGCCAGCACGTGCATCTCTTCGGCCGCCCCCATCAACGTGTCGCTGACCTTGACCACCTGGTCCACGAAAAGAAGGAAATCGTCCGCCAGCGACGGGTGTATCTCGGTATCCCGCAGGATCAGCACGACCGCGAAGTCCTCGACGGCGTCGGCCACGCTGTCCTGGCAGTGCAGGAACCCGTCCAGGTCCTGCCTCTCCACTGGCAAGAAGAAACGGCGCGGCAGTTGCTCCCGTATGGCGTGCTTGATCTGGTCCGCCTCGTATTCGAGCCTCGAGACCTGGTCCTGGAGTCGGTGCACCTCATCGTAGTCCTTCGCGATCATGGCCTCCATCAACGGCCGGATCAGCTTGCAGCAGTCATGTGCCTTCGTGGTGTGCTCCACGAGCGGGCCGAACGGCGACCTGCCGAAAAGCTCCGAGATCAGCCTCATTGTCCTCCCCCCTTGCTCATGCCGTCGCCCCGCGCCGGCGCGCCCCGATGCGGCGCGTGTCGGAGGGCGGTTGGATTCGCGTGAGCGAAAGGTTAGCGCACGGGCGCAGCCGGGTCAAATGCCCCCGGGCGCAGGGCCGCAGAAGCCCCCCAATTGGGGCTTGACGCGCGAGGGGCGGATGCGCTAAGATAACCATCACGAAATATTTCTTCATCTCTGATGAACGTCCGTGCCCCGCAGCCAGCACATACAATCCGTCACCCGTGCCATGGACGCGCTGTTCCTCCTGGCCCAGCACCCGGAGGGATTGCCGCTCGGCGAGATTGCCCGGGAGCTCCACGTCAAGCCGCCCACGGCGCACAACCTGCTGCGCACGCTCGCCAGCCGGGGCTTCGTGGAACGGCTGCGCGACCCCGTGCGCTACCGGCTGGGCGGGGGCCTGCTGGATCTGGCCGCCACGCACTGGCGGGCCCTCCTTCCCTACCGAGGGCAGGAGGCCGTGACGCGCCTGGCGCGCCGGTTCCCGTCGGCCGTGATGACGCTGGCGCAGTTCGTCGGGCGCGAGGTAGTCGCCATGCTCCGCGCATCGCCCGAGCGGCCGGAGTGGGCCGAGCGCGGCGCCTACCAGACGATGCACCCCTACGGCACGGCGAGCGCGCTGGTCTTCCAGGCGTTCTGGACGGAGGAGCAGCGGGCCGCCTATCGCCAGTGGCATCCCTTCTGGGAGCACGGAGCGCACCTGTGGAGGGACATCGAGGCGGTTGACGAGTTCCTGGAGCAGGTCCGGCAGAGAGGCCACGCGGTCCCGGACCAGCTGAACAAGCCGGTCTGGCCGGCCGCCGTGCCGGTATTCAGCCCGGGGGGCGGGCCGGCGGCCGCCCTCGGGATCGCGATCCCCCTCGACGAGGCGGACCGGGCGACCCGCCGGGAAGTCCTGGAAACACTGAAGGAAGCGGCCGGCGAGCTGACCCACGCCGGGCCAGGTCGGCCGCTGCAGGAGGAGCCGGAGCATGTTGACAGCCGAACAGGTTAAGAAGACAGCGAGGGCCTTCGGGGCCGACATCGTCGGCATCGGACCGATTGAAAGATGGGAGGGCGCCCCCCTTCAGATGGACCCGCGCCAGATCATGCCGGAGGCGAAGTCCGTCATCGCCATGGCCTTCCGCATCATGCGGGGCAGCCTGCGTGGCATCGAAGAGGGCACGCACTTCAGCAACTACTCCTCAATGGGTTACGGCGGCCTGAACTGGCTCTACATACCCATGGTCGCGATCAACCTGGCGAAATTCATCGAGGACCACGGCCACGAGGCCATACCCTACGGGCACCTGAGCCCGTGGCGCAGCGTCACCGGCGGGGGGCACCTCAAGCACGACTACAGCCGGCCCCCGGCCGAAGGCCGCGCCGCCCCCGACGTGATGGTCCACCTGCGCATCGCCGCCTTCCTGTGCGGCCTGGGCGAGATCGGATACAGCAAGCTCCTGCTCACACCCCAGTTCGGCCCCCGGCAGCGCGTCGGCATCATCATCACGGAGGCCGAACTCGAACCCGACCCCATCTACGACGGCCCCCAGCTCTGTGACCGCTGCATGGCCTGCGTGCGCGACTGCCCCGGCCAGGCCATCCCGCCCGACAGAACGGTCAAGGTGCAGCTCGCCGGCCGGGAGGTCGAGTGGGCGGACATCGACATCAAGGCCTGCGACGTCGCCTTCCGCGGCGCCGACCCGAAGCAGCCGCTCGACGGCGATCCCGACATGCCGCAATACGCAGAAGTATGGGGCGAGAGATGGGGACGCGCGAGCTGGACGCCGTTCAACAGAAAGCCGGCCAACGTCTATAACTACGGCCAGGCCATCTGCGGCGGACGCGGCTGCATCCGCGCCTGCATGGTGCACCTGGAGGAGCGCGGCGTGCTCAGCAACCGCTTCGAGGCGCCCTTCCGGCGGCGAAAGCCCTGGACGGTGGACTGGACCCAGGCCGCCCTGCCCGCCGAAGACCCGGTCCTGAACTGGCAGGGCGACCACGAATGAAGTTCTCCGTCGGATACCAGTTGCCCGACCCCGGCGAGGAGCCGTTCGCGCGCGTCGTCGAGGACTACCGCGAGCACGTCGCCGAAGTTTATTTCCCCTGGGCGGACATGCCGAGCGGCCGGGCGGCGCTCGCCACCCGGGGCGGCTACACCGACTGGTCCTCCCAGCGGCGCCTGGAGGAGGACCTCGCCTCGTTCCGTGAGATGGGCATCCGCCTGAACCTGCTGTTCAACTCCAACTGCTACGGCGGCCGGGCCATCAGCCAGTGGCTCGAACAGAAGGTCATCTCGGTGCTCGACCGCCTGCGGGACGTGGCCGGCGGCGCGGATTCGGTGACCACCACCTCCCTGCTTGTCGCCCGGACGGTCAAGCGCCACGCGCCGGAGGTGGACGTCCGCGCCTCCGTCAACATGCGCATCGGCACGGTGGA
Source organism: uncultured candidatus Brocadiaceae bacterium (assembly GCA_964592385.1). GTDB lineage: Bacteria > Planctomycetota > Brocadiia > SM23-32 > SM23-32 > CAZQEQ01. The sequence goes on along the minus strand of CAZQEQ010000011.1, from coordinate 16,787 downwards.
GGGCATGGACTACGTCTCCGGCCTGTTCGACGGCTACTACGTCCGCCGGGAGCACAACCGGGACCTCGGCCACCTGCGCCGGCTCCAGGGCTGGGCCGACGCGCACGGCAAGCGCATCCACGTCCTGGTCAACAGCGGGTGCCTGGCCTACTGCTCCGGGCAGACCTTCCACGACAACCTGGTGGCGCACGAGGCGGAGGTGGACGAGACGCGCAACGTCGCCGACTGGGCGCCGCACGTCTGCTGGAACTACTACCGCGACCGGGCGAACTGGCCCGCCCTGCTGAAGGCCACCTGGGTCCGGCCCGAGGACCTGCACCGCTACGAGCCGCTGTTCGAGCAGGTGAAGCTCGCCACGCGGATGCACGCCCGGCCGCGGCTGGTCATCCACGCCTACGCCGAGGGCCGGCACCGGGGCAACCTGCTGGACCTGCTCGAGCCGGGCTTCTCGCCCGCCCTGGCGCCGCTGATCCTGGACAACGACCGGTTCCCGGACGACTGGTTCGAGCGCACCTCGACCTGCGGGCGGCGCTGCGAAGAGTGCGACTACTGCGCCGGCGTCCTGGAGCGGGTCCTCACGCCCGCCGGCGCGCCGTGAACGGCACGGCAACTGCAAACGGCAAAGGGCCACTGATTCACACAGATTCACGCAGATACGACAACAACGACGGGCAGGTACCCTTCCCCCCGTCCCTTCATCCGTGTCTGCCGTTGGCGTTGTCGGTAGTCTGTGGCCGCCGTTCACCGCTGGAATCTGGCCCGCCCTCGCCTTACACTGGCGCACGGACGAGAGGGCAGGAGCAATGTCAATCACGCTTCCAAAACTCGTGGCGCTCCTCATAGGCGCTCTCTACGTTCTCCTCGCCGCCTGCACCGGCGGCGCGGACCGGGTGCGGCTGGCCCTGACGGTCGCCGGGTGTGTCCTGATCCCCCTGCTCTTGATCTGGTTCCCCGACGAACTGGGCAGCTTCAAGGGATACGTCCGGGGCGGCTACATCAACCGCGAGACGCCCGGCTGCGTGCTGGCCGCCGTGGGCTGGGTGCTGCTGGTCGGCGTGCCGCTGGGCCTTCTTCTCTACGCCCTGTTGCGACACTGAGAAGGGACTGGCGACACGTAGCCTGGGGAACGGCGAAGGGCCACTGATTCGCACAGATTGACGCAGATACGACCACGACCGTAACGACAGGTTGTTGCGCCGTGCTGTATCCGCCTTGATCCGTGTCCATCCGTGTCCCCGTCCCGGCCGTTTCCGTTGTCCGTAATCTGTGCCCATCAGTGCAAATCTGTGGCTGCCGTCGTCGTTTGGGGAACGGCAAAGGGCCACTGATTCACACAGATTGACACAGATACGACCACAACGACAGGCAGGTACCCTTCCCGCCGTCTTTCATCCGTCTTTATCCGTCCCCATCGGTATCTGCCGTTGCCGTGATCAGTGCGTATCAGTGTGAATCTGTGGCTGCTGTTGTGGTTGTGGTCCTCCGTAATCCGTGTCCATCCGTGCCTGCCGTTGCCGTTGTCCGTAATCAGTGCCCATCAGTGTAAATCTGTGGCCGTCGTCGTCGTTTGGCGCGCCTTGACATCTGCGCGGCTGCCCAATAGATTACCTCCGCTGCATTCCGGCCCATCTCAGGCGATGGCGCCTGAGCTACAGCGAGAACGCGAGCAGGCCCGACTCCCCTTTTTCAGGAACCCGTCTCATGAGCGATGGCAGAATGCCGATAGGGGTCTTCACGTCCGCCGGCGCCGGGCTCGGCGCCGCCATTGAGAAGGTTGCCGGCCTCGGCGTCAGTTCGGTTCAGCTGCACGCGCCCGGCGCGGACGGACGCACGCCCGAGCGCGCCGAAGAGATCCGCCGCAGCTTCGCCGACGCGGGGATCGACGTCAGCCTGGTCTTCTGTGGCTTCGCCGGGGACCGGTACGACACCATCCAGATCGTGCGCGAGACGGTCGGCCTGGTGCCCCCGGCCACGCGCGCGGAACGCGTGCTGCAGACCAGGGACACGGCGGACTTCGCCTCGTGGGTCGGCGCGCCCGGCATCGGCATCCACATCGGGTTCGTCAGCGAGGACTGGGAATCGCCGGACTTCGCAGCGATAGCCGACATCGTGGGCGACATCGCGGACCACTGCGCCGGGCTCGGCCTGACGATGAACCTGGAGACCGGCCAGGAGGACGCCGACACGCTGCTGCACCTGCTGGAGACGGTTGGGCGCGACAACCTGCTGGTGAACTTCGACCCCGCGAACATGATCCTCTACGGCAGCGGCGAGCCGCTGGAGGCCCTGCGCAAGGTGGGGCGCTACGTCGGAAGCTGCCACTGCAAGGACGCCACCTGGAGCGAGAGGCCCCGCGAGGTCTGGGGCGAAGAGGTGCCGCTGGGACAGGGCGACGTGAACATGGAGCGGTTCGTCGCCACGCTGGACGAGCTCGGCTACTCCGGCCCGCTGACCATCGAGCGCGAGGTCCACGGCGAACGCCAGATCACCGATATCAAAGCCGGCATCGAGCTGCTGCGGGAGATCAAGGCCAAGCTCGAGATCAAGTAAGAAGGCAGAAGGCAGAAGTAAGAAGTGACGGCAACGGCAAGCTATACGGCACCGGCTGGGTAACAAAGGAGAAGTAAAGGCGATGGAGGATAAGGGTACAACAGCCGGCGCAAGGGACATATGCGAGCGCACACTGGATTATGCGGTGCGAGCGATCAAGCTCTGTCGCACACTGCAGGCCATGAGGACGGGAGCGGGCGACGTCGTTGGAAAGCAGTATCTCCGCTCAGCTACCTCCATCGGGGCGAACGTAAGCGAAGCCCAGGCAGCGGAGAGCCGGGCTGACTTCGTGCACAAGTACAGGCTCGCACTGAAGGAGGCAAGGGAAAGCCTGTATTGGCTCCACGTATTGGAGAGATCGGAGCTTGTTGCCCAGTCCCGCCTATCGGAGATCGTGCAGGAGACGGACGAGCTTGTCGCCATCATTACGACGATAGTGAGGCACGCCAGAGAGAACGCGGAGGGTCCGGGGAGAACGGCGCAGTGACGGGACGCTCGTCGTTGCCGTTTCTGCCTTCTTGACTTCTGCCTTCTGACTTCTGACTTCTGACTTCTGCCCCGCCGTACGGCGGGCAAGCTTCATACTTCTCCCGAAGGGAGCAGTCGTGGCCAAAGGGTTGACGCCGCGCAGCGAGGATTACGCGAAGTGGTACAACGAGGTCGTCCAGCTGGCGGAGCTGGCGGACTACGCCCCCGTGCGCGGCTGCATGGTGATCCGCCCGTACGGCTACGCTCTCTGGGAGAACATCCGAGCCGACCTGGACCGGCGGTTCAAGGAGACCGGCCACGTCAACGCCTACTTCCCGCTGTTCATCCCCTTCAGCTTCCTGGAGAAGGAGGCGGAGCACGTCGAGGGCTTTTCGCCGGAACTGGCGGTCGTAACGCACGGCGGCGGCAAGGAGCTGGAAGAGCCCCTGGCCGTGCGCCCCACGTCCGAGACCGTCATCGGCCACATGTACGCGAAGTGGATCCAGAGCCACCGCGACCTGCCGCTGCTGATCAACCAGTGGGCGAACGTGGTGCGGTGGGAGATGCGGCCCCGCCTGTTCCTGCGCACGACGGAGTTCCTCTGGCAGGAGGGCCACACCGCCCACGCCACCCGTGAGGAGGCCGAGGAAGAGGTCATCCGGATGCTGAACGTCTATGCGGACTTCGCCGAGCAGGTGGCCGCCGTGCCCGTCATAAAGGGTCTGAAGAGCGAGAGCGAGAAGTTCGCCGGCGCCGGCGCCAGCTACAGCATCGAGGCCATGATGGGCGACGGCCGGGCGCTCCAGTCCGCCACCTCGCACGACCTGGGGCAGAACTTCGCCAGGGCCTTCGACATAACCTTCCAGACGGCCGACGGCGGCCTGGAGCTCTGCTGGACGACGAGCTGGGGCATGAGCACGCGCTTCGTCGGCGCCGTCGTCATGGTCCACGGCGACGATCAGGGATTGGTTCTGCCGCCCCGCCTGGCGCCGATACAGGCCGTCATCGTCCCCATCTGGCGCACGGACGACGAGAAGGCCCAGGTCGTCGAGGCCGCCCGAAAGGTCGAGGCGGCGCTGGCCGGCGTCCGCGTGAAGCTGGACGACCGGGACCAGTTCACGCCGGGCTACAAGTACAACGAGTGGGAGCTGCGCGGCGTGCCGCTGCGCGTCGAGGTCGGCCCGCGCGACGTGAAGCAGAACCAGGTCGTCCTGGCGCGCCGGGACGTGCCCGGACGCGAGGGGAAGCAGGCCGTCCCGGCGGACGGCGTCGCCGACGCGGTCCGCGCGGCGCTCGACGCCATCCAGGACGCCCTACTGGAACGGGCGCGCGCGTTCCGGCAGGCCCACACGCAGGAGGTGGAGGACTACGAGGCCCTGCGCGCCGCCGTGGAGGAGGGGTTCGCTCTCGCCTGGTGGTGCGGGTCGGCCGAGTGCGAGGAGAGGCTCAAAGAGGACACGACGGCCACCATTCGGTGCATCCCGCTGGACCAGCCGGCGGACAAGGGCGCCTGCGCGGTCTGCGGGCGCGGCGGGCAGAGCCAGGCCGTCTTCGCCCGCGCGTACTGAGCGACCACAACGGCCTGACCGCAGAGACCGCCGAGGCCGCAGAGAAGAATCCAGGGGACTGCCATGCGAAGCAGGCCGACCGTCACGTTGATTACCGACCCCGGCCTCGGCAAGCCGGCCCTCTGGGGCGTCGGGGAACTGTCGCGCGCGCTGAGGAGCGCCGGGTACGAGGTCCGCGCGTCGGTGCAGTTCCCAGAGGAGCCGCCGGGGCGGGCCGTAGTCGTCGCACCCGCGGGCTCCCCCCTGCTGGCCCGCGTCGAGGCAGCGGACGGCCTCCGCCCTCCCCCGGGCAGGGAAGCGTTCGCCCTCGCGCGCGGCAGTGTCGGCGGGAACGCGGCCGTCTGCGTCGTCGGGTCGGACGATGACGGCGTCAAGTTCGGCTGCCTGGAGCTGGCCGAGCAGGAGGACGTGTTCGGGGCGTTCCGGGCGCGGACGGGCCGGCCCGACCTGCGCGTGCGGCGGCTCCAGGTGTTCCTCCACAACGCCGACCTGGAGCGCCCGTGGTACCACGACGAGGCGTTCTGGGACCGCTACCTCGACTTCCTCGCCCGGAGCCGCTACAACGAGTTCAACCTGACGTTCGGCCATCAGACCAGCTACCTCATCCCTGTGTATCCCTACCTGTTCGAGGTGGACGGCTATCCGCAGGTCCGCGTCGAAGGGCTGAGCGAGGGGGAGCGGGAGCGCAACCTCGGGATGCTCCGGTTCATCTCGCGCCTGGCGCGGGAGCGGGGGCTGACCTTCTTCGCGGGCATCTGGCAGTCCAGGCCCTGGAAGCAACAGGAAAGCCCCGTGCGCGGCCTGCCGGACGAGGCGCTGCAGGACTTCACCCGGCGCGGCATCGTGAAGCTGCTGAAGCTCTGCCCGGACGTCGGCGGGCTGCAACTGCGCATGAACCCGGAGTCCGGCCTGGCCGACCAGGGCTTCTTCCGCGACGTGTTCGTGCCCGCCATAGGGGAATCCGGCCGGGAGATCGAGGTCGAGATCCGCAACTGGGGCCTGAAGCCGGAGACGCTGGAGGCATTCGTCGAGCAGTTCCCCCGGCTGCGGGTCTCGTTCAAGTACTTCGCCGAGCACCAGGCCATGCCCTACCAGCCGGCCCGGATGCGGCGCAGCTACAGCTACGACAGCCTGCTGCGCAAGGACCGCCGCTACGACGTGGCCTGGCACCTGTGGAACCTGGGCACGCACCGGCTCTTCCTCTGGGGCGACCCGGACCACGTGAGGGCCTTCGTCGGCTCCTGCCACCTGGGCGACGGGGTCGGCTTCGAGGTCACGCCGCCGCTCTCGCAGAAGGGATTCAGCCAGCACGGCCAGGTCCCCGGCTACTGGTCGGTCCGTCCCGGGGACTGCGAGCCCCGGAGCGGTCGGTGGGAGTGGGAGCGCTACTGGTTCTTCTACGCCCTCTGGGGCAGGATCGGCTACGACCCGCAGACGGACGACGCCGTCTGGCTCCGGGAGCTTGGGCGGCGCTTCGGCGCCGGGGCGGCCCCGCACCTGCTGGAGGCATACCGCGCCGGCAGCCGGGTCATCGGCTACCTGGTCTCCCACCACATGGACGACCGCAACATGTACAACTGGCTGGAGCTGGACAACGGGGGACCGATAGACTACTTCAGCGGGATAACGCCGGGCGAGAGGACGCTCTTCTGGAACGCCAGGGACTACGCCGGGGCGCGGATGCGCAACGCGCTCTCGGCCAGGGTGACGCCCTTCCAGGCGGCCGACGACCTGGAGGGATTCGCGGGCCGCTGCCAGGCCGCCCTCGCCAGGGCCGAGGCGGCGGGGGACCAACGGGCAACCGCGAGGGCCTTCTCAGATTCCTCGTCCCCTCGCCCCAACCCTCTCCCGGCGGGAGAGGGAATCCCCCCTCCCCCTGGGAGGGGGCAAGGGGGAGGGAAAAGCCCTGCAAACCCGGTCTCGCCCCTCCTGCCCGACAACGACGAGTATGCCCTGACCCGGGTGGACATGGACGCCCTGTCCCTGCTGGCCCGCTACAACGCCGCCAAGATCAGGGCGTCGGCGTGCCTCTGCCTGTTCTACGAGTCCGGCGACCTGTCCCTCCTGCGCGAGGCGGGCCGGCGCGCGCGCGAGGCGCTCGCCCTCTGGCGGGAACTGGTCGGAGCGACCGGGCAGCACTTCTACGGCAGGCTTCAGCTCGGCCCGACCGGCGGGCACTGGCGGGACAACCTGCGGCTGGCCGAGTATGACGTCCGGCGCATCGAGCGCGTGGAAGAGATCTTCCGGCGATACGGCAACTTCAGGATGGGGTTCGACTTCGGGCCGAGGGTCACCCTCCGCGGTCGTGGCCACGACCGGCCGGAGGCGGACTATGACCTGCTGGAGCCCCGCTTCGCGCGCGTGGCCGAGGGCGACCGCTACAGCACCGAGGCCGGATACGGCTGGGAGCACAGCGGCGGCATCTCGGGCGCCACGCCCGGCCCGCTGCCCCTCCACGTCCTGCGCGGGGCCAGGTCGCCCTGGGTGGACGATGCGGCCCCCGAAGTGCCGGATGATTTCCTCTGCGCCGATTCCCTCAGCAGTGCGGAGCCGGCGATCTTCCGCGCCGACGTGCCGAACGGCAGTTACCGCGTGACCGTCGCCGCCGCGGACGCACTGGTCGAGGTCAACGGCCGGCCGGCCGAGGAGGAGAGCGCAGTCGTCGAGGTCGCCGACGGGCTGATCCGGGTCGAGCTGGCCCCGGCGGCCGGGGGACAGTGGGTCCTGACGGCCCTGACCGTCTCCGATTGGGGCCCCCGGATCGGCCACGTGCCGGTCCACGTAGCGCCGCGGGGCACGGACATGACCGTCAGCGCGACCGTCACGGCGCCCGCCGGCGCAGCCGGCGCGTCGCTCTTCTACGGGTCCGGCGACGGCCGATGGCGGCAGGTGCCGATGGCGGCGGACGGCCCCGTCCACACGGCGACCATCCCGGCCGCCCGGTTGGAAGGGAACGCCGTCGAATACTGGATACGGGCCGAGGACGGGGAAGGCAACGCATCATGCTTCCCGCCCGGCGGCGCGGACGGACCGGCGCGCGCGCTCCTGGCGGCCGAGTCGGGGCCGCCCCGCATTGCCGAGCATCGCCCTGTCGCCGGGCACAGCGCGTCGGAGCCGATGCACCTGGCGGTGAAACTGGCCGACGACCGCGACGGCCTCGACGTGCGGCTGCACTACCGGACGGTTGACCAGAACGCCGACTTCCGGACGCTCGCCATGCGCCGGACGGGCGTGGGTGAATACGCGGCGACCATACCGGCGGGCGACCTCGACCCCCTGTTCGACGAGATGTACTACTTCGAGGCGGTTGACGCGGCCGGCCGCGGTTCCTTCCATCCCGACCCGTTCGCGGGGACGAGGTACCACGTCGTCAGCATTACGCCCTGACGGTTGGCGCCGGGGAATGGCTGCCCCCCCGGCGAGACGCCGGGGGCTACCCAATGTCGGGTAGGCGGGGCGTCTCGCCCCGCCGAGTGTTCAGTGTCCCAGCAGACGCAGTGCTCCGTCCCAGGCGAACCAGAGCGCGAAGACCGCCAGGAACACGGCGCAGGCGCCGACCAGCCGGCGGTAGGCGCGGTCGGAGAAGACCCGCCGCCCCCGGTGGAGCGACTCCGAGACCGCCGCATACCACGCCAGGTCGGCCAGGACGTGCCCCGCGTAGAAGACGAAGTAGCCCGCCGGGGCGAACGCCGCCGCGTCCGCCAGGAACTTCATGCCGACCGTCCCCCACCAGAGCGGGAAGGTGGGATTGAGCAGGGACGTCGTCGCCCCGGCCGCGATGAGCGCCGGCACGCCCGGGCCGGACGCCGTGCCCGCCTCCGTCGGGTCCGGCAGGTGCAGGCGCGGCACGGAGCGCAGCATGAAGAAGCTCATCGCCGCCAGCAGGCCGCCCCCGGCAACGCCGACCACGCCGACGAAGACGTCCGCCGTCAGCAGCCTGTGCAGCCCGAAGATGATCGCGACCATGAGTGGTATCTCCACGAGCGCGTGCCCGACGACGATCAGCGGCCCGACCTTCCGGCCCAGGGCCGCGCTGTGACGCACGGTGACCAGCAGCACGGGGCCGGGCATGAGAGCGCCCGAGAGCGCCACCACGAAGGCCGAGATGAACAGCGTTGCGAGGGCCATTTCCCAGTCTCCCCGGAACCGCCGCGGGCCGGCGCCCGCGCGTCCCACGGGTCCAAGAGCGCAAAGGAGGCATTATAGCCCGGCCAGCGCCGGCGTGCACGGCGCGGGCCGGGGCCGTTCGCTTCTCGGTGGACCTTGTGGCGCCGGCATACCCTCGGTCCGCCGTACGGCGGACTCCGGACAGCCCTGCCGGCTTGGGCGCGGGCCCCGGTCGGCCGTAAACGCCTTGCCAGCCGACGTGTGGCGCCGGCATCCTGCCGGCCTGGGCGTGGGCATCCTGCCCACGCCCTTGCCTCAAGCTGCGGGCGGCTTTTCCCTTTGACAGTCCCGGTGAGGCGACCTATAATCCGTTTCTTGCGGGGCGGATTCGACGAGAAGGCACGGCCGCTCTATCTGCCGCCCCGGATGCCCTGGTTTGCGCACGGCCCGCGGCGGCGCGCCCGCGACCGCCGGGTTCCCATTCGGCTTCTCGGCAGCGCGACGGCACGCCCCACGACCCGCAAGGCGAAAGGCAGCCGCACAATGCTGGTTTACCCGGCCGTTGACATCGCCAGGGGCAGGTGCGTGAGGCTCCTCCAGGGCGAGCCGGAGCGGGAGACCGTCTATTACCGGGACCCGGCCGAGGCCGCCGCGCACTGGGAGGCGCTCGGAGCGAAGGCGCTCCACGTGGTGGATTTGGACGGGGCACTGGCCGGCGGAGGGCGCAACGCCGGGCCCATCAAAGAGATACTGGAGCGCGTCGGCATTCCCGTGCAGGTGGCGGGCGGGCTGCGGACGGCCGAGGCGGTCCGCCGCGTGCTGGACGCCGGGGCGGCCCGGGCCGTCGTCGGGACGCGCGCCGCGAAGGAGCCCGAATGGGCCGTAGAGTTGTGCCGCGAGCTGCCCGGGCGCGTCGTGATCGCGGTGGACGCCCGTGAAGGCCGCGTGGCCGTCGAGGGCTGGCGGGAAGTGGCCGAGACCAGCCCGGTCCAACTGGCCCAACGACTCGCGGAGGGCGGCCCGGCCGCCTTCCTTTACACGGACGTGGCCCGGGACGGGATGCTGAGCCGTCCGAACTTCGACGGCGTCGCGAAGCTCCTGGAGGCCGTCGCCGTGCCCGTCATCGCCAGCGGCGGCGTGGCGTCGCTGGAGGACATCCAACGGCTGGGCGAGTGCGGCGCGGACGCGGTCATCGTGGGCAAGGCCCTGTACGAGGGAGTGATCGAACTGCCGGACGTCCTGGCCGCTGCCGGCGAGTACCCGTCGCGGCTGGAGCCGCGTCCGGCGCTGCATGGATAGCGGACCCGGAGGGACCCTGATGGCGCAGAGAACCCCTGAGAACATCTGCAACGTCGCCGTGGTCGGCCACGGCGGCGTGGGCAAGACCACCTTCGTTGACCACGTCCTGCACGCGGTCGGCGTGGCCAAACGCGCGGGCGACGTGGACGCGGGAACGTCGCTGAGCGACTATGACGTCGACGAGAGGGAGCACCAGTTCTCGATCAGCAGCAGCCTGTTCCACTTCGAGGCGCAGGGGCGCGTGTTCAACCTGTTTGACACCCCGGGCTACCTGGACTTCTGCGGCGCCGCCGTCGGCGTGCTGCCCGTGGTCGAGACGGCCCTGATCGCCGTGAGCGCCCGCGAGGGAGTGCAACTGAACACCCGGCGCATGTGGAAAGCGGCCGAGCAGCAGGGCCTCGCCCGGATGGTCCTTATCACCCGGCTGGACGGCGACAACATCAACTTCGAGGCCCTGCTGGCCGGACTAAAGGACAGCCTCGGCGCCCACTGCCAGCCCGTCCTGCTCCCGCTGGGGCTCGGAGAGGACTGCAAGGGCGTGGTGAACCTGCTGGAGGCCGCCGAGGCGCCCGCCGGCGTCGTGGGCGACTTCGACGCCGCCCGCCAGGCACTGCGCGAGGCCATCATCGAGTGCGACGACGCGCTGATGGAGCGCTACCTGAACGAGGAACAGATCGCCCAGCAGGAACTGCTCGACACGCTCGAGCGGGCGGTCGCGGCGGGCAGCCTCGTGCCCGTGCTCTGCTGCGCAGTGAAGGCGAACGTGGGCGTGAGCGAGACGCTGAAGTTCCTCGCCTCCTGCGCCCCGTCCCCCGCCGAAGGCGTGCAGCGGACGGCCGCCAACGCCGACGGCGAGGAAGTGCCCCTCTCCGCCGATCCGGACGGGCCGCTCTGCGCGCGCGTCTTCCGCACGGCCACCGACGTCCACGTGGGCAAAGTGGCCTACTTCCGCATATACAGCGGCAGCCTGAGCGGCGAGCTGACGCCCGTGCTGGCGCGGACCGGCAGGAGCCTGCGCCTGGGCCACATATACACCGTCCGCGGCCAGGAGCAGGTGGAAGTGGACGCCGGCGTGCCCGGCGACATCCTGTGCGTGACCAAGGTCGAGGAACTCCAGCTCAACGACACGCTCTGCGACGCCCGCGAAACGCTGACGCTGCCCGACATCGAGTTCCCCCGGCCGATGATCTCCCTGGCCGTCGAGCCCCAGAGCCGCGACGACGAGGAGAAGATCAGCGTCGGCCTCCAGGACCTGACGGCCGCCGACCCCACGCTGACCGTCCACCGGGAGCGCCAGAGCGCGGAACTGGTCATGACCGGCATGAGCAACCTGCACCTGGACGTGATGCTGGCGAAGCTGAAGAGGCGCTACGACATCTCCGTGCAGACGCGCCCGCCCTCCGTCCCGTACCGCGAGACGGTCACGCGCGTCTGCGAGGCGAAGCACCGCCACAAGAAGCAGACCGGCGGACGCGGCCAGTTCGGCGAGGTCTACCTCCGCCTGGAGCCGAACGAGCGCGGCGCCGGCTTCGAGTTCCTCGACGAGATCGTCGGCGGCGTCATACCCCGCCAGTTCATCCCGGCCGTCGAGAAGGGCATCCGCGAAGTGCTCGACGGCGGCCTGCTCGCCGGCTACCCCATCGTGGACGTCAAGGCCGCCGCATACGACGGCTCGTTCCACGCCGTTGACTCCTCCGAGGCGTCGTTCAAGATCGCCGGCGCGCGCGCCTTCCACGTCGCCTTCGAAGGGGCCAGGCCCGTGCTGCTGGAGCCCATCGCCGAGATCGAGGTCACCATCCCCACCCGGTTCATGGGCGACGTCACGGGCAACCTCACCGGCCACCGCGGCCGCATCCAGGGCATGGACCAGGACGGCCAGATGCTCATCATCCGCGCGCAGATACCCCTGGCCGAAGTCATGCGCTACGGCACCGAACTGAAGAGCATGACCGGCGGCGAAGGCACCTTCACGCTGGAGATATCCCACTACGAGGTCGTGCCCGCGTACGTCCAGGAGGAGATCGTCGCCCGCCGCGCCAAAGAAAAAGAACAGCAGGACTAACGCGCGTTCAGTCCAGCGTCTCGGAAGGCCCAACAGGATTGAGCGCGGAGAACGCGGAGAACGCAAAGGGGCGTCTTCAACAACAAACTTCTTTCTCTCTGCGTTCTCCGCGGTGAATACGTCGTCGCCCTTACAATAGACAGGCGTTGCCGTTCTCTGCGTTCTCCGCGTTCTCTGCGGTGAATACGTCGTCGCCGTTACAATAGACAGGCGTTGGCCGTTCTCTGCGAGCTTTGCGTTCTCCGCGCTGAATGCGTTGTTGCCGTTGCGTTAGAGAGGAACTGCCGTTCTCTGCGTTCTCCGCGTTCTCTGCGGTGAATACGTTCTGGGAGGGAGCCATGGCGCAGGAACCCAGAGTAGCCGTCCTGATGGGCAGCGCGTCCGACCTGCCGGTCGTCGAAGAGGCGCTGGCCGTGCTGGAGCAGTTCGGCGTGCCGTTCGAGGTCCGCGTGCTCAGCGCGCACCGCTCGCCCGCCGCCGTCGAGGAGTTCGCGAGGATGGCGGAGGGCCGCGGCCTACAGGTGATAATCGCGGCCGCCGGCGGAGCGGCCCACCTGGCCGGCGTGGTGGCCTCCCTGACCACACTGCCGGTCATAGGCGTGCCCATCCCCAGCGAGCGCATGGGGGGTATGGACTCCCTGCTCAGCACCGTGCAGATGCCGTCGGGCGTGCCGGTGGCGTGCATGGGTTTAGGGAAGTCGGGCGCGCGCAACGCGGCCGTCCTGGCCGTTCAGGTGCTTGCGCTGTCCGACCCGTCGCTGCGCGAAGCGCTCAAGCGGCACAAGTCGGAGCTGAGCGACGCGGTCCAGCAGCAGCAGTCGGCCGTCCAGGACCTCCTCCGCAAACGCCCGAAGGGGTAAGCGATCCCGCTGATCCGCAACGCGCGGGATCACCCATCATCTCGGTCTCGTGAGCCCCTATCCCACATGCTCTCCTGGAACCCTCTGCTACTCCACTTCTCACGGTATGCCTTGCCAAACTGGTGGGGAAGGCTGCGGCCGAGACCAATTGACGCCAGAACCTCCTCAAGGGAAACGCCCTGGCCGCTACGGCGGAGGTTGCCCAGAACACGATACACGATCTTGTCCGAAGAACAGACCAGGCACTGCTCGAGGGAATTGAGAAGGTAGACCAGGGATTCCGTCTCGCCGGCATCGAGTCTCTCGAAGTACTCCGCGTCGAAACCTCCCCGAAAGGCCGCCAGGTCCGAAGGGGAGATGTCAACCAGACGAATCTGACCCGCCTTGACGTAAGTCGCCAGGTCAATGTCGCGTCGCTCACCCTCGTCTGTTTCGTAGTAGTCCGCCTCGATCTGGGCGACGGTCCGCGATAGCAGCACGTCGCAACGCGCTATGACCTGCTCCCAGATGCCGAGCTTGAAAAGGAGGATGACCACGTTGGCGTCAAACAGGAGCAATCTGGACTTCTTCATCGTCCTCGGTCTCCCGCTCGACATAGGCCATCGCCTCCTGCCTGCTTATACCCAGGTAATCCGCGAAGCGCCCGGTCGATATCTCCCCGCGGCGCAGCGCCTTCACGGCCAGCGCCCGGTAGCGGTCCGGCCTCCGGGGTGGCTTGGTGTCCTCACGCTCGCGTTCCTCAAGGAGCGGCGCAAGCGCCCGGGCCGTCTGGATGGCCAGCCTGGTTTCCTCCTGCCGGTCGGGGCCGCGATTGTAAAGGAAGTGCATCTTCCAAAGCAACGCTTCCACCGAGACGTCGAACTGGCGCGCCACGTCGAAGAGCGCCTCGAAGGGAACCTTCCCGCCGCGAGCGCGGCTGTCAATGGCGGACCGTGTGGCCTCCGCCGGCATGAGGACGTTGTGTGCGAAGCAAGTCGCCAGGCTCTCCTCCCTTTCAGGGGCGACGCACGGTGAAGCATCCGCCTCCGAACGGAAGATGCGCCATGTGAGCAAGTGGAAGAGCTCGTGCGCAAGGTCGAAGTTGCGGCGCCACCGCACGTTGGAAGCGTTCAGGAGTATGGCGTCGCCGAACGAATCGTTCCTGGCGCAGGCAGCGGTCCCGGTCGGCTCGAACTCTAGGTGAAACACCTTGACGCCGCAGAATTCCTCCAGGACGCGGAGGAGTTCGTGGCCCGGCCTGTCGCCCAGTTGCAGCTCCCCGCGGACCCGCAACGCTAGGGCTTTCGCGGCAGGATAGTCGAACTGCTCAGCGGTCCCCTGCGCGTCCGGCAGTCGGCTGGACACGTTGTCCGCGCACCAGACCTCCAGATTATGGTACTGCTCGCAGAGCCTCAGAAAGCCGGCCTCGACCTCCTCGGCCGCCTCGGCCGGTCGCTCCCGCCACAGGACGACCTCACGCGGCATCGGCTCGTCGGAGAGAAAGAAAGCGACGGAACGGCGGTAGGCTCGGGCCATGGCCTGGAGCTGGCTCAGTCTGGGCTCGCGCTTGCCCCTCTCGAACTCGGACAGGGACGACGGACCTATTCCAGTCCGTTCCTTCACCTGTGCGCCGGTCAGTCCGGCCCGCTCCCGGGCATACTTAAGCTTCTGGGGAATCGCCATGGGGGCATCCTCCTGCGGGAGGTTGATCTTCGCCTTACCAGAAGAATAATACCCGATTTTGGCCTATAGCGCAAGGCCTTTTCTGTATATTGGAAGGACGGTCCTTGCCGCCTGTTCGTTTGCGCCGCCTCGACAAGGTCGGGACAGGCGACAACGCACACACGGAGAAGTCGGAGGAAACGTACGCCCCGGACTCCGGCCGGGTCGGCACCGTCCGAGACCTGCTGGACATGGGCGCGGCGGCTTTCGGACGCCCTCAACGCTCCCCCGGACGCGGAGTCCGCGGCCGACCTGGCCGTGGCGAAGCAGCGTAATGGCCCCAGGGGCCTCGTGTGGCTAACTTTCCAGAAGCGCTCCCTGAGCTTCGAGTCGAGAGCCACAAGGACCGGATTTGAGTAGGCGGTCACATCTCGAGGTCTCGCCAGCGACCCTCTATCCCTTAGTGGCCCGGCAATCGGGGCGGGTGAAGATGCGCTCTCTGCAATAGGCGATGGCATCAGCGAAGGCGCGAAGGCCGCTCCACCTTTGCAGTTGACCCGAGAGAAGGTCAACTTCCTCTTGGCATCGCTGCACTATGCGATTATTGATCGCGATCGCACGGCCTATGTGCTCACGGCAAGGGCTCCAGCGCTTACTGCTGGCCGACTTCTTTGCGTCCCGGCCGTTCCTGGACGCGGCGTCCGCGGTCCGCTGAATCCACTTGAGTTCGTGGATTTCGGCTTCCCGAAGTTCCCGGATTCTCCCCCGCTCAACGATGGCCCAGACTGTCGAGGCGACAGCAAAGAAGACGAGAACAATGTTCGCCGCCACCAGAAGCGTGTTCACCACCAGGAGAAAGGTGTCAGTCTCCGACATGCCCGCGTCCCCCCGTAGCGAAAGAGTGCTGGTAATTGTACCACAATCGGATGAAGGCTGGCCACGGGTTCTAGCTTGAAGGGGTCGGGCGAGGAGGACGCCGGAATTCGTGCTTAGTTCTGGGCGTGCCTCCCTGCCGAATTCCTACTCAGCTTCGAGCAGCCAATCCTCCAGGACCCGGCGGCTTTCGCCCCCTCGCGGCAGCGAGCTACCGCACTCCACGGCGCGCGCCGCGCCCTCCATGTTGAGGGTCTCAAAGCGCGCCCCAATGAATGGCGCGTGGTAGCCTACGGCGTCGACCCGAAGACCCGCCTGAGCAGGTCAGTCGTGCGCGCCAGAGGATTCTCCCGGATCCTGCGTTCCTCCTGGGCGACCACGGCGAACAGCCCATCGAGGGCCCGCTCTGTCACGTAGCCCTCCACGTCCAGGTCCAGCTGCGGCGTGAGTGGCAGCGCCTCGTAGCGACCGACCAACTGGTTGTAAAGCCTCACGAATCCGAGGGTCTCAAGGTGCTCCGTGACGATGGGCTCGTACCGAGCCGCCAGGGCATCCCACGAGGTGCGGCGCATGTAGTCGGTGGCGGCAGTGTCGCCGCCGCGCAGGATGCCGAGGGCGTCGGCGATGGTCATGTCCTTGACGGCCTGCACGATGACGGCCTTCGCCTCCACGGCGGCCGCCTCCGCGGCGTCGTTCATCTTCAGTTCCAGCGCGTCAATCTCCTTACCGAAGCCGATCTTGCTGAGCGTGTCAGCAAGCGTCGTCAGCTTCTCCGGCAGTTTGATGCGCAGTGCCGGACTGGATGAATACGCTCCCGCCTGTGACAGGGCGTCGGACGCCCTGGCGGCGCCGACGACGAGGGCTTCCTTCAGGCCGCTGGCGACGGTGTCGGCGGTCAGTTCGCCCTGGCTCCCATGCCCGGCCGCCGACTGCAGCGCGCGATTGACGCTCTCGCAGCCGACCGCGAGGCCGACGACGACTGGAATGACGGCGATGATGGGTAAGAGCAGCGCAGACGCCTTCATGTCCTGGTCCCCCCTAAACGGTAAGGCGGGTTCCCCCTTTCAGCCTCCATGATATGCTCGCTGCAGCTCGCCCTCAAGAGCAAGTTGGTGGGATACACAGGGGGCGGCCTTGCCTGGAACACTGCGGATCAGCGCCAGTGCCCGCGGGAGTTGCGGCGCGCCGCCCGACTGGCTGCCAGCACCCGCCGCCGCGCGACGGCCCCCCACCCCAAGAGCCGACCCGCGGCCACTTTAGCGAGTATCGCAATAAAGGCAGGAAAGGCAGGCCGGAGGCTGCAGGCTGGAGGCTGGAGGTACGGCAACGGCGACGCGAGACTGCCCCCCACCCCAAGAG
>CAZQEQ010000010.1:0-59815 GCA_964592385.1 uncultured candidatus Brocadiaceae bacterium | reverse complement strand
CTCGATGGCCCGCCAGCCGCGCACGCTGGAGGCATCGATCCCGAACCCCTCCTCGAAGCTCTCAGCGGTGAGCTTCTGCGCCGGTATGCTCAGGTGCTGCCATTGGCCCGGGAAGTCCATGAACCGCAGGTCAACGACCTGAACGTCCTGCTCCCTGATGGTCTGAAGCACGTCCTGAGTGGTCATCGGGCGAGTCTCCTCCCCTTGTCTTGAAGGGCGAAGGCGGGAGGCCGAAACGGCTCGAACCCGCACCGGGGTTATACTTTATGGTCGGTCTTGTTGTCAATGCGCGGCGCCGTTCAGCGCACGAACACCTGGCCCCCGTCCACCACCAGCGCCTGGCCCGTGACCCTGGCGGACCGGCCGCTGGCGAGGAAGGCCACCGCTTCCCCGACGTCGTCGGCGGTGATCTCCTGCTTCAGCGCCGTCAGGTTGACGTAGTACGGGATGACCTCCTCGGGCCGGATGCCGCGCTTCTCGGCGACGGCGCGGATGTACTGCTCGTTCCAGATCTTCGAGCCGGCGAAGACGTTCCCCGGGCAGACGGTGTTGACCCGGATGCCGTGCTCGGCCAGCTCCAGCGCCCAGCCGCGCGCCAGGTGGACCTGGCCGGCCTTGGTGGCGTTGTAGGCGCTGTTGTTCTTCGACGCCTCCAGGCCGCTCTTGGAGGAGATGTTGATGATCGCCCCGCCCGTCCCCTGGCGGATCATGCAGCGCGCCGCCTCGCGCCCGGCCAGGAAGTAGCCCGTCAGGTTGATCTCCAGCGTCCTTTGCCAGGCCGCCAGCGGAAAGTCAACCAGCGCGTGTGCCGGCGCGATGCCCGCGCAGTTCACCAGCACGTCCACCCCGCCCAGCGCCCGGACGGCCCGGTCGAGCAGGCCCGCGACCGCCTCCTCCGATGTGACATCGGCCCCGAGCGGCAGGCCGAGCCCGTCTCCGCCCCCTTCCTCTATCAGGCGGGCCGTCTCGCCCGCGGCGTCCAGGTCAATGTCGGCCAGCAGGACGTGAACGCCCTTGCGCGCCAGGCAGAGCGAGATGCCGCGCCCGAGGCCGCTGCCAGCGCCCGTCACCAGGGCCACCTTGCCGGTCAGGTCGTCCCCGGCCTCGCCGCCCGCGACGAGCTGGCTGCGGAACCGCTCCACCTCCCACTCGCGCAGCCACTTCACGGCTCCGTCGGCCAGGCCCCGCGCGCCGCCGAAGTGCGCGGCGATGGACAGCGTCTCCAGCGCGGCGCGCATCATGGCGACGTTCGCCTCCAGCAGCTTCGGCGTCGGCGCAACGCAGAACAGCCCGAGCCCCTCGACCAGCAGGCAGAGCGGTGTGTCCTCGCCGTTCTCAACCCGTGCGAGTGCCGCCGTCGCCGCCTCCCCGGCCCGCGCGGGATCGTCGGGGCGCTCCACCCAGACCGGGCTGTCCTTGCAGTAGACCACCTGGTCGGGCGAGAGGGGATTGACCGCGGCCAGGTCCCTCGCCTGGGGCAGGCGCAGGAAGTCCGTCACGATACCGTCGTTGCTGAACCGCAGCAGCACGGGCCGCCCGAACAGCCCGGCGTAGAAGCGCCGTGCGGCGGCCGCTACCTCGCCCACCAGCGCGCACTCGGCCTCCGGCTCGGGCGCCGCGAACGCCGGCAGCCGCGCCGCCTCCGCCGCGCCCTCGGCAGCCGCCTGGATGGCCGCGAAGATCGAACGCGTCATCTCCAGCGCCCGGTCGGCGTCGTCGGCCGTAACGAAGAGCCCGTGGTTCTCCAGGAATATCACCTCCGGCAGCCGCCCGTGCTCCTGCTCGTAGGCGCGCAGCTCGTCCCTCATCTGCACGGCCAGCACGTACCCGGCCCCGAGGAAGGGGATGTACAGGTAGGGGGGCGACGTGTCGCCGAAGAGCTCCGCCAGGGCCGCCTGCCCCTCCTCGGCGCAGAGCAGCCCGTTGACCACCGACGGGTGCGTGTGCACGATGCAGCGGCCGAGCATGGCGTGCAGGCTCGTCTCGACCGACGGGCGCCCCTCAAGGTTGTCCAGGCAGCAGTCCATCAGGCGGACCAGCACGGCGGCCTCGCGCGCGTCGGGCGGCATCTCGGCGAGCGCCTCATCCTCGACGATGGCGATGCAGCGGGGGACGTCCACCAGCCGGTAGCCGCGCCCCTCGCGCATCTGGCCCAGGCTGGTGCCGCTGGCCTTGACGTACATCTGCGCGCCGTCGGCGGTCTTGACGCTCGTGTTGCCGCCGCCGCCCTGGACCAGCCGGGGGTCGCTGCCGGCGGCGCTCGATATCACCAACATGTCTTTCAGGTCAGGGTTCACTTCGTGTTTCTCCTGCATGTCACCGGGCCCGTAAGGTTAGCCGAAAGGCCGCCGTGAGGCAACCGGAAGGGCGTCGGCGGGCGCCACGCGCCATTTGCTTGACACGGGGACGGCGGGAGTGTAGGCTGTTCATCTGGCCCAAAGGTGGGGGCGTAGCTCAAGTGGCTAGAGTATCGGACTGTCGATCCGAGGGTTGGGAGTTCGAATCTCCTCGCCCCCGCCACTAAAAACCAAAGCGCAAGGCATTGCCCGGCAACGCCTTGCGCCTTTTTTCCGCCAGGCCGCGCGGACACAACGGGGGGAGTCGGTAGGGATGCTGAAACTGGCACCTGAACGGGTCTATGCAACCGAGGACATCCGCGCCATCCCGGAGGCGCTGCACCGCACGGAGAGGATGATCGCCGCCATGGAGCCGGGATCCGTGGAGTGGGTGAGCACGGCGGGTCTGGACGAGGTGGCGGCTTCCGGCCGCTGGAGGCCGCGGGGCAATTGGGGCGAGCACGCGGAGAACCACGACCCCGACGTCGTCTTCACGACCGCCAAGTTCCTAGCCGGGCCGCAAGAGGAACGGTTGCGCGAGCGCTATCCCCACATGGCCGACCATGACCTCTACGGTCTGCACACCTTCTGGCGGCGCCCGGACGGCGACCCGGAGTGGCGGCGCGCGCACAAGGGCATCGTCTGCCAGAGCGCCTACGAGCTCCACAGCATCTACGGCTGCCCGTTCCACTGCTCCTATTGCAACGCCCACGCAGTCATTCGGATCCTGGTCAACATGGAGGAGTTCTGCGACCACCTGGACGGCCTGTTCCGGCGCGTGCCCCGTCAACGCCTCTACAAGTGGGACAACATCACGGACATCCCCTGCTTCGAGCCGGAATACGACGCTTCCCGTATCCTTGTCGAGCGCTTCGCGCGGGAGAGGGACCGCTACCTGGAGATATACGTCGGCAAGAGCGCCGAGACGGATTACCTGCTGAACTACGACCACGGCGGCCGGACCATCCTTCAGTGGAGCGTGGCCGGACCGTCCCAGGTCGAGCACTTTGAGGAAGGCACGGACGGCATGATCGAACGCCTTGATGCGGCGCACAGGGCGCAAGAGGCGGGCTACATGGTCCGGTTCAGGCTCTCCCCTATCATCCCCGTCCGGAACTGGCGGGAGGAGAACCGGCGGCTTCTGGAAGAGATGTTCGCGCGCACGCGGCCGGACGTGGTCAGCCTCTGCCCGTTGGGCTGGATGGATGTGGAGTCGGCGGAGAAGTGCCTGGATTTCGACGTGCTGGACGCGGATTACGTGGCCGCCATGCGGGCCGCGGCGCCCTTCCTGCGCGAGCGGGGCTACACCAGCGGCGGCGGCCGACCCATCCCGCACGAGGCGCGTCATGCCATGCTCAGCTTCCTCGTCGACGAGATACAGAGAATCAGCCCCAGGACCCTGATCGCGCTCTGCCTGGAGACCCAAGAGATGTGGCGGGCACTCGGCTCGCGGATCGGGCAAAGCCCCGGGCGCTACGTCTGCAACTGCGGCCCCCGCTGCACGCCGGGCGACCCCCTCTACGAAGAACGGGTTGACGCAGTGACGACCTGACCCGCCCGACGGGGATGCCGCGTGCCGCCCGACTCGACTCCGGCCCGGCAACGCCTTGCGCTTTTTTCTTGCCAACACGCACCGGCCGCCCCGTCACCCCCCCTGTCAGACGGCCAGGCCTCCCCTGACACGTGTCCCGCGGAAGCGGAATCCGCGTCCTCCTGATCGGACGCCCCGCACGTCGCCGGCGGCACGTTATGAGGCCCCAATGTATCCCCCATCATATAGATTGTGGCGCTCCGCTCACCCCCGCCGTCGCACGACCCCGCCAGCCAGTCTGTCCGAGATTGCGGACAGATGTCCGTTCCGTGACAGAATCCTGACATTCGCCCGCTATGCTCCGCCTTGATAGACCGGCGGAAACCGATACCATGTTCGCGGAGGACGGGGCGATGCGCAGGGCACATCTTATCGTGGCGGCCGTTACGGCGCTGGCGGCACTCGGCGCCGCGGCGCGCGGGGACGACGTATCCGTTCCGCTCGAGGCGGGCGTCTATGCCGAGGAGGTCGCCGGCGACCTGGACCGCGCCATCGAGGTCTACCGGCGGATCGTCGAGGATGCCGAGGCCCACTACCGCCTCGGCCAGTGCTACCTGACCAAGGGCGAGGAGGGGCAGGCGCGGGAGCAGTTCGCGCAGCTCGCCTCGCGCTACCCCGACCAGGAGTCGCTCGCCCGCGCGGCCGAGCGCGAACTTGTGAAGCTGCAGCCGCCCCCCGCCCCCGGCGGCGTCATCGACATCGACACCGGGCGCGATAAGGCGCTCTACTACGAGGTCGTTTACCCCTGAGTGGCCTGGCGCTGCGAACACGGACGCGCCCCTCTTCGGGGGAGTTCCATCAGTCAGTGCCGCTCATACGCCGGCTGCTCGCCCCCGCCTAAGAACAAGAGGGCAACGCCTTGCGCTTTCTTCCCGCCTTGCGGCCCTTCCCGCTCCTGTGCTACTCGGGGATCGCCTCGTAGATGCCGAGTTCGAACACTGTGTACGCCTGCCAGTCCACTGCCCGCCCGGTGCAGTGCAGGCGAACGTGGCGCGCCTGCACGGGCTCGAACCGGATCAGGTCCGAGTCGCCGGGATGGTTCCTCCTGTTCTCGATGCCCGCGACCTCTCGCCACTGGCTGCCGTCGCTTGAGACCTGCACGGTGTACGCCCGGGCGTAGGCCTTCCACCAGGTAACGGAGACGCCGCCCACCGTCCGGGCCGAGCCGAGGTCAACCGCCAGCCACTGGGGGTCCGGCTGTGCCTTGTCGCTCCACCACATGGTGTTCGGGTCGCCGTCAACGGCGTCGTCCAGTTCGCCGCCATGTTCGCTGGTGGACGACGCACTCACGAGCCTGCCGCGGGCGAGGTTACCGATCCCGACGGTGACGCGCACGCCGTTCGAGCAGGCGACGGCGCCCGCCGCGTCGCGCGCGAAGGCGACAAGGTTGTGGTAGCCGGCCGGCGCGCCGCGCCAGGTGAAGGTCCATCTGCCGCCCGGCTCCACTTGCGCCTCGCCCAGGCGCGTTCCCTCCGGGATTGCCTCAGCCACGGCGGCGTCGCCGCGCTCGAACCAGTTCAGCCACGGCCCGCTGAGCGCATGAATCGTGACGCCCTCGAGGTTCCCGTTGCGGTCCGACGCGCGGCCCTCAAGCTCCACGTTCGGCCCGTCAAGCACCGCGCCGTCGGCGGGCCCCTCGATCCGAACGTTCGGCATCACGTTGTGCTCGACCAGCAGCGGAAGCTCGTCCAGGGTCAGCATGTGCTCGTGGCGGTAGGCGTGGCGCATCCAGTCGGCGTCGCCGGCGAACCAGGCCAGGCAGTAGAGCCAGGACGGGCCTTCCTCCTGAGCGACATCGGGGTTGACGAGGGCCGAGTCCTCGGCGATGGCCAGGATCTTGCCGGGCGAGACCTGCTCCATCAGCTCGTGGGCGCGCCGTCGGGCGTCGTCCTGGGGGGCGCCCCAGCCGAGGTCCCGGTTGGCGTAGGTGTCTATGCTGGCGATGTCGACGTACGCGGCGCCGGGATAGAAGCGCCGGCGGTGGGCGACGTTCTCCTCGAACGTGGCGTCCCGCCCGAGTGCATTGGCCCGGTGGGCCGCGTTGTAAACCCAGATCAGGTTGTGCAGCCCGCGTTCCTTGACCAGGTAATCGAACATGGCCCGCCAGAGGGCAGCCGTGTTCTCCGGCGTCTTGGCGTCCGTCCACCAGAACCACCCGCCGTCAATCTCGTGGAACGGGCGCCAAAGGACGGGCACCTTCGCGTCGGCCAGTTGCTGAAGGTAGTCCGCGGTGACGCTCAGGTCCTGGATGAACACGTCGTGCTCCTCGGTTCCCGGCGTGGCGGCCCTGGCCAGGTCGAGCCGCCCCGTACCTCGCGCACCGCCGACCCACGCCGAGCCGTCCGCGTCGCCAGGCTTGCCCCAATGGTAATGAAGCGTGACGATGCCTCCCTTCTGGTGCCACCATCGCGTGCAGTCCGCGACCACACCCCTGACGACGGAGTGGTACTGCTCCCCGAACTTGGTGTGGAAGCCGTAGATGTCCGTGCCCGAGACTGCCGGCTCGCGGCCAGTCCTGTGCAGTACGGCCGGCGGCCCGCCGCCGAAGCGCGATATGCCCGTCAGTATCTCCCTGCCGTACTGGGACTCCAGGTAGTCGAGCAGCCTCCGGGCCTCCGGCATCAGGTCGGGGTCGGCCGGTTCCAGGGCGAGCGAGGCCGGCCCGAGCATCACGCCCGTTGCGGCGGCCACCAGCATTGCTGCCAGCATCCAGCGACTGAACATAACCGGTCCCTTTCTGCGAGAGCGCACGCCGCGCTACTCCGGTTCCGCGTTCGCGGAAGCCGACGCCGCGCGCGGCCTGGCGACCCTGAACGCGCCGTCCTGCAACCACTCCACCTCGGTGAACCCGAGGCGCCAGTAGTCCCGCCTGCCGATGGTGCCCGAGCGGTACCAGCGGCCGTCGTGACGGACCATCTCGCCGGCGAAGCCCCAGTCCACGCACGCGCCCTCGAAGCGGAAGTCGTGCACTCGGGCGTCTTCCGGGCGGAAGCGGCACGGGTCGTCGGACAGGATGGACTGCCAGTTGCCGATCATGATCCAGCGGCCGGACAGCGGGTGCCGCATGACCGTCAGGCTCTCGGCCACGTTCAGGTGGGCGCCCAGGCCGCGCGTCGTCTCCGGCAGCCGGGGGTCGTCCGCCGACAGGGGAGGGAACTCGGCGCAGACGCCGATGGGCCGCCAGTCTGCCAGGTCCTGCGATTCCGAGACGTGCGCCTGGTGCGTGCCGATAGTGCTGTAGAGCAGCCAGCGGCCGCCCTCATCGTCCCGGACGACGTGGCTGTCGCGCCCGGGGATGCCGAGGCCCTTTTCCCGGTCCGAGACCTTCACCCAATCGGTCAGGTCCGTCGAGCGCGCCACGCCCTGGGTCTCGCGGTGCCCGGCGTGGACCCACGGGTGGTCGTGGCCGAGCTTCCGGTATTCCATGGGCCGGGTCGGGTGGACGATGCCGGTGTAGAACATGTAGAACCCGTCGGCGCCCTCCATGCAGAAGGGGGCCCAGACCTCGTGCTGGTCGAAGTAGCCCGGCCACTGGGAGGCGTGCAGGACGTGGCCGCGGAACTCCCACTCGACCAGGTCCCGGCTGACGCTCCAGGCGACGGTTTCCTCGTTGCCGTTGTAGCCGTGGTAGTAGCCGGCGGTGCCGCTGATGTTGAACAGGTGCCACCAGCCGTCGTGGTGGACGAAGCTGTGGTCCTTCATGTACTCCCCGGGCGGGGCGTAGTCGCACTCCGTGGGGTCGGACACGGTCGGCTCCTGCCTGGAGGGTCCGGACGGTCAGGGCCGATTATACGTGGGCTGGGCGCCGTCCGCCACGGCCGCCAGGCGGCGCCGGCGGAGGGTCCAGCCGCGCCACTCGCGGAGCTGGTGGTGGAGCCTGTCCTTGAGTCGCGCGACGGCCTCCGCGACGTCCTGGGCGGTTGCCTCATCGTCGATTCGACGCGACGCCTCAATCAGCGCCGGCAGCGCCTCCGGGCCGAGGTGCTCCAGGTAGCCCACGTCGAGCGACGGCCCGACGCCCCGGACCTCCGCGCAGTGGCGGACGTTGAACGCGGCGATGTGCGCGTCCCAGTCCCCGAACGAGCAGGCGTAGAGCACGCCGAGCGCGGTGACCAGGTTCACGTTGATGAGCCACAGGTTCGAGCGGCGGGTCAGTATCCGCGCCAGTATCCAGAGCAGCCCGCACGCGACCAGGCACATCCATACGGCGGCGGCGAGCCGGAGCCGGGTCAGGGAGTACGCCTCGACGTAGAGGCGCAGCCGCCAGGCCGCCGAGACCATGAGGAACACGTTCTGGGCCAGCCATGCATAGACCAGGCAGCGGGGCCAGCGCATCTGGCGGCTCCGCGAGCCGGCCCGGAAGGCGGCCAGCACGAACAGCGCCGCCAGCAGCGCCGTGGCCACCAGCGGATACGCGCCGCGATGGGCGTACTCGGTGTGCGTCATGCCCGCCGGAAGCGCCCTGCCGCCCCAGAGATACGTCACGTCGAGCGCCGTCTGCACGGCGAACAGCGCGTTGAAGAGCACCAGGCACCGGGTGACGATGCCCGGCGACAGGAGCCCGGCCGGGGCCCCCTGCGGGGCCGACAGCGAGCCGGCCAGCGAATCGGCGAGCGCCGAGCGGTGCCGCAGCAGGGCCCAGGCCCAGACGGCCACCAGCAGCCAGATCAGTATCCTGCCGCCGGAGACCAGGTCGTCCAGGAAGTCACCCAGGCCGCCCCAGGCGTCGCTCACCCATTTCGAGATGACGGGATTCGCGATGGAAAACAGCCCTAGAAAAGCGAGCGTGAGCAGGACGGGCAGGAGCCAGTTGGCCAGCGCGCGCCGGACGGGTGTGGCGCGCGACGCCTTGCCCGCCTGCGCGGACGGGGCAGCCAGAGCGTCCCAGAAAAGCGTGCACCAGCCGATGAGAAGGAACGACGCCCAGCGCCCGGCCCAGACGAGCGCGTTGCCGGTCCAGCCCTGCCGCGCGACGAGCGCGACGGAGATGAGCCCGAGCAGCCCCAGACCGACCGTCCAGGCGCCCGGCTGCTCGACGCACCAGAGGCAGAGCGAGGCCGTGCCCAGAACGATCAGGACGCCGGGCGCGCCGCGCGGGACGTAACGCTCCCGCGCCATGACCACGCCCGCCAGCAGCAGGCCGTAGAGGCCGGTCGCCCAGCCGAGCGTCTGCTTGTAGAAGAGCAGGTCGGCCAGCACCACGAACGCGAGGCAGAGGACGCCCACCTGCGCCACGCTGCCGGGCGGATTGAGGTCCGCGGCGGGCGGTGTTTCGGCGTTCATACTTCCGCTCCCTGCCGGGGATACCGGCTCTGTGCAGAGCGCTGGATACCGGACACATTTACCCACAGCGGGGAGGGCGATTTCAAGCGCGCAAGTGGCCGGGCTTTCAAGTTGTGCCGCGGGTCAGGGCACGCGGATGACGGCACGGGCGGAGTTGCCCGGCAACAGGCTGTCGTCCCACTTGTCGGGGAGCAGCTTGACCCACACATGCTCGGCGGCCGGCGCGCCGCCGGCGCTGGCGGACCCGTCCGCGTCGGAGCGGTCCAGGGACGCGGTGTGGAGGCCCACGGCCTCCACCGTGGCGTTGACCTTCTCGCCGGAACCGACGATGAACTCGACGCGCGCCTCCTGCCCGACCCGCAGCTTGAGGGCGTGGCGCTCCCGGACGTAGCCCTCCACCCAGCGCCCGCGGCTGTCGTCGGTCACGAGGATGCAGGGCACGCCTTTGCGGTACAGCTCTCCCTCCTGGCCGAACGTGCGAATCACCGTTCCTGCGAGGGGGCTCCGGATGGACGTGCCGGACAGCGCGGCCCGCCGCGCCTCGACCTGGGCCTCCGCACGCTGCAACTCGGCCGCAGCGGCCTTCACCTTTTCGTCGGCCAGCACGATCTCGACGCGCCGGGCCTCCGCGTGGGCGCGCTCGGCTCTGGCCTGCAGCAGCTCGGCCTGGCGGATCTGCACGTCGGCCGCCAGCGTGTCGAGTTCCTTGACGGACACCTCTGCCAGGGCCAGCGCGGCCCGGTCCGCGGCCAGCGCCTGGGTGACGGCCTCGATCTCGTCCTCGCTGGCGCCGTCCTCGAGCCGCTTCAGCTCGAGCCGCGCCTCCTCGACGCGCTGCTTCTCAATGATGAGTTGCGTCTTCTTCGCCTCGAGGATGTACCGGGAATCAATGCCCTCGCCCACGAGTTGCTGCGACTGGCTGACCTCGAGTTCGTAGAGCGCCTCCAGCGCCTTGGCGGCTTCGAGCCGGGCCCTGGCCGCTTGGATTGTCTCGGCGCGCGGGCCACCGCGCAGGAGCGCGAGCCGGGCCTCGGACTCGTTGCAGAGTGCCCTGGCCTGGTTTATCTCCTCCGGGAGGCGTCCCTTTCGCACCTCGAGCGCAGCCTGGGCACTGGCCAGCCTGGCGGCGGCGGCATCGACGTTGGCAGCAGCCAGGTCGAGGTCCGCCTCAACCTGCTTGCCGGTCAGCTCCAGCGTGGCCTGCGCCTGCGCGTAGGCGCTCTGAAGCACCCTGTAGCCGGCCTCGGCTGCGTTGAGCATCGCCTGAAGCTCCGTGCCGTCCAGCCGGGCCAGCTCCTGTCCGGCGGTGACCTTGTCGCCGGGCCGGACGTAAAGCTCCATCAGGCGCGCGTCCACGTCGGGGGAGAGGCTGTGCACGGCCGCGTGCACGGCGGCCCGGACGGTCTTCACGTGGGTGGCGACGTAGTGGAGCCGCGCCGCAACGGCAATTGCCGTCGCGACCAGCAGCACGAAGGCCGGAATGAGCACCTTGCGCCGCCAACCGACCGGGGGATCGGGGACTTCGCTCCCCCGCGCCTTGCGCCTCAAATCGTATCTTGCTGTCGGAGCGGTCTCGTCTGCCATGTTGTCACCGTATTCAAGTGGTCAGTTCTGTGGGGGCCTGTAAGGGTCCAAAGGCGGGACACGGACGTGCGCTTCAGGTCTCGCTGGCCAGCAGCGACCGGCTGCGCTCGTCCATTTGCGCCTCGTCGCGAATCTCGAACCGGTTGCCGTCGACGTCGGCCAGCAGGTAGCGCCGGCCCGGCAACCTGCGGATGCGTTCCCTGTTCACCACCTCGAAGGCCGCGTAACCGCGGTCCGTCATCACTTCCCACTGGGAGATGCCCATCGTCTCGCGGATGCTGAATATCTGCAGGATCCGCGCGACGTAGTACATCCGCTCCAGCGCGGCGTTGAGCACACGGCGGCTCTCCTTATCGAGCTTGCTCGGGTGGGCCAGCAGCGTCACCTCCTTGCCCTGCTCGTTGAGGAAGCTCACGTAATCCGCCTTCCCGGAGAGGGGAAACGCCCGCACGGCGCGGACGTCCTGATGTTCCTGGCCGTCCACCGTCACGTTGAGCCTGCGCAACTCGTCCTCCGAGACGCGCACCCTGTCCGGTTCGACAACGCCGACCATGTCGGCCGGCAATCCCTCCTCCGGTGGCTGGGCGTTCTGGGGGCGCTCGGCGCTCGTGCTGTCCTTACCGTCTGTCACCATGCTTTTATCTTGGAAAGGTCCGATTGTATCTGTACCAGCCGGCTGTAGAGCCCGCCGCTCTCGAGGAGTTCTTCGTGGGTGCCCATCTCGACGAGCTTGCCGCGCTCCAGCACCACGAGCCGGTTCGCCTTGCGCAGCGTGCTGAGCCGGTGGGCGATGGCGAAGGTGGTGCGGTTCTCGACCAGGCGTTCGAGGGCCGTCTGGATGGACAGCTCGGTTTCGGCGTCCACGGAGGCTGTGGCCTCGTCCAGTATGAGGATGCGGGGGTTGCGCAGCACGGCGCGGGCGATGCTCAGGCGCTGCCGCTCGCCGCCGGACAGCGTCTGCCCGCGCTCGCCGATGACGGTGTCGTAGCCGTCGGGGAGGGCCGCGACGAAGTCGTGCGCGTTGGCGGCGCGGGCGGCCGCGATGATCTCGTCCGCGCTCGCCTCCAGCTTGGCATAGGCTATGTTGGACCAGACGGTCCCGTGGAAAAGATAGGGGTCCTGCAGGACCACGCCGATCTGCTCGCGGTACGAGCGCAGGTCCAGGTCCTCGATGTTGTGGCCGTCGATGAGTATCCGGCCCTCTTCGGCCTCGTAGAAACGGGCTATCAGGTGCACCAGCGTGCTCTTGCCCGCCCCGCTGGGGCCGACCAGGCCGATCATCTCGCCCGGCTCCACGGTGAGGGAGACGTCGTCCAGCGCGTACTTGCCGGGCTCGTAACCGAACTTGACGTTCTCCAGCTTCACCTTGCCACGCATCGGCTCGAGCACCAGGCCGCTGCGGTGCGCGACGGGCTCGATTTCGCTGTCCAGGATCTCGAACACCCTTTCGGCGCTGGTCATGCAGTGCTGGAGGCGGTGATTGATGCGCCCGATGCTCTGCACCGGCATGTAGAACCGCCACATGTAACCCATGAAGGCGATGAGCACTCCGGGCTGCGTCTGGCCGGTCAGCACCATATAGCCGCCCGCGCTCACGATGAGTATGGAGCCGAGCCCCGTCATGAGCCCCAGGAAGGGGAAGAAGCCGGACGAGAGTCTGGCGGCGCGCAGCTGCTGGTCGAACAGGTCCTCGCTGGTGCGCGAGAACCGCGCCGATTCCCGCTTCTCCTGCGCGAAGGACTTGACGACGCGGATGCCCGGGATCGTGTCCGTCAGGATGGCGCTCACGCTCGCCATCCGCCGCCAGATGCGGTGGTAGAGCAGGTGCACGGCCCGGCCGAAGACGAACGTGCTGATCAGGATGATCGGCACGGGGGCCAGGCCCAGCAGGAAGAGGCTCGGCTTCATGAGCAGCAGTATGCCGGCGATCAGCAGCACGGTCACCAGGTTGACCAGTATCTCCTGGGCGCCCTCCGCGATGAAAAACTGGAGCCGGGACAGGTCACCCGTGACCCTCGACATGATCTGGCCCGTCTGCTGCCGGTTGTAGTACGACAGGGGCAGCATCTGGAGGTGGCTGAACATGCGCACGCGCAGGTCGAACAGCACGCGGTTGCCGAGCCACTGCATCACGTAGGAACGGAACGTGGACAGCACCGCCTGCCCCACGTAAACGCCGGCCAGCATGAGCACCACCACCTTGAGCAGGGGCAGGTTGTCGGCCAGGATCACGTCGTCCAGCAGCACCTTCTGCAGGTAGGGCGGGGCCAGTTGCAGGCCGGTCATGCCGAAGGTGAGCCCCAGGCCCAGCAGGGCGTGCCACCGGTAGGGGTAAACGTAGGACAGGAGCCGCACCAGCGTCTGGCGCCGGTCGATGCAATGGGGGCAGACGTCGCCCGAACGCCGCAGCGCCCGCCCGCACTGCGAACAGCGGTGGGCCATGCGACGGGGAGGGATAAGGACCAGGTCGTGCAGCGACTTGCCCTCGTCCCGCGCCTGGATCATCTGCTTGAGGCTGTGGCACAGGTCGCTCGCCTCGTGGTGGGAACTCAGCGAGAACCTGGCGACCTCGTGCGCCTTGCCCCGGCCGGTCACGATCAGGGCGCTCGCGCCGACGTACTCGTGCACGCGGCCGCCGTCTATCTCGGCCAGCGGCATCTCGAAGGTCACGTCGGCTTCGTCAGGCCGGCCGTTGGGTGAGAGAACGAAGAGCCGGCGGTCCGTCAGGAACGTCCAGCTCTCGCCGAAGCTCTCGTCGGGGCGAATGTCCCCCAGCAGGCATGCCCTGACGCACTCGCCCTCCTCCAGGGCCTCGTCCAGCCAGCCCTGGACGTCTTCGGGCACACTCACAGCCGGTGCACCTTCGGCCAGGTTTGTGGGATCGGACATCTTGCTGCACGCCTTTGCAGGTCAACTGAGGGAAACCCCCGGTGTGCCGTTGCACCCCAAAGCAGCCATTCTAGGCCCTTCCAGCAAGGCTATCAAGGGATACGCCGAAAAACCGCGCTTTCCGACCGTTTCTTGCGCATTTTCGCCCCTGGCAGCGCCTATCTGCCCGCGGGACGTTGCCAAGCGCGGCCGTCTCGATTAGCATCGGTGGGTTACTGTGTGTCCGGGGCGCCGGCTGGAGCGGCCTCCCCGGCTTGTGCCGGTTGTTCAACACGCTTCCACGGGACAGGATCCCACCGAAGGACTCCGACCAATGACAGTGAAACCGTGCATCTCGACTGGCTCCCCATCGTTGGCGGCCACGTTCGTCGCCTGTCTGCTCTGCGCGTCCTGCGCGCTCCCCGACGCCGTGGAACCGGGCCCTCGCCACGCGCGTTCCGTGCAGGCGCGAACGACGCCGCAGCTTGCGCCGGGCACGCGGCGGCCGTCCGCGCCTGCTGAGATCCCGCAGGACGTGCCCACGAGCCTGACCCTGCGCGAGGCCCTCCGCATGGCGCTGGAGTCCAACAAGGACATCAAGGTGGACGCCCTTGGCAGCGAGGCCGACCGCGAGCGGGTCGAGGCCGAGAAGGGCCAGTTCGACCCCGAGTTGTTCGCGGAACTGACCCGCGGCCGCACCGACGAACCGGTGGCCGGCGCGCCCGTCACGCACGAGGCCACCGCCGACGGCGAACTCTCCGTCGGCATAACCGACCGCGCCGTCACCGGGACCACGCTCTCCGTGGCCGTGTCAACTGACTACGAGCGCGACCTGGACGTGCCCGGCGAACCGGACCCCGCCTACGCCCCGGAACTGAGACTGACCGTGGAGCAGGAGCTGCTGAGAGGCTTCGGCGCCGGCGTCAACCGGGTCCCCATCTTGATCGCCCGGAACAACGCACGCGTCTCGCGCGAGGAGTGGCGCGCCACCGTCATCCGAACGCTCTTCGAGGTCGAAAGGGCATACTGGGAGCTTTACTTCGGCACGGCCGACCTGCGCGTTCGGGAGCAGCAGCTTGTCCGCGCCGAGCGCCTGGTGGGCACGGCGGAGGCCCAGGTCAAGGTCGGAATCAGCGCGCCGCTCGACGTGGTGCGGGCGCGTTCGAGCGCCGCCTCCCAGGAGGTGGCCCTGGTGAACGCACGCAGCCGCGTCGCGCAGTTGCGGCACGCGTTGCTGCGCCTGCTGGGCGTCATCGCTCCCGCCGAACCGGCCCCCGCGCTCACCCCCACGGACGCGCCGCCCGCCCTCAGCTTCGCTCAGACGCTGGCCGACAGCGTCGCCGTTGCGCTCCAGAACCGCCCGGACCAGGCCCAGGCCCTGCTCGCGCTCGACACGGCGGCGCTCCAGGCGCGCCTGGCGAAGAACGAGAGGCTCCCCTCCCTGAAGGTCTTCGGCAACTACGCGCTGGCCGGGCTGGGGGACGACTTCGCCGACGGCACCGACGTCCTGTCGGACGGCGATTTCGACACCTGGTCGGTCGGGATGCGTTTCGAGGTGCCCATACCGAACCGGACCGGGCGGGCCAACTACTCGGCGGCGCGGCTCGACCGCACGCGCGCCGCCGTTCGGCTCAAGGCCCTCGAAGAGGTCGTCACGCGGGACGTGGCCGACGCCCTGACCGAGCTGCGCGCCGCGGAGGAACGCATCTCTCAGGCCCGCCGGTCGCGCGAACTCGCCCAGCAGGTGGTGGACGCGGAAGAGAAGAGCTTCACGCTCGGCCGCTCCAACAGTCGCGACGTGCTGGACGCCCAGGCGTCGCTGGCCACGGCGGAGCGGGACGAGGTCCGCGCCCGCGTGGATCAGGCCATCGCGCTGGCGAACCTCTACCGCGTCCAGGGCGTGCTCGTCGAGAAGAAGGGCATCGCCATCGAGGGCGGGGTCGCGCCGCCCCCCTGACCGCGGTGCGCCGCCCCGGCGGGCGGCGCGGCCGGGAGCGCCCTGCGTTTTTGACACGGGCGCTGGGGGGGCTATAATGTCGCCGCCTTCGCTTCTCGCCGGTTCTCGGGAGCGGGTATGTCGCTGCGCGCCATTATCATCGGGCTGGCGGCGGTCGTCCTGATCGCCGCGCTCACCCCGTACAACGACCTCGTGGTCGGCGGCACCTACCTGACCGGCAATCACTTCCCCGCCGGCGCGCTGTTCATCCTGGTCGTGCTCGTGCTGGTCGTGAACGTGGGAATCAAGCTCGTCTGGCGCGCCTGGGCCCTGCGCACCTCGGAACTGATGCTGGTCTGGTGCATGATGATCGTGGCCAGCACGGTGCCGGCCAGTGGGCTGATGCGTTACCTGTTCCCCATGGTGG
The DNA here is from genome assembly GCA_964592385.1 of uncultured candidatus Brocadiaceae bacterium. Classification (GTDB taxonomy): domain Bacteria; phylum Planctomycetota; class Brocadiia; order SM23-32; family SM23-32; genus CAZQEQ01. The sequence goes on along the minus strand of CAZQEQ010000010.1, from coordinate 43,790 downwards.
CCTCGCCCACCTACTACGCGGCCCGGCCGGACAAGGACTACGAGAGCCACGTCCTGCCCGGAGTGCCCGATGACCTGGTGGTTACCAAGGACGTGCAATCGCCCGCCGTGAAGCGGTTCTTCGAGGGGCCGGCGATGCGTGTGCCCTGGGGCAAGTGGGCGCGGCCGCTTGCGAGCTGGGGGACCTTCATACTGCTGTTCTACCTGGCCACGCTGTTCCTGACCGGCCTCCTTCGCAAGCAGTGGGTGGAGGTCGAGCGGCTGGCGTTCCCGCTGGCGCGCGTCCCGCTTGAGATAGCGGCGGACAGCGCCGGCAGCGGCCTCGTGCCGGCCTTCCTGCGCAGCCGGGCCTGCGTGGTCGGCCTGACCTTGAGCCTGGCCTTCGGCGCGGTGCGCATGGCGCCCGTGCTCACCGGCGCGGCGCAGGGATGGGTGCCGAGCTTCCCCGTGCAGAGCTTCCTGTGGGGCACCCCCATCCAGGCCCTGTACATATGGAGCGCGTACCTCTACCCGATGGCCGTCGGGTTCGCCTTCCTCGTGCCGGCGGACGTGGCGCTGAGCGTCTGGCTCTTCTTCTGGTTCACGCACATGGAGCTGGTCGTCGCCGACCGGATCGGGATGCCCATCGCGGGCGGGGATTACAGCCCCTTCATGCAGTGGCAGCAGGCCGGGGCCTTCATCGTCTTCACGCTGATAATGTTCTGGATGGCCCGGCGGCACCTGTGGGACGTGGTCCGGAAGACCTTCGGCCTGGACAGCTCTGTGGACGACTCGCAGGACCCGATCGGCTACCGCGTGGGCTTCTGGGGCCTGGTGCTGGCCGTGATCGGCATGTTGATGTGGTACGCGTGGCACGGGATCGGGCCGGTTGTGGGGGTGCTCCTTCTGGCGCTCACCTTCTGCGTCGCGCTGGTGCACGCCCGGCTCGTGGCGCAGGGGGGGATCTTCTTCGTCCAGCAGTCGTGGCAGCCGCCGACTTTCCTGCACGGGATAACGGGGGGCGCGATCTTCGGCCCGGCCGCCGCCGTCACCGCGCAGATGCAGAACGCCATCCTCGTCGCCGACGCCCGGGAGATACTAAGCGGTCACGCCGTCAACGCCCTGCGCGTCGCGTCCGCCTTCGAGCGGAGGCGGCGCTGGTTCCTGCCCCTGATGCTCGTCAGCCTCATCGTCGCCCTCGGCGTGAGCGGCTTCTTCATCATGAGGCTCTTCTACGAGCAGGGCGCCCTGAGCACGGCCGATGAATATGCCGTCATGAGACTGCCGTTCAGCACGTTCGACACAGCCCACATGATGATTGACAACCCCGCCAAGGCGGTCGAGCCGAAGTTCGGCGCCTTCGCCCTGGGGGCGGGGATCATGTTCGCGGTCACGATGATGCGGATGCGGTTCTACTGGTGGCCGGTGCACTCGCTGGGGTTCCTGACGGGCAGCTCGTGGCCGGGGCAGACGCTTTGGTTTGCCTTCTTCCTGGGCTGGGGGCTCAAGGTGATCGTCGTGAAGTTCGGCGGCGGGGCGGCCCTGCGCAGGACGCGCGACCTGTTCATGGGCGTCATCATCGGCGAGGCCATGTTGGTCGGCATCTCGGCCGTTCTGGGCTTGGCGGGCATCAAAGTGGGGAACCTCTTCCTGCCGGTGTGAGCGGCCGCCCTCCCGCACCGGCTTCGTCAACCCCTAAGGTCTGGCGCGGAGCCGGTCGTCGGTAACCCCCATGGTCTGCCACCGCTGTCACAAGGCTCCTTTGCCGACGTTGCATTCATTGCACAGAGTCTGCAAGTTCTCCGGCGCGTTTGTGCCCCCTTTGACGACCGGCACAATGTGGTCCACATGCAACTCGATGTGCGGTGTGGTTCCCGGACTCCGCCCACACATGCGGCAGCTATACTTATCCCGCTTGAGTATGGTCACCCGGAGCCCCAAGGGCACAGTTTTCCTCCGGTGCTCGTCGACATGGCGCTCATCGTGGCCTCCGCCGGAAACGCCTGCTGCAGCTGCAGACTCGTCGCGCTCGGTAACCGCCTGCAACGCCATTATCCAGGAGCCGAATACTCGGTAGTAGGGATCATATCCGTACTTGCCGCCATATACTCTGAGATCCTTCTTGTACGGCGGTCTGCCTTCGATGGTTGCCGTTATGTCCCAGACGCGCTCAAGTTCATCAAGCAAGTCGTCTCTTGAAATGCCTCGCCTGAACTCATTTGCCTGTAACCCGGCCTGCCGCAAAGCCGCCCTCAGCCCGCCGAAGTACTTCTTTACCGTCCCATAGTGAACGCGCGCATGCTCATTGACATCGGTGATGGTCAACGTTTCCTTACCGAGTTCTCTCGCTGTCCGGCGCAGCTCTCCTAGTATTTGTGACCTACTGTATCGATGCCCGGGAAGGCGATTGATCCTCCGTCTTGCCATAGCTTAGCGCCCCTCAACTGGTGACGGTTTCCGCGCTGCCGGCGCCCCAAACTACCATGCCATACGATTTGTGTCAAATGGTAACAATTCAGCCGTCTGAGCAAGTTGCGTGGGGCAGTGAATGCAATGCGCCGGCCCTTGCATGCTGCCTCAGTGCGGCCGCTAGGGTGTCCAGAGGCTCGAGCCCCCGAAGCTTCAGCATCCGGTAGACCGGAATCATGAGCACCTGCACGTTCGCCCCGTCCCCGCTTCAATTGCACATGCAGTTCTTCCGCATCATCACTGCCGGTCGTATGTCGCGCTCGGCGTAGTTGTTATCCGGTGAACCGACGGTATCGTCCAGGAATGTGTAACCGTTCACGCCTTCTCGGTCCAGCGAGCAGGAGTGAGGCCGCCCTGTTGCGGCGGATTCCCCCCTGGCTACCTTCGCCGTGGACGGTGCAGAAGGGCTTGTCGCGCTGACGCGGGCACTCAACGGATATCCTGATACGGGTCCCTGCGATGCCTTGCGCGGACCACGAGGACCAATAGCTCCTCATCCCGCACCTGATAGATCAGACGGTAGTCCCCCACCCTGACGCGGTATAACTCGTCCAGCCCCCGCAGCTTCTTTGCACCTCGGGGTCGGGGGTTGCCGCCCAGCGATGCCGCCCTGTTGTGGAGCCGGCGGCGTACTGCAACCCCCAGCCTCTTCAAGTCACGAATGGCTGCCCGCGCGAAGCGGACCTCGTAAGCCATCGCTCAGAGCCCCAGTTCCTTCGCCGCTTCCTCGACGGAGAGGCTGCCGCCTTCCTTCAGCGCCCTCTTTGCCGCTTCGACGTCGAGCCGGTCCTCCAGGCTTTCCAACAGCCGGGCGTCCTCCATGCCGATCAGCACCGCCATGTCCCTGTGGTGCCGCCGGACGACGATGCGCTCGCCCCCGTAGGCCACCCTGTTCAGGATGTCTGCCCACTCGTCGCGTGCCTTGCTCGCCGTGACACGTTCCATTGCCTGATTCCCTCCCCATTATTTTGTGCGTTCAGTACAAAACACCCCTTTTGTAGATTATGTACTATACGGCACCGGCCATGGTCTGTCAAGCCTTTCTCACCTGGCAGCCCGTTGGAGAATACAGGCAAGGCGCCAGGTTCGGTCAGCAGCATCTTCACCGGTCAGTAGCGCCCATATCGGACACATCCGCGGCGCGGAACGACTATAATCGTTCCGCGCGGAAGTGCGAAGCTTGCCCGCCGTACGGCGGGGCAGAAGGCAGAAGGCAGAAGTTTACTCGCCGTACGGCGAGTAACGGCGAACGGCAGGAACGGCAGGCGTGAGGCGTGAGGCGTGAGGGGTGAGGGAAGGCGCCGTGATGCGAGTGCGGATTGCGGAATGGAACAGAAGCAACCCTGAACCCTGAACGCGGGTCCGCCTTTCCTGTTCGGCTGTCAGTTCGTGCCTCGTACCTTCGTGTTCTTCGTGCCCTTCGTGGTGATTCGTCGTGGTCGTTGTGGTTTCTCCCGCCCGTTCCCGGCGCGGGATGTCCGTTTTGTCCGGCGCGTTTTTATGCCTGACAAAACAAAACCCCCACAGACGGCGTCCGTGGGGCCTGTGGCCGCGAGCGCTCTTTGACAGATTGTCCGCCCTGACAGGACCGGCGGCGGGAGCGGCGGCGCCTCCCGCCGGGCGCTTGCCGTCTCCGAAGGCTCGGGGACACGCGCGTCACGGCCCGCGCCCCCCGGTGCGCAGTTGAAACCCCCCGCCGGATCGGTAGGATTGACTTCCGGTCAACCGATGCCAATCTTCCCCGCTGTGTGAAAAGGGGTCCCCATGGGCAGGTCGCTCCGTTTGGCGCGTGCCTGGTCGGCGCTCGCCGTCGCCCTTCTGGGATTCATGCTGTCGCCCGCCGTGGGCGGCGCGGAGCGTTGCGGCATCGTCGTGGGCGACGACGGGCGGCTGGCAGTCCGCACGCCCGGCAAGGGTGACATCACGGCATACGTGACGGCGGCCTATGACGGCCGGTCTTACGGCGTGGCCGAGCCGCCGACCGCAGTCGCCGAGGGCCGCTGGCAGGGCGTTATAGAGAAGAAGCCGGAGGACGGAGCGGGGCGCGTCGAGTTCACGCAGACGCAGGAGGACGTGCAGGACGGGGTGCGTTTCGCGTTCCGGTTCCGCAAGCACGGCGGGTTCGAGCTGCGCCCCGCCCACATCTACCGCGGCGTGCAGCTGTGCTTCACGGTGCCGCTGCCGGACTTCGCCGGCCGGCGCGTCGTGCTCACGCACGGGATGCCCGGGCTGCGGGCGGACAGGTCGTTCGACGTCCCGTGCCGGGGCTTCACGCTGGACCTGACCGACGACGAGGCGATCCAGGTGTGGGCGGACCGCGCGAGCGTGGTCAACACCAACGTCTGGGACGGGGCGGCGATATTCCGCATTCGGCTCTCGCCGCTCGACTTCGAGGAGGAGGCCGAAGGGGCGGTGACGCTGCGGATCGTGCCGGCGGCGGCTCCCGAGGCGCCCTGGACGAGTCCGCCGCACAACGGGGCGCTGCGCGTCGGGCGCGTCGTGGCCGACAGGGAAACGGTGCCGCGCTATGGGACGGTCGAGCTGACGTTCGACCTGTCGGCCAGGTATGACAACCCCTTCGATCCCGGCCAGGTCGCCGTGGAGGCGGAGTTCACGACGCCGTCGGGGCGCGTCGAGCGGCTGCCCGGCTTCTGGTATGAGGGGTTCGAGGCGGAATATGAGAACGGCGAGGAACTGCTCTCGCGCGGCGACGAGCAGTGCTGGAAGGTGCGCTACACCCCGCGCGAGGTCGGCGGGCACAGCGTGACCGTCAGGGCGCGCGACGCGAGCGGCGAGGCCGCGTCCGGCCCCTTGCGCTTTCGCTGCGTCGAGTCGGACGAGGGCGGCTTCGTGCGGATCGCCCAGGGGCGGGACGGTCCGCTCTACCTGCAGCTGGACGACGGCAAGGGCCTGTTCCTGATCGGCCACAACGTGACCGGCTACTCCGGCCGGCTCGACGAGGTCTTCCGCAAGATGGCCGACGGCGGCGAGAACTACACGCGCATGTGGATGTCGCGCTGGGGCCTGGGGCTGGAGTGGGACCTGCCCGTTGGGCGATACCGCATGGACCGCGCCTGGCAGGTGGACCGCCTGCTGGCGCTGGCGCGCGATCACGGCATCCACATCATGCTCTGCTTCGACACGCACCAGGACTTTCGCCAGAGCTGGCTGATAGAGGGCACGCACGCCGGTGCGCCCGGCAACCCGTACAACAGCGCCTGCGGCGGGCCGTGCGAGACGCCCATGGACTTCTTCTCGAACGATGAGGCGAAGGCGCTCTACAGGAACCGCCTGCGCTACATCATCGCCCGCTGGGGCCATCATCCGAACGTCCTGTGCTGGGAGTTCGCGAACGAACTGGAGGGCTGGCCGGGCGCCCAGCAGAACAGGGAGACTGTGGCGGCGTGGCACGTCGAGATGGCGCGCTACCTGCGCGAGAACGACCCGTTCGGTCACCCCGTCACGTCGAGCCTGTGGACCACCGAGGGGTGGCCCGAGTTGTGGAACCTGCCCGGGATGGAGATCGTCCAGAGCCACTTCTACGCCAGTCAGCACGGCGGCTACCGGTCCGACATGGCGGCCCAGGTCGAGGCGATATGCCGTCAGAAGCTGCGCGACTACCCCGGCAAGCCGCACGTATTCGGAGAGTACGGCATCGGCGCGGGCTCGGGAGATCAGACCCGCCGGGACGACCCCACCGGCGTGCACTTGCACAAGGGCAACTGGGCCGCGCTCATGTCCGGCTGCGCCTCCGTGCCGGTCAGTTGGTGGCACGGCAACTACATCGATCCGATGGACCTTTACCGCGTCTACCGCGGCATCGCCCGATACGTGGAGGGCGAGGACCTGGCCGCGCGCGCCTGGAGGCCGATCCAGGTCACCTCGGTGGCGAATGCGGAGGCCACCGAGGTCCGCTACGGCAACCTGGAGTTCAGCGGCCCTGCGAGCGGCTGGGCAGGCGCGCCGCCCGAAGGCATCCGGTTCGTCGTGGGCCGCGACGGCACGGTGGAAAACGTCGAGCGCCTGCCGGGGCTCTTGCACGGCACGGGGCACGAGGACCTGCGCGGCCCGCTCACATTCGAGACCGATGGCCTGAAACCGTTCCGCTTCGACGTGCGGGTCGGCCGGGTCAGCGCGGGGGCAGTGCTAAAGTCCGAGCTGGACGGCCGGACGGTGAGCACGGTCGAACTGCCCGCCGCCGAGGGGCTGGGCGAGGAGAGCGTCTGGCAGGAGCAGTGGCGCATCTGGCAGACGCGCTACGACAGGGACTTCGGCATCGACGTGCCGGCAGGCAGGCACACGATCACGCTGTCCAACGACGGGCGTGACTGGGTCGAGGTCGCCTTCTATCGGCTCGAAGGCTACCTGACCACGGAGCGGCCGAACCTGCGCGTGCTCGGGATGGCGGCCGACGACCGCGTGCTGCTGTGGGCGGGGAACAAGGCCCACACGTGGTTCAACGTGCACGGGGGGGGCCTCATTCCGCCGGTGGCCCCGAGCGTTGTCACGCTCGCCGGCCTGCGCGATGGCCCGTGGCGGGTCGAACACTGGGACACGGTCGAGGGCAAGGTGACCGGCGTCAGGGAGGTCGTGGTAAAGGACGGCCAGCTGGAGCTGCATCTGCCTGAGATACAGGGCGACCTGGCACTGAAACTGGCGCGGTGAGGGGCGCCCCAGCGGCTGTTGCCGAAGCCGGTGGTCCGCGAGAGCACCGAGGGAGGGCAGCGGGAGACGGCGGCATGAGCAAGTCCGTGTGCGATCTTCCGATGGGAGACAGCCCGGCCCCGGTAGACCTGCCGCACTTCCCGACCCGGCAGCAGGCCGTGGTCTGGCGCAACTGGGAACTCGTCCCGGTTCGGCGGCTCGCCCGGGTCCTCGATGCGAGTCCCAAGGAGGTCGTGGCTTTGGCGGCTGAAATGGGCCTGCGCACGCCGCCGCGCGTCGGGAAAGAATGGCTGGCGCGCGGGTACTGCACGCTCATCCGCAGCAACTGGCATCTCCTCCCGTATGGGCAGATTCTCGAACTCCTCGGTTGGAGCGCGGACCAACTCGACTATGCCCTGCGCGAGGAGGACTTCCTGTGGACCAAGCTCGGCAAGCACAAGCCTGCGGCCGAGGCGATCCGCTTCGCGCCGCTCACGCCCGAACAGGTCCGGCAGACGCGGCAACTGCGGGCCAGCGCCCGCAGGCATTTCGGCAACATCGACGAGGGGCGGGAGCATGAGGCGGCATTCGCGTTCCTTCGCCAATACGGCGCGACGAAACCACGGGTCGGCAGGCCCGGCGGCTCCCCGTTCGACCTGCGTCTCATATACTCATACTACGCCACCTACGGCGATCCGCTGCTGCATCCCGAGGTCGATCCGTACCCGGACGGCTTGCTGGCGCGGTACGCCGCGCTGGGCGTCAACGCCGTCTGGCTCCAGGGCATCCTTTACGCCCTTTACCCCTGGGATGCCTTCCCCAGACTGTCGGTAGGCTGGGAGACGCGCCTGGCCAACCTGAGCCGGTTGGTGCAGCGGGCGGCGCGTCACGGCATCGGCGTTTATCTCTACCTCAACGAACCGCGCGGCCTCCCCGTCGGCGGGTTCGAGGACCGGCCCGAGCTGAAGGGATTCGAGTTCTCCGGCGTCTCCACCCTCTGCACCTCGCTCCCGGAGGTCCAGCGCTTCCTGCGGCAGGGGGCCGAACACGTGTTCCGCCAGGTCCCCGGGCTCGCGGGCGCCTTCACCATCACCATGTCCGAGAACCCCACGAGCTGCATCTCCCGCTGGAAGTCCGCACGGGAATGCCCCCGTTGCTCCAAGCGGCGGCCGGCCGAGGTGGTCGCCGAGGTGAACCGGCTGCTGGCCGAGGGCGTGCACGCCGCGAACGCCGGCGCGCGCGTGCTCGTCTGGACGTGGGCCTGGCAGGCGGAGTGGGAGCAGGAGGCCGTCGGCCTCCTGCCGTCGGACGTGGATCTCATGTGCGTGAGCGAATGGGGCCTTCCGACACGCGTCGGCGGGGTCGAAGGCTCGGTCGTCGACTATTCCGTTTCCTGGGTGGGGCCGAGCGAGCGCAGCATCCGGCTGTGGCGGCACGCGCAGGCCCGCGGGCTGAGGACGATCGCCAAGGTGCAGGTCAACAACTCCTGGGAGCTGTCCGCCGTCCCTTACTTGCCGACCCCGGACCTCGTGGAGCAACACCTCAACAGGCTGCGAGAAGTTGGAGTGAACGGCCTGATGCTGAGTTGGACTGTGGGCGGGTATCCTGGAGGCAACCTCGCCCTGATCGACCGCCCGTCCGCAGAACTGGCGGTCGAGCTCTTCGGGTCCCGGGCAGCGCCCCTGGTGCAGCAGGCGTGGCGGGCGTTCAGCCGCGCGTTCCAGGAGTTACCCTTTGACTGCTCCGTGATTTACAGGTCGCCGCTGAACACCGGCCCGGCGAACCTGCTGCACCTGAGACCCACGGGCTACGAGGCGACGATGGTGCAGGGCTTCCCTTACGACGATCTGACGACCTGGCGCGGCATCTATCCGGAGAATGTGTTCGAACGGCAGTTGCGCAAGCTCAGCAGGGGCTGGCGGCGGGGGCTCGACCAGCTCTCCGGCGCCCGCCGGCTCGTCCCGCAGGCGAAGCGCAAGCATCTGGAGGATCTGGACCGCGTGGCGCAGGCCGCGTACTGCCACTTCCGCAGCACCTATCTGCAGGTACGGTACGTGCGCGCACGCGACAGCCTGCGGCAGGGCGCAAGGCGAGCCGCGACCCTGGGAGCAATCGCGCGCGAAGAGGTCGAACTGGCCCGGCGACTCCACGCAATCATGCAGAGAGACTCGCGCATCGGCTTTGAAGCAGCCAACCACTACTCATATACGTTGAACGATCTGAAGGAAAAGGTCATCCAGTGCGAATGGCTGCAGCGGCAGCTCTCAAGCCGCAAGGCCGAACGCAAAGCATGACACGCCGGCCCTGCTGCAGGAACACGATGCGAGCCTGGTCGAATTGGCGGCCGGCTGCGAGCTGGACTGCCGGAGGTCAGTTGAGAGGGAAGGAGGCGGGCCGTGCCACACGTGAGGAGATCGAACCATGGCCCGGATCGCAACCGTGCGCGGGGAGATTGACTCGGCGGACCTCGGCGTCACGCTGGTCCACGAGCACCTCTGCTTCCGCGCGCCCGAGCAGTGGCAGCAGAGAGCGACGGACTACCAGGGGAGGCTGATCCGCGAGGCCGCCGACGTGGGCGTGGATACGATAATTGACGTGACCCCCGTGCCGGACGTCGCCAGGATCATGGAGCTGAGCGAGCGCGTGCCCGACCTGAACCTGGTGCTGGCCACCGGCGCCTACCTGGAGACGGCCGAGTGGACCCGGCCCGTGCGCGACCTGACCGAGGAGCAGATGTTCGAGCGCATGGTCAAGAACCTGAGCGAGGGCTACGACGGCTTCGAGGATGCGGGCATCCGCGCGGGCGTCATCAAGGTCGCCTCGAACCGGTCGGGGCTGACCGAGTGGGAGCAGAAGAACTTCCGCGCCGCCGCCCGGGCGCAGCAGGAGTGCCGCGTGCCGATATGTTTCCACTCCTGCTCCGGCTGCAAGGCGCAGATGGAATACGTCCGCGACCACGGCGCGCGCGTCGAGGCGACCTACTACTGCCACGTCGAGGCGGAGTTCGGCTGGGAGGGCCGGGCGCTCGAAGAGGAGGCGGCTTACCTGGCCGACGTCTGCGAGGCCGGCGGCTCCCTGCACTTCAACAACTTTGACTTCGAGTTCGACACGCCGTTTCCCGACATGCTATTCCTGGTCAACTACCTGGAGGAGCACGGCCACGGCGAGCGAATCCTTTACAGCATCGACACAAATTGGGAGTTCGACGAGGACGGCCGGCCGTGGCACGAGGCCGAGAAGAAGCACCCGGAGACAGGCAAGAGGACCTATGCCTACTGCATCACGCACGCCACGCCGATGCTGATGGGCGGGGGCGTGTCGCTCCAGCGGGTCAACCGGTACCTGGTTGACAACCCCCGGCGCCTGTTCGAGGCGTGGGACTGAGGCCGCGCGGCGTGGGCTACTGCTCGCCTGCCGCCCACGTCACACCGCGGTAGGCCTTGATGGTCTCAGCAAGTTTGTGTATGTAGTAAAGGTCGCCCCTGGCGGTCCACGGGAAATCTATGTAGCGCTGCAGAACGTCGGGGCCGGTTCTGGCGATCCACGCGTGGGCCATGAACATCTGGTAGGACTCCGCCGGATACATCAGCCTGATCTCCCTGCCCGTGAAGGCGTCGGCGTAGGCGGCGTACCAGTTCGGCTGGACCATGGCGAGCCGATCCAGGTAGCGCCGCACGTCTTCACCCAGGCCCCAGTCCGCCAGCATCCGCCCGACCTCCGGCACCATGTCGCGGAACGTCACGTGAAAGGTGCTCGCGATGTAGTCGAGAGTGGTGCTGGTGGCGCCTTCCCCGAGCACGACGCCATATTGGTTGAGTTCCAGCACCTGTTCGATGTGGTTTTCCGGCTTGCCGGGATCTGTGGAGTGCCCACGTTGCAGAAAGGCAATCGCCTTGTCGTCGTCCGACATTTCGAAAAGGCCTGAGGTCGCCAGATACCGGCCATATCGCGCCAGCGCAAAGCGCAAGGCGGCAAGCCGTGCGAACTGCCCCCAGGCCTCCGGCTCAGCTTCTGGTCCAGCCGCGGCGCAAAGTCGCAAGTAACCGATTAAGCCGGCGATGTCGCGGTGCACACAGCGCAGCGCGTACTGGTGGTACGAGTCTTCGCTCTTCGAGATGCGAACGACGTACTTGCCCTGGAACCAGCCCAGCGTGTCCCACTGCCGACCTTCCAGAGCAGAGCGCATGGCCTGCCGCCAGAAGTCCAGAACTGCCTCTTTTGGTTTCCCGCCTGTCGCCAGGTAATATCGGGCCACGCCATATGCACGATACAAAAACGGGGCGGGTTCGTAAAACTCGTCGCAGCCCTGGCGAAGACGGCCTCCCCCGATAGCGCTGTTGTAACCAAGGTTCCCATGCGCCGCGTCGTAGCGCTCGCGACGTGCGCCCTTTTCCACCTGCAGGCGCAGCACCTTTTCCGGCGCGTGCGTGGCGTATTCCGTCGTCAGGTATTCGCGCAGTTTTGCCTGCTGACCCGATGGCAGCAGGGGCAGGGTCTCCGCAAGCAGATAAAACGACTCTGACGGATCGGTCCAGTAGGTGGTGCCCCTGCTAGACAGGTACGGCGCGGAAAGGGTCAAGATCCACGGCGCCAGGTGGCCGGCTGCCAGAACCTTGTCGATCTCGGCGCCGAGTTCCCGCTCCAGTTCCGCCGCTTTCGGCTTGGCCTGCCCGACGCCCTGTCTTTCATAGACGTACCGTCCCAGACCGTCAAGACTCCAGGTATAACTCCTCCCCGCCACATGCATTACCGGTCCAAATTGGGTGGCCAGTTGGGCGTCTTCCGGCCTGGCCGAGAACCTTACCGGCAGGCCCTGCCGGTATCCCAGCGCCAGCATGGCCGGAAGCGGCGCGAAGGGCCGGGCGCCGGAGCGAACCTGCACGAACTCGAATTCTTCGGTCAGTGTCACCCGCCCCGTGTTCGCGTCGTAGCCGGGCGTTTCTTTCACGTCCATGGGAAACCGGCCGAGCCGCGCCGCCCATGCATCGCAGCGGCTCTTCAATGCCGGAGGGAAGCTCGTCAGCCAGGTTTCCGTCTCACTGGTCGGGGGCAGAATGTGGCCATACAGCGGCAGCATCGCGGCCTTGCCTATCTGCTTGGCGAACGCGATCTTCAATCGAAGTGCTTGCCCGGCCTCTTCCAGATTGACTGAGTTCGGCGCATTCTCAAACACCAGCAGCAGTGGCACATCAGCCTGGTATGCGGTCTTCATTCGAGCGGGCAGGGAGGGGTGGAAGGGCCCGGGCATCAGCACAGCAGAGAACTTGGCACTGACGAACGGACTGTCGCTCCCATACCAGAGGAGGAGCCATCCTTCGTCCGATTGACCCAATGGCGGCACTGCAAGTTTTCCGACAGCCAGAGACTTCGGCCTGGTAAAGCGCTGTTCCCAATCCTTGAAGGGCAGTTCCGAAACGGGCTGCCTGCCCAAGACGCCGGTAAGGACATTGCCGTCGGGCCCGGGTGTGGCCCACCGGAGCGGCTTCATGCTGCCCGGCGACGGGGGAAGCGTCTTGGCCGGCGCCTCGTGCAGCGATTTCTCCTCCAGCCCGGACAATTCGATTTCCCTCGAATCACTCTCAAAGAGTATTGCCGGCGAAAGCCGCGTCACCGTCACCTTCAACGCATCCTTCCCATTGCCGAAAGTCAAGGAGTTGCTCACCTCATTCACTTCCTGATGGATTAGCCGGCCGCCAGCGCCAACGGCCACGCATCCGAGAGATGCCCCAATCGGCGTCAAGTGCCCGCCGTTGTTGCGCGAACCCCTCAGGGCGCCGACCAAGCCACGGCGATGGCTGAGGATGCTGAGCGACGGCCAGCCGGCGTCCTCCACAGCAAGCACAAGCCCGGCGACGCGGCTGTGCTGTCTCGGATCGGCCTGCATGTCTGTGACGGGAATCGTAAGGGGCAGGTCCTTGCTCTCGCTGGCAGAGCAATGCGTGGCCGGAAGGGCCGGCAGAAGGCACAGACAGATTGTCAGCGCTATCCTGGACATCATTTCCGGCCTCCCTTGTTGGCGGGTTCGTAGCAGACCAACCACCTCCCCGTGGCGATCTGGTAGAGCAGTCCGTCTGCAGCGGAGATTGCATTTGCCCCGCCTCCCTGAGTGTTATGCACCCTCGTCCATCCGCTGGGCAGAGGGCAAAGGTGCCACCTGCGCTCGGTGAGGTGATAAGCACCATACTGTTGACTGCCACCGCCGGCCGTCCAGAAGCTGTGGTGATGCACCACAATCGCGATGTCCCCGATGACACTGGCGATCAACGTTTCGTCCGTAGCGGCTATGCCCGGCACGAGCTTCTCCGGCACTCCGGCCATCGGCTCGCCCGTGTGAAAAAACTTGGCAACCATTGTCTGGGTCTTCACATCCTGCAAAGCCCAACCCCGGTCGCCCTTGGCGGTCTCGTGGAAGTACTGCTTCTGTTCGACCACCCTCCACGGCACGACCAGCAGGCCATCCCGGGTTACGGCCGGTGGGGGATGCGGCCCGTGCATCCCATACGGGTAGTGCTGGAACGGCAAGACCTGTTCGCCTGTCTGCTCATCGAGCACAAACATGCTCCTGCCCATGGGATCTTTGTAATCGCCCAGCCGGCTGCCCCAGGACATCATCGAACGAACGATCACCTTGCCGCCCGTGACAACAGGCCAGAAGTCCATGAAGCTCATCCCCGCCAGTTGTTCGCTGCGCCAGAGGCGGCTGCCGTCGGCCGCCTTGACTGCATGCACGCGCATGTCCTCGCTGGCAAAATAGACGCGCCCGTCGTTATAGGCCGTTGAGTGGAGAACCGGGGCGGTAGCATCGTAGTGCCAGAGCTTCTTGCCATCGGCCTGATCGAGCGCGTAAAGATAGCCGCCGCGGTCGGCCATGAAGATCTGATCCTCTGCCAGAAGGACAGCCGTACTGAAACCGTAGCGCCGCCCGTTGTCAAAAACCCAGGCCTCCTTGCCGTTCGCAGCGTCCAGGGCATAGACGCGGCCGTCCATTGCTGCGAAAAACACCTTGCCCCTTGCGTACCCGGCCGTGTGGAGAATTGCGCCGCCTGATTCGAACTTCCACTTCATCTCTCCGTCCCTGGCGTCGAAGGCGTAAAGAATGCCGCTCTTACAGCCCACGTAGACGCGCCCGTCGGCCATGATCGCCTGGGTGGCCGCGTACGTCGTCCCCACCGGGTCGAAGTCAGGAAACTTCACCTGCCAGCGAATTCGATACGGAGGTTCGGCCTCGACAGGCGAGTAGTTGGTCCGTTGCGGCGTGTTGCCGAGCTGGGGCCATTCCCTGTCGCTGAGGCCCTTATGGATATCAATCGTCTCTCCGGGCTCGTACTTCCCCACGTCTGCGGGCAAGCGGGACGGGTACTCTGTTGCAGCCCCCTGCACGAGTGAGCAGCACAGGAAGGCCGTTGACAACGCCATCACAATTGCTTTCGGGCTGTTCATCATTCCGCTTCCCTGTTGAGTCCAGCTTGCCGAGCCAGTTACTGTCAATTCTCCACCCATTCCACGCCACGGTAGGCCTTGATGGTCTCGGCCAGTTTGTGCATGTAGAACAGGTCGCCGAGGGGCGTCCATGGAACGTCGATGTAGCGCTCCAGCCTCTCGGGCGGCGTCCCCGCAAGCCAGGCGTGGGCCATGAAAAGCTCGTGGGAATCCGTCGGGTACGTATAGACCTGCTCGCTGCGCCCCACGTGGAGGTCGTCGGCATGACGGACGAACCACGTTGAATGCACCTCCTCGAAGAAGTCGAGCAAACGTTGCGCGTCGGCGGACAGCTCGAAGTGCGCCATTATGCGCGCGAACTCCGGCGAGAGGTCCTGGAAGGCCACCTCGTACACCGTGTGACTGCAATACTCCCCCCGGCTGTTGCTGTAGTTGTACTGGCTCAGTTCCTTGCTGACGTTGGCGTGCATGAAGACGCCGTGCTGATTGACGCAGAGGACCTGCTGCATGTGGTTCTCGGGCCTGGAGAAATCCGTGGAGCGACTGAGCAGCGCTTGAGTCTCCTCGTCCTCCGGCATCTTGAAGAACCCGGAGACGGCCAGGTACTGCCCGTAGCGCGCCAGTGCAAACCTCAGGGCCGCGAGCCGCGCTAGTTGCCCCCAGGCCTCTTCCTCGGCGGGACGGCCGGCCAGCCGGCAGAGCCGCAGGTAGCCGATGAGCCCCGCCGCGTCGCGGTGCACGTGACGCGGAGCGACGGCGAAGTGCCGCAGCCGGACATACCCGGCGAAATCTTCTCCCTTCACTGACCGGTGGGGGTTGCGTCCGTGGACCCTGCTGTACTTTCCCCAGAACCAGGACAGGCTTGCCCAGTCCCGCGCCTCCAGGGCCACGCGCATGCTCTCTCCGTATGCTTCCACGACCTGCCGCGGCGGCTTCTCCCCCACTGCCTCGAAGTATCTTGCGACGCCATACGCGCGATAGATGGGCAACCCGGGCTCGTGAACGTAGGTGGGGCCGCCGTAGTCCAGATGGCGGTCGAAGAAGCCTTCCGGGAAGTGGGTTTGGACCTCTCTTCGGGCGCCGGCCTCCAGAGGGAGTTCGGCTGTCTGCTGCGGCGGATACGCGCCGTACTCGGCTCTGAGGTAATCGGCGAGTCTTCCCTGCAGGTCAGGCGGCAGAGCCGGCAGCGCCTCGCAGAGCAGGTAGAGTGTGTCCGCAGGATCGCTGAAATGCTGGAACTCATAGTGCCGCATTATCTGTCGCCACGGCGCCAGGTGACCGGCGTCCAGGACTTTGCTAACCTCGGCGGCCAACTCCCCTTCCAGCGCGGCAGTTCCGGGCGTCGGGGCACCCACGGCCCGCCGGGCGCGGACCAGGCCCCCCAGCCCGTCCATGGACCAGCTGTACCCGTCGCCGGCTATGCCCATCATGGGACCGAACTGCGTGGGGCAGCGCAGGTCGGTCGGCTCCTGCGAGAACCGGACTGGCAGCCCCTGGCTGCACGCAAGTGCCAACATGGGCGGCACAGGCGCAAACCGCCGCCCACCCGGGCTGAGACGGATGTAACTGAACTCGTTCGCGAGGGTCACGCGGTCCGTCTCCCCGTCGTACGCGGCCGTCTCCTTGACGTCCACGGGGAACTCGGCCAGGCAGCTTGCCCATGCCTCGCAGCGTTCCCGGACCTCGTCCGGGAACGTTTCGAGCCACCGTTCGGTCTCCGCCGCCGGGCGCAGGTCATGGCCGAAAAGCGGGAGCACGGCCAGCTTGCCCGCGCCGCCGTCGAACGAGATCAGGAACCGGGCGGCGTCGCCGTCTCCTTTCAGCTCGATCGCCTTCGGCGCCCGCCCGAACACGAGGAGCAGCGGCACGTCGGCCTGGAAGAGCGTGCTCGCACGAGGCAGACCGGGATACGTCGGGCCGGGCAGAATGGACTGAGGGACCTTGGAACTGGCCAACGGGCTATCACTGCCGTACCAGAGCAGAAGCCAGGGCCGGCCCAGTTGCCCTAGTGGTGGGGCTGCGGGATCATCCGCGGAACAGGGCTCCGCCCGCGCCACTCGCGTCTCCCAGTCCATGGACGGCAGTTCCCCCGCCTGCTGCGTCCCAAGGATGCCCGTGCGGACGACGCCATCCGCGGCCGGCGCGGCCCATCGCAGGGGTTTGACAACGCCCGGCGCGGGAGGGGTCGTCTTGGCGGGCGCCGGATAGAGCTCCCTCTCCTCGCGTGCAAACAGCTCCACCGTGGCCGCGTCGCTCTCCAACAGCAGCGCCGGCGAGAGCCGGGTGACCGTCAGCGACAGGTCATCCCGGTCGTTGCCGAAAACAAGCCGGTTGCTCACCTCGTTCGCCTGCTGCTCCTTCAGCCGCCCGCCCCGGCCCACGGCGACGCAGCCGAACGTGATAGCGCACGGAGTCAGATGCCCCGGGCGCGCCGTTGAACCCCGCAACGCACCGATGACGGCTGCATCGGGGTCCCCCGCCAACATGCTCAAAGTGGGCCAGCCGGCGTCCTCGACTGCCAGCGCCAACCCGGTCACCCGGTTGTGATCCTCGGGCCAGCCCTCCATGCCGGTGACGGGGATTGTGGCTGGCAACGTCCGGTTCGCCGCGCGCGCCGGCGCACAGAGCAACACGGCTATCAGCGTCAGAGACAACACCGCTCTCACCGCGCCGGTCGGGAATCGCGAGCCCGTCGTCCGGGCCTCGTGTCTTCTCGCTCGCGACCGGCGAGCGTCATTCTTCATTGGCCGATCCATGGCATTGCACCCAGTTGTAGGACACGTTGTAGAACCGCCCGTCTGCGCCGGAGACCGCGCTCACGCCTCCACTGAACGTATTGGCCCACATTGACGCCTCGGATATGCCTTCCCAGTGCCATCTCTGGCCCTCCAGGCTGTAGATCCCGTGAGCCCTGGAGTAATGGGTGCGCAGAAGCCCTTTGCCGCCTTCACCATAGTTGCGCCACCCCATGCTTATGATGCTGGTCACCAGGTCACCAAGCACGCTGTTGACGGTCGTCTCGTCCGGAGGCCCGATTCCCACAGCGATTACCTTCCCCAACTCATCCCTTCCCACGGCGTGGCCCACGTAGTCCGGCTCAAGAAGGGTGATAACCTCTCCCTGATTCCGGATATCCTGGAGCGCCCATATATGTCCATTCCAGGGGCTTGACGTAAGTTGTCCACCGCCTGGGACATGTTTGTCTTTCGGGTCCAGATAGCCGCCGGTCCACCGTGAGACCAGTAACCCATCCCGGGTCACTGCCGGTGGCGGCGGCGGGCCGGACATCATGCCGATGTCGTAGTGCTCGACGGCGGGCCATTCCTCTCCCGTCTTCTCGTCCAGCAGGACGAGAGTCTGCGTGACGGGATCCTTCCACCCGGCGCGATCTCGATACCGGCGGTAGCGGTCGCTGCTCCAGGCCACGTCGGAGGCCGCTCCGTTGTAAGGGCGGACGATCACCGCCCCGCACACGACGACCGGCCAGAACTGGTGGAACGTCAGGCCCGGCAGTTTCTTGCTGACCCACACGCGCTTTCCGGTGGCGGCTTCGACGGCGTGAACGCGCATGTGTTCGTCGGCGAAGAACACCGTGCCGTCGTCGTAAGCGGGCGATTGATCCACGGGCGCAGCCGCGTCGTAATGCCACACTTCTTCTCCGTCGGCCGGATTGATGCAGAACAGACGCCCGCCCCGGTCCACTGCGAGGACCCTGTCCTCTGCCAGGAGCACCGCCGTGCTGAAACCGTAACGACGGCCGTTGCTGAACCGCCAGACCTCCGCTCCGCTGCCTGCACCGAGGGCGTACACGCAGCCATCCATGGCCGGCGCGAACACTTTCCCCTCGGCGTACGCCGCCGTGTGGCAAATCGCCCCGCCGGCCACATATGTCCACTCCACGGCGCCGCTGCGCGCGTCCAGCGCGAACAATCTCCCGTTCTTGCATCCGAGGTACACCTTGCCCTCAGCGACTATCGGCTGCACTGTCCGGAGGATATTGTTGCCCACTTCGAAGTCTGACAGGCAGACCCGCCACTTCTCCTCGAACGGCGGAGCGATCTTCACCGGTGAGTACCCCGTCCGCTGCGGCGTGTTGCCGAGCTGGGGCCATTCCTTGTCGCTGAGGCCCTTATGGATCTCAATCGGCTCACTCAGCCCGGGCAGGGCCGCCGCAGCTTGCGCTGCAGCCGCGCCCAGGCCCGTCCCCAACAGAGCCACCATCGTCAGTCCAAAGCTTGCGACCTTCATCGGTTCCCTCCCGGTCCTTGACTGACTCTCAGCACGTGACCAGTTCCCACGTCACGCCCCGGCAAGCCTTAATGGTCTCGGCGAGCTTCCCGCTGCGCCAGGCGCGCGAGCCCACGGATATGTTACGTCGGGGGACCGGCGGAGTCCAGCCGGAAAACGCCCGCCCGTTGTGGCCGGGGGTGCCTTGGGGTAGACTCGGCGGTTCTTGGGAGCGTCTTGCGCCTCGACGGGAGGCGTGTTCTTTTCGTCTGGTTCCGGGGGGAGCGGCGCACATGGCCAGGATCGTGATTATCGGCGCGGGAAGCGGGTTCGGCAGTCGGCTCTCGATGGACATCCTGGCGCGGGAGCCGCTCCGGGACTCGACGATTTGTCTCTGTGACATCGACGAGGGGCGCCTGACGGCGGTCACGCGCTACGTGCAGCGCATCGTCGACGGGCACGGCCTGCCGGCCACGCTGCTGAGCAGCACGGACCGCGAGGAACTCCTGCCCGGGGCCGACTGTGTCATCACGTCCGTCGCCGTCGGCGGCGGGGCGTACTGGGGCGAGCCCTTCGCGTCCGAGATCAACATCCCCCGCAAGTACGGCGTGGACCAGTGCGTGGGCGACACGATCGGCCCGGGCGGCGTGTTCCGCTTCCTTCGGACGGCGCCCGAGCAGCTCGCCTTCTGCAAGGACATCGAGCGGCTCTGCCCCGACGCACTGCTGCTGGACTACACGAATCCCATGGCGATGCTGACGTGGCTGCACTCGGCCGGCTCGTCCGTGCAGAACGTCGGGCTCTGCCACAGCGTGCAGGGAACGACGATGATGCTCGCGCGCTGGCTCGAAGTGCCGTACGAGGAGGTCAGCTACCTGGTGGCGGGCATCAACCACCAGGCCTGGGTCCTGCGGTTCCGCCACAACGGCGAGGACGCCTATCCCCGGCTCCGCGAGGCGATCGAGCGGGAGGAGATAGACGCGCAGGAGCGCGTCCGGTGCGAGATCATGCGGCAGTTCGGCTGCTTCGTCACCGAGAGCAGCGGGCACAACTCCGAGTACGTTCCCTACTTCCGTCGCACGCCGGAGCTGCGCGAGCGCTTCGGCCTGAAGTCGCGCGAGGTCAGGATGGACGCCGGCAGGACGCGCGAGTGGATGAAGGACACGGGCGTCGATGAGGATAAGGAGACCCCCGTGCCGGAGCTTGTCCGCTCTCGCGAGTACGCCTCGGCGATCATCGAGGCCAGGGCCGCGGGCGAGCCGTTCTGCTTCAACGGGAACGTGATGAACAGCGGGCTGATCACGAACCTGCCGCAGGGCTGCTGCGTCGAGGTGCCCTGCGTGGTGGACCGCGAGGGCGTGCACCCGTGCTACGTGGGCGACCTGCCGCCGCAGTGCGCGGCCCTCAACCGGAGCAACATAGCCGTGCAGGAACTCGCCGTGCGTGCCGTGCTGGACCGCGACCGGGAGGCCGCCTTCCACGCCGTCGCGCTCGACCCGCTGACGGCGGCGGTCCTGCCCCTGCACGAGGCCCGCGCGATGTTCGAGGAGCTGTGGGAGGCCGAGAAGCACCTGCTTGCTTACTTCGACTGATTCCCTTTCTTTCTGGCGCGAAGAAGCGTAACCTGGGAGGTGTGGCGACGAAACGCCGGATCATGCACGTTCTCGGGCCGGCAGCAGCCATGAGGGACGGGATTCCCATTGCGGCAGTGCGTCTATTGCTGTTGCCTGTCGCGTGCCTGCTGTTGTTGGCCCCGGCCGCGGGCGGGCAGGAATCCTCTGCGAGCGCCCTGGCCGAGCAGATTCTCGGTACGGAAGGCTTGCGTCCGGGGCTCTGCGTGCACGTCGGTTGCGGGGACGGGACGCTCGCCGCCGAACTCGCCCGCACCGGGAAGTACGTGGTGCACGGGCTCACGGCGGACCGCGAGGAGCTGGTCGGCGCCCGTGCGAACATCCGCTCCCTCGGCCTCTACGGCAGGGCCACGGCCTCCCATTGCCCGCTGGATGTCCTCCCCTACGCCGACGATATGGTCAACCTTCTGGTGGTGAACGACTTCCCGTCCGCCGAGAAGGACCGCCTGTCCAGGGAAGAGGTCATCCGCGTCCTGGCGCCGGACGGCATGGCCGTTCTGGTGGTCAACGGCCGGCTGGAGCGCCTCGTCAAGCGGCGGGCCGATGGGGCGGGTGAGTGGACCCACTTCGAGCACGACGCCGGCCGAACCTCGGTCTCCGAGGACCGCCTGGTCGGGGTCGCCTCGGGCGTGCGCTGGATGGCCGGCGTGGACTGGCCCGCGCACCTCTACGGTCACCGTTCGGACGTGGGGTTTGCGTCCGCGCAGGGGCGTAACTTCTACTGGTATACGGAGCCGGACGACGCGGGCAGCAGCCGGCTCATGTGCCGGGACGCCTACAACGGGCTCCTCGCGTGGGAGAAGCGCGTCGAGGGCGCCGCCCGCACGGGGGGGCTGGTGGCGGTGGGTGGCCGCGTCTTCCTCCATCCGGGCGACTCGGGCGGGCTGAGGGCGCTGGACGCCGCCACGGGCGAGGAAACGCTCGCCTTTGGCGAGTCCGGGCCGGACGGGCGCCCGGAGGTCCTCTACCTGGACGGCGTGCTGGTCGAGCGCGCGGGCGGCGCCGTGCGCGCCTTCGACGCCGCCGAGGGGACGGTGCTCTGGGAGAAGCCGAACGCGTTCACCGGCGGCGACGCCGTCCTGCTGTCCGAGAGGCGGGCGTTCTACCTGCAACGCGAGGGTGAAGGGGCGCCGGTCCACCTCGTCTGCGACGTCCTGGCGACGGGCGAGGAGAGATGGCGCAGGGACGTGACGACATTCGGAAGCCCCGACGCCCCGGGCCTCATCTGCTGCCGCGACGGGATCGTGCTGCTCGGAAGCTGGCCGCGCCAGATTGTCCTGTTGAGCGGCATGGACCCGTCCTGCGCGGTGTACGCCGTCTCGGCGGCGGACGGCGAGCTGCTCTGGCGGCACGAGTTCGACGCGACCCACCACTTCGGCCGGGCGACCAACGCGCTCTTCCTGGACGACCTGGTCTGGCTCAAGGAGTCGGGGGGTTCCGGCAAGGACATCCTCTGGGTCGGCCTCGACCCGCAGACGGGCGCCGGGCGCAGGAGCTTCAGCGGGCCGTACAACCGCTGCTACCCGGACCGGGCTTCTGCGACCCACATTCTGACGGGGGACCTGGATTTCCTCGACCCCGCGACGGGGACGCTGACGGGCATCAAGGCATCGCGCGGCGCCTGCAACGTGGGGTTCATGCCGGCCAACGGCATGATCTACACCCTTTATCTGCGCTGCGGCTGCTACAACTTCCTGCGCGGCTTGATGGCGTTTTCGTCGGAACCCGCGCCCGCCGCGGAGGCGGACGTGCCCCCGCCCGCGTCGCGGCTGGAGAGGGGCCCGGCTTACGGGACGGCTGTAGGCGCTCTCGGGTCGCCCGACAACTGGCCCACGCTCAGGCATGACCACGTGCGCAGCGGCAGCACGCCCGCCCGCCCGCCGGCCCGCCTCGACGTGCTCTGGACCGCCCGGGCCGGCGCGGACGCCTCCGCGCCGGTCGCCGCCCGGGGCAGGCTCTTCGTCGCCGCGACCGACGAGCACCGCGTCCTGTGCCTGGACGCCGCGTCCGGGCAGCTGCTCTGGGACTACGTGGCCGGCGGCCGGGTGGACTCCCCGCCGACGGTCTGCGGCGGCCTGGTGATCTTCGGCTCGGCCGACGGCCGCGCCTACTGCCTGCGAGCCGCCGACGGCGCGCTGGTCTGGCGCTTCCGGGCCGCGCCGCGCGACCGCCGCATCGTCGCCAGGGGCCAGGTGGAGTCCCTCTGGCCCGTGCACGGGAGCGTCCTGGCGCTGGACGACACGGTCTACTTCGCGGCGGGACGGCACTCGCAGGTTGACGGCGGCATCCACTGCTACGCGCTCGACGCGGCGACGGGCGCGGTGCGCTGGCAGCGGCGGTTCGGCGAGGAGGTCCGCGACAACCTCAACCACGTGCTGGTGAGCGACGGCGGGTCGCTGCACCTGGGGCAGCGCGTCCATCTCGACCCGGCGACCGGGGACGCGCCGAGGCGGGGGAGCGACCGGGCCGTGCTGTTCGCGCAGTGGGGCCTGCTGGCCGACAACACGGCGCCGGGCGCGACCAGTGCCGGCATGAGCTTCCACACGCGCCCCTGGAGCCGCACGAGCGTGCGGACCGTCGTTGAACCGCGCGGCATATCCTGGAACCAACCCCTCAAGGGGAACCTGCTCGTGTTCGACGGGGACGCCGTGTTCGGCGTGCTCGAGACGTTCAGGAACAAACCCCGGCGCAGGGCGTGGGATGCCTTCGGGCTGCCGTCCGGGGTGACCGAGAATTGGACGGTCGCGCTGGACGAGGATTCGCGGGAGCCCAAGGCGCTGGTGCTGGTCGGGCGGGCTCTGTTCCTGGCGCTCCAGGGCGCGGGGGGCGAGGGCGGCGAGGTCCGGGCACTTGCGTCGGCGGACGGGCGCGAAATGGGCCGGGGCGGGCTTCCGTTTGCGCCCCGCTGGGACGGCATGGCCGCCACGGGCGGCCGCCTGTTTGTCTGCGGCCAGGACGGCCGCGTGGTCTGCATGGGAGAGTAGGGGAGAATGGAGACAATGCGTGGTTTGATCCGGCAGTTCGCGATGGTTGCGTTGACGACAGTGTTGCTGACGGCCGGTCTCCTCGACGCGGAGGCACAGGAGCCCGCCGGCGGGCTCGCACGGCGGATCCTGGACTCGCCGGACCTGCGGCCCGGGCTCTGCGTCCTCGTGGGCTGTGGGGACGGGACGCTCGCCGTCGAGCTCGCCCGCGGCGGGGATTACCTCGTGCACGGGCTGACCGCAGACCGCCAGGAACTCGAAAAGGCCCGCGCGAGCATCCGCTCCGCCGGCCTCTACGGCCGGGCCTCGGTCTCCCATTGCCCGCTGGATGTCCTCCCCTACGCCGACGACATGGTTAACCTGCTCGTGGCGGAGGACCTGCCGGCCGTCATGGAGCGAGGGCTGACTGTCGAGGAGATCGTGCGCGTCCTGGCGCCGTACGGCACGGCCTTCCTGGGCAAGGCAGGCCGGCTCGACTACCCGGGGGCGCAGGTCGAGGGCGGCTGGGCCAGGCTGGTCAAGCCCTGGCCGGAGGGCATGGACGAGTGGCCCCAGTACCGGCACGACCCGGGCCGCGCGGCGATCTCCGCCGACAAGCTGGTCTCGCCCTCGACGTCGTTGCGTTGGATCGGCGGCGATTACTGGGCGCACCATTCGCTGCAGCAGACGATCTCGGCCGGCGGCCGCAACTTCTACCTGATCCCCAACGACACCGAACGGCTCAAGGAGCCGCCCGGTGTCCGGATCGTCGCCCGGGACGCCTTCAACGGCCTGTTTCTCTGGGATCGCCGCCTGGAGGGCCTGCCGAACCACAACACATGTGGGCCGCTCGTCGCCGGCGGCGGCCGCCTCTACGTCTGCGGACTCGGCAAGGTTAAGGCGTTCGACGCCGCCACGGGCGCACCGGTGAAGGAGTACGATTTCTCTCCCGTGCAGGTCACTTACTATGACGGCATGCTGATCCGCGGGCAGGGGGCCGGGGCGGCCTACGACGCCGAGACGGGCGAGAAGGTCTGGGACGGCGAGCTGAGCGGCTACGATCCAGTCGTCATCGCCGGGGACAGGTTCTACCTGGAACTCTACGGTCACAGGGAGCTGGGGTGTGCCGACGTGCGGACGGGAAAGACGGTCTGGAAGGCGCCGACAGCCGAGGGCGCGACGGGCGCCCTGCTCTGCCATCGCGACGGCATCCTGTTCCTCAAGAGCCACTCGGGTCGCAACAGCGGCTATTCCGCGAAGGACGGCCGGCACTTGTGGACCTACTCCTACCCGCTGTCCGGCCACGGCGGCCGCCCCGACCTGTTCCCCGTCGGCGGCCTGGCCTGGGTCCACAAGGGCACCCCGGAGAGGGCGACCTACGGCGAATCGTGGATCGGACTCGACCCGCTGACTGGCGAGGTGACGAAGGAGGTCGTCTACGGCGACGGGCAGAAGGTCAAGCACAGGTGTTACGGGGAGCGCGCCACGGAGACCTACATCCTCTGCGGCGGCATGGACTTCTTCGACATGCGCGCCGGCAAGCACTATGCCTTCCACGGCGCGCGAGGCGCGTGCGGGTTCGGATACTTCCCGGCCAACGGCCTGGTCTATGGGGCCCCGACGCTGTGCGAATGCTTCGCGCACGTGCGCGGCTTCAGCGCACTCTCCGGCGGGCCGCAGCCGGACCTGTCAGAGTGGAACTCCCCGGCCGAGGACCGGCTCGAACGCGGGCCGGGCAGGCCGTCGGATCGCCTCCCGGACGAGCAGGACTGGCCAACCTTCCGGCATGACGCCGCCCGGGGCGCCTGCACGACGGCCGTCCTGCCTGCCGGCTCGAAGCTTCGGTGGGATCGCAAGGTCGGCGCGGACGTGTCCGTCCCCGTGGCGGCCTGCGGCGCCGTGTACGTGGCCTCCGTCGAGGACCACCGTGTCCTGGCGCTCGACGCCGGGAGCGGGCGGGTGCTCTGGGACTACCAGGCCGGCGGCCGGGTGGACTCCCCGCCCACCATCGCCGCCGGCGTCGCGATCTTCGGCTGCCGGGACGGCACCGTCCACTGCCTGTCGGCCGAGACGGGCGAGCTCGTCTGGCGCTTCCAGGCCGCCCCGGCGGAGAGGAACATCGTCTCCTACGAGCAGGTCGAGTCGGTCTGGCCCGTGCACGGGAGCGTCCTCGTCGTGGGGCAGACGGCCTATTTCGCCGCCGGGCGCCACTCGGAGATTGACGGCGGCATATTCCTCTACGCGGCTGACGTGCGCACTGGCAGGACCCTCTGGCGCAAGCAGGTCATCCGCGAGCACCTGCTTCAGCAGACGTCCCGGGGCGAGATCGGCAACGAGATGAACGATATACTGTCCAGCGACGGCCAGACCATCTACATGCGCAGGAAGCGTTTCGACGCGGCGACGGGCGAGTACTGCGCGCCGACCAGCTATTTCGTGCTGGGGGGCACGGTGGGCTTCCTGAACGACGTCGCGCGGCCGCCTTACGGCTGGAAGCACGAGTTCCAGCGCCAGTGGACGCTCAGGCAGGAAGGCACGGGCAGGCAGAGCGTCATGGGCAGCATCTTCGCCTGGGAAGGCACGGACGTCTTCGGGCTTAACAACGACGGCAACGAGCTGTTCCGCAGCCCGAGGAGCGGCAGCCGGACCTGGAGGCGCGAGACGCCCGCGGGCAGTTGCCCGAAGGCCGTCATCCGGGCCGGCGAGGTGGTCCTGGTTGCCGCAATGCCGGACGTGGACGACGCCTCCCGGGGCGAGGTGTGGGCGTGCGCGGCGGCCGACGGGGCGCTGCTCGGCACGACGCCGCTGCCGGCCGCGCCGCGATTCGACGGCATGGCCGCCGTGCCGGGACGGCTCTTCGTGAGCACGCAGGACGGCCGCGTCCTCTGTGTCGGACAGTAAGGGAGAATGGAGACAATGCGTGGTTCTGTCAGGCGGTCCCGGATTGTCGCGTTGACGGCGGCGCTGCTTGCGGCCGCTCTGCTCGGGGTGGAGGCACAGGAGCCCGCAGGCGGGCTTGCACGACGCTTGCTGGAGCAGCCGGACCTGCGTCCGGGGCTCTGCGTGCACGTCGGCTGCGGGGACGGCGAGCTGATCGCCGCGCTGGCGCGCTCCGGCCGGTACGTGGTGCACGGCCTCACGGCGGACCCGGACGAGTGCGGGCGGGCGCGGGCCCGCATCGAGTCGCTCGGCCTCTACGGCAGGGCCTCGGTGGACTGCGTCCCCCTGGATCGGCTGCCCTATGCCGACGACCTGGTGAACCTGCTCATCGTCAGCGCCCCGGACACCGGCCAGGGCGAGATAACGCGCGTGCTGGCGCCCGGCGGGACGGCCTTCGTGCAGGAGGGCGCCGCCTGGGAGACGTTCAGCAAGCCGCGATCGGCGGGGATGGACGAGTGGACGCACTTCGAGCACGACGCCGCCCGCACGGGCATCTCGGGTGACGTGACGGCGGGGGCGCCGGCGGGCATCCGGTGGCTCGCCGGCGAGTCCTGGCCTCTCTACCGGACGTTCTCCGACCCGCCGGTCGGCTTCGCGTCCATGGGCGGACGCAACTTCTACTGGGTCACGGACCCCGTCCGGCCGGGGCGGAGGACGGCCGCGAGCCGGCTCACCTGCCGTGACGCCTACAACGGCGTCCTGCTCTGGGAATTGCCGCTGAAGTGTCCTTCCCGGCCGACGTCCCTCATCGCGCTCGGCGACCGCCTGTACGTCCACCTGGGGGGCCGGGGAGGGCTGAGGGCACTCGACGCCGCCACCGGCGAGACGGTCCTCAAGTACGAGGAATCGCCCGACGACTACTGGAACGTCATCCTCTGCGAGGGGGGCGTCCTGGTGCAGTCGGTCGGCTCGTGGCTCGGGGCGTTCGACGCCGCCCGCGGGACGCTCCTGTGGGAGAAGCGGGAGCGCCGGGGTGCGGACTCCGCGCTCATCGCCGGGGGCCGGGTCTTCTATCTGGAGCAGGCCGCGCAGGGCGCGCCGATGGCCCTGGTCTGCTGCGACCTGCGCAGCGGTGCCGAGGCGTGGCGCGCCAGCGTCGGGCAGCTCGAATGGGCCGATCTGCCGAAGCACGAGGGGCTCAGCCTGATCTCCTGCCGCGACGGGATGCTCTTCCTGGGGAGCACATACCGCCGCGCGAAGCCGCTGAATGCGGCCAACCACGTCCTGTCCGCCGAAGACGGGCGGCTCCTCTGGAGCTACGAGTACGTCCCCGCCGACCATGGCGGATGGGCCACCAGCATCTTCCTGCTCAGGGACCTGGTCTGGGTCAAGACGCAGGCAGCGTGGGTCGGGCTCGATCCGAAGGGCGGCGCCGAACGGGAGCGTATCGCCGACGTGTCCAACCGCTGCTACCCCGACCACGCGACGGCGCGCTGGATCCTGACCGGGAAGATGGACTTCCTGGACCTGGACGAGGGGCGATCATTCGAGTTCCTGGCCAGCCGAAGCGCGTGTGGGAGCGGCTTCATGCCGGCCAACGGGCTGGTCTACACGTATCCGACGCGCTGCAACTGCTACCCGATGGTCCGCGGCTACATGGGGCTCTGGCCCGGGCCCGTCCCCGCGGCGGAGGGCGCTTCCTCTGCCCCCGAGCCCGAAAGGGGGCCGGCCTTCGGGCGCACGGCGGCGCCTCGCTCGGCCTCAGCGGACGACTGGCCGACGCTCCGGCACGACGCGCAGCGCAGCGGGGGTACGCCCGCCGAGCTGCCCGCCGCCCTCCGAGTCCTCTGGGAGGCGCAGCCCGGGGGCGACTCGCTCTCCAGTCCCGTCGTCGCCGACGGCGTCGTGTTCGTCGCCTCGACGGACGAGCACCAGCTCTGTGCCCTGGACGCCGGTTCCGGCGAGGTCCGGTGGCGCTACACTGCCGGCGGCCGGATCGACTCGCCGCCGACCGTCGAAGCCGGCCGCGCCCTGTTCGGCGCCGGCGACGGGCGGGCCTATTGCCTGGACGCCGCCGACGGCGCGCTGGTCTGGCGGCTCCGTGCCGCGCCGGAGGACCGCCGCATCGTGGTCTCCGAGCAGGTCGAGTCCGTCTGGCCCGCGCACGGCAGCGTCCTGGTGCGCGACGGGCTGGCCTGTTTCGCCGCCGGGCGGCACACGTACGTGGACGGCGGCGTCCGTTTCCATGCCGTTGACGTGAAGGACGGAACGCTCCGGTGGCAGGCCCACCTGAGCAGGGCGGACGGCTCGGACCTGTGCGACGTCCCGGCGGCGGATGAGAGGTCCGTCACCATGGGGGCGCGGTTCGAGTTCGACCCCGCCACTGGCGAGCGGCTCGCAACGGGGACGGCCAGGCTTCTCTGGGCCCCGTCGGGGCTGCTGGAGGATAACACGGCCCTCGGTGGAATGCCGGGCGCCGACAACTGGCGCAGACAATGGTTCTACGGCACCAAGGAAGGGCGGGACGGCTTCTGGAGGGACGCTGCACGCGGCTGGAAGGCGAACCTGCTCGTCTTCCGGGGGGACACGGCGTTCGGCGTGCGGCAGGACTTCGGCCTGCTGGAGGAGGAAGGGCCGGCCGCCGACCTAGCGGCTCCGGAGCGCGCGGTGACGGGCGCGGAACCGAGCAAGGCCCGGTTCGCTTCCGAAGTGTTCGGCCTCTGCTGGTCGGCGCCGGACAAGGCGTGGACGGTCCGGATGCCGCCGCCGGACGAGGTGGCCCTGAAGGCCCTGCTGCTGGCGGGGGACAGCATCTTCGTTGCGGGGGCCGCCGCAGGCGAGGAGGGCGCTCGCAGCGTCCTCTGGGTCTTCTCCGCTGCGGACGGAAAGCAGTTGGGTCGCGTGGAGCTTCCCGGCCCGCCGCGATTCGACGGCATGGCCGCCGCCGGCGGCCGACTCTACGTGGTCACCGACGACGGGCGCGTCCTCTGCCTGGGACGCTGACAGGCGGCCCACGCGCCGCGCCCCTGCCTGCCCGACCACCATTGAAGGAACGGAAGACATGATCTACAGGCCCGGCGAGACGGAGCGACTCTGGGATAGCTGGCTTTTCGCGTGGGAGGGCACGGCCCACCTGTTCTACCTCGCGTCGCACGGGGGCGAAGGTGCACTCGGGCATTGCACGAGCACGGACCTGGTCCACTGGGAGCGCTGCGAGGACGTGGTCCTCAGGCACTGGCCGCTGACGGGCATGGTGATCCGGCACGAGGGCCGGTTCCTGATGCCGCTGGGCGAGACGGTGGACAAGATGCAGACCACGACGTTCTACGTCTCGGACGACCTGTTCACGTGGCGCCGCCTGCCCCCGGACGAGTACCGCCTGCGCCCGCAACCCCCCCACTACGTAACTGAGCCGGACGACTGGCGGCCGACAGCGTGGTGGCGGGACCCCTTTGTGTTCCACCACGACGAGGACGGTCAGTACCACGCCCTGATCTGCGCGGTGCGGCCGGAGTCCGGCCCGGATGACACCGGCGCAGTGCTGGCACACGTCCGCACGACCGACTTCCGCCGTTGGGAGTACCTCCCGCCGCTGGAGGGTCCGACCGGCCGGTTCTACCACAGCGAGGTGCCCGACCTGTTCGTGCACGACGGACGTTACTACGTGCTCTTCTCGACCGGCAGCCTCTTCGGCCTGCGCATCAACACGCCGTCGCGGCGGGAGACCATCGGCACGTACTACATGGTGGCGGACAGGCTGGAGGGCCCATACAACATGCCCGACGAGTGCCTGTTGATCGGCGCGGGACACGGCAGGATGGCTTCCTACGTCGGGCGTACCCTGGAGTTCGGGGGGGAGCGGCTGCTATACCATCACGTGCGCGACGACTTCGGCGGGCAGAGCTGGAGCGGCACGTGGGGCGCGCCGAAGCGGCTGCCCGTCGGTGAGAACGGCGAACTGACGGCGCGCTACTGGCCGGGGCTGGAGGCACTGGAAAGCGGCGAGCTGCCCGTGCGGACGGACGCCCCACCGCCCGGCTGGGAACGGTCGGCCACGGGATGGCGCGGCAGGACGGAGGCCGTGGGTGCCTCGTGCCCCGTCGTGGCGGACGCCCCGGACGTCCACGTGCGGGCGGACGTCACGTGCGCGGGGGGCGGTCGCTGCGGCCTGGCGCTTCGGGCCTCGGACGGGGCCGGCGTGCTGGTCTCCCTCGACTTCGACCTCGGGCAGGCCGAGATCGGGATCGCCCGCTACAATCAGGTCGCCGGCTGGGGGGCGTGCCGCGTCGCCTTCGTTCCCGGCAGCGCTGAACCGGACGACCGGACCGTCATCGACTCGTGCCGGTGGCCCGCCGAGGCAGGACGCACGTATGCCCTGCGCTGCCTGGCCCGCGCCGAGCACTTCGAGGTTTACCTGGACGACCGGTGGCTCTTCACGACTGTGATCCCCGAGGCCCCGCAGAGCGGCGATGTCTGCCTCTACGTCGAACGCGGCGAGGCACGGTTCGCCGGATTCCGCGCCGCCGCCCTGTCGGCCCTCGAACCTGGCCGGTGCGTCGGCGAGCACCGCCCGCAGGAGTAGGTCCTGCGGGACTCAGCGCGCGAGGAGTTCCCCGCCGTCGTTGGCTTGCGTGTGGCAGGGAACCGATGTATCCTGACAAGGATGGTCCTGGTATGATCGCGCCCTGGGGCGCGGACGCTCTGCGGGAGGTCTTCCCATGTGGGTCTGGCGGCTGGCAGTCAGGGAGGTGCTGCACCGGAAGGTCAGCTCGCTGCTGGCACTGGTCCTCGTGACGGTGGCCGTGGCGTCCCTGGTGGGCGCGCTCACGCTGCTGCGCGCGCACGATGCCCAGACCGACCTTATCCTCCGCCTCAAGGAGGCCGAGACCGCCGGCAAGATGGCAGCCCTCGAGGATACCGTCGAGCGGGCCATGGACCGGCTCGGCTACAACGCCACCGTGCTGCCGGAGGGGCAGTCCCTGGACGACTGGTATGCCGACGACTACGCCGCCGGGACCATGCCGGAGGGATACGCGGAGAGGCTGCTCGGCGCCGGGGACGTGGCGGAGCGCGTCCTTGCGAGGCTGCGGCAGAAGGTCAAGTGGGAAGAGCACGGATGGACCGTCATCGTCGTGGGCGTCGGACGGGAGATGTTCCCTGCTTCTTCCGGCGAGGAGCAGAAGCCGCTGGTCGAGGCGATCCCGGCGGGGGCGGTCATCCTGGGCCACGAGCTGCACGGCGCGCTGGGGCTGGGGGCCGGGGACGCCCTCACGCTGCTCGGCGGGGATTTCACCGTGGCCGGGACGCGCACGCAGTCCGGCTTGAAAGACGACGTCACGATCTGGATGAACCTGGACGAGGCGCAGGCCCTGTTCGGCAAGGAGGGGCTGATCAACGAGGTGCTCATCGTCGAGGACCTCTCGGTGTGGGGCGACCTGGGGGCGGTGCGGGAGGCGGTCGAGGAAGCGCTCCCCGGCTGCCGGGTCGTGCAGAACCTCTCCGAGACGGCCGCCCGGGAGCACGCCAGGACGAAGACGGCCGAGGAGGCGCGGGCCTCCGTCGAGCGCGAGAGGACGGCGCGGGCGAATCTGAGGGCCAGGTGGAAGACGCTTGCGACGGCCCTGGTGCCGCTGACGCTGTTGGTCTGCGGCGGCTCGATCATGTTCCTGGCTTACGGCAACGTGCGGGAACGGGCGGTGGAGATCGGGACGTTCGCGGCGCTGGGATGCCGCGCGTGGCAGGTTCAGGCGCTGGTTCTGGCCAGGTCGCTCCTGCTCGGACTCGTGGGAGGCGTCCTGGGGGTCCTGTGCGGGACAGTGGTCGGCTGGCAGTTGATCCGGGCGGGGGCGGAGGCGGCCGGTTCGGCGCCGCCGGCCGCGGACCCGTGGGCGCTGGCGGCGGGGCTCGGAGTCGCGGTTGCTCTTTCGGTGGCGGCGGGCTGGCTGCCGGCCAGGATGTGTGCTCGACAGGACCCGGCCGACGTGCTGCGGGGCGAGTGAGTGCCCCGGGAGGATGAAGATGCGATTGCTGCGCATGACCCTGAAGGAGATCGCGCACCGCAAGCTCACGTTCTTTCTGAGCGTGGCCGCCGTGGTGATCGCCACGGGCGCGGCGCTCGGGTTCTCGGGCGCGCTGACCGTCTACGAGCTGCGCAGCAAGGCCGTCCTGACGCAGAAGCGCGAGGACCTCGAAGCCGACCTCGCCGTGCTCCAGGACGAGATGCGCAAGGCCACGCTGAAGCTCAGCTTCAACCTGGTCATCCTCCCGCAGGACCAGGACGTCCACGAGTGGTACGAGACGGACTACGGCACGACGTACATGCCGGAGAGCTACGTCGAACGGCTGGCGGACTCCGCGATCCTGACGGTGCGCCACTTCCTGCCCAGCCTCCAGCAGAAGGTCAAATGGCCCGAGCAGAAGCGCACGATCATCCTGGTGGGCTGTCGCGGCGAGGTCCCCAACCTGCACAAGAGCCCGAGGACCCCGCTCGTGCAACCCGTGCCGGAGGGCACGATCGTCCTGGGGCACGAACTGCACGGGAGCCTGGGGCTGAAGGCGGGGGACGCGGTCCGGCTGATGGGCCGGGAGTTCACCGTGCACGCCTGCCACGAGGAGCGCGGCAGCAAGGACGATATTACGGCCTGGATATCCCTGGCCGATGCGCAGGAACTGCTGGAGAAGCCCGGGCTGATAAACGGCATCCTCGCGCTCGAATGCATCTGCGGCGGCGGCACGACGGTTGACATGGTGAGAGCGGACGTCGCCCGGATTCTTCCCGACACGCAGGTGATCGAGATGGGCACGAGGATCGTCGCGCGGGCCGAGGCGCGGACGAGCGTGGGCCGGGAGGCGAAGGCCGCGCTGGACCGCGAGGAGAAGCATCAGGAGGACCTCCAGGCCAGGCGCGAACGGTTCGCCGGGGTCGTCCTGCCGGTCATCGTGATCGCGTGCGGGTTCTGGGTCGCCTTTCTGGCGCTCGACAACGTCCGTAAGCG
This sequence comes from uncultured candidatus Brocadiaceae bacterium, assembly GCA_964592385.1. GTDB lineage: Bacteria > Planctomycetota > Brocadiia > SM23-32 > SM23-32 > CAZQEQ01. The sequence goes on along the minus strand of CAZQEQ010000010.1, from coordinate 10,563 downwards.
CCGCAGCGAGGTGGGCATACTGCGCGCCATCGGGTGCAGGGGGCGGCAGGTCTTTCAGATATTCCTGGCGAAAGCGGCTGCGACCGGCCTGTTCGGCGGCGCCGTCGGGTGCGGCGTCGGGCTGCTGGTGGCCGCGTCGCTCGCCTCCGGGCTGGACGCGCCCCTGGTCGGCCCGGAAGGGATACTCTCGCTCAGGTGGGTGCTCGGCGCGCTGGCGGGGGCGCCCATTTTGGCCGTCATCGCCAGTTGGCTTCCCGCTGTTCTTGCCTCTCAGCAGGATCCGGCTGAGATTCTGAGGGAGGAGTGATTCATGCTCGAACTCGACCGTGCAGGCAAGACGTTCTCGGGACCGGACGGCGAGGTCAGCGCCGTCGGCGGGGTCTCGTTCTCGGTGAAGGCCGGCGAACTGGTGTCCGTGCAGGGACCGAGCGGGTGCGGGAAGAGCACGCTCCTGCTGATGTGCGGGGCGCTCCTGCGGCCCACGGACGGGACGGTGCGCCTTGACGGGCAGGACCCGTATCGGCTCTCGCCCAACCGGCGCAGCATCTTCCGCGCGGAGAACGTCGGGTTCATCTTCCAGCAGTTCCATCTCATTCCCTACCTCAGCGTTCTGGACAATGTGCTCGCGGCTGACATCGCCGCGCCCCGGCCCGGCCACAGGGAGCGGGCCCGCGAGCTGATGGGACATTTCAAGCTGGACCACCGTGCGCATCACGTCCCTTCGGAGCTGAGCGTGGGCGAGAAGCAGCGGGTCGCCCTGGCAAGGGCCCTGCTGAACGAGCCGAAGCTGATCCTTGCCGACGAGCCGACCGGCAACCTGGACCCGCAGAACGCGGTGACCGTGCTGGACGCGCTCCGGGACTACGCCGACGGAGGCGGAACTGTCCTGCTGGTCACGCACGACCCCGCCGCCGCCGAGCGGGCCCACCGGGTCCTGCACATGGAGAACGGCCGTATTGCCGCGGAAGCCCCCGGCGCGTAGGGCAGTTGCGTGGCGCCGCCGGCTCGACTGCAAGCTGCTGCTCCGTGGCGGTGCACAGCGGCGGCCGGACGCATCTAATGGTCTTCTTACCCATGAAGGACGGGGATCTGTACTGCGCGGGTGCGGACTGTGGCGAGTCCTGTTGGCAGGACGAACTGGAGGCGCCTCACGTCCGCTGCTCCCCGGGGCCAGGGGAGGCAGCGAGGTTCTGGACTGGGGATCGTTGGGATCGGATCGTGCGCAGCGTAACCAGTGGGGACGCCAGTTGCCCGAGCTTTCCCGTACGCCTCCCGAGCATTGCCAAGTTGCCACGCTCCACCACTGCAAGTACAATGCAGTCCAGCGGCAGGGGCAAGGCTGGTTGGAACATGCGTGTGGCGATCAAGCATGTATGAGAATAGCTCGCGACCGTGTGAAGCGCGGTGGCAAGCAGGAGAGCCGACAGGATGAACTCGTCCCAGAAAACCGTCCTCGTGCTTGGCGCGGGTTTCACAAGAGCATTCTTCGCCGACGCGCCGCTGCTCGAGGACGAGTATGACCTTACTCTCGCCAAATTCCAGGCCCTCCCTCATGCCAAGGCGATTCTGGACGCAGAACTGAACCGACGGCCTCGGGGCAGCCTCAACATTGAGCGGGTCATGACGCGTCTCGAAAGAGGCATGCCATACGACATCGCGACACAGGCACACGAAGAGGCCAATCTCCTGCGCGGAGAGCTTATGCGTGCCTTCCTTAATCGCGTCAAGCAAGCCGACGGAGGTGCAAGCCACCAAGATGACCTAGTGCAGTTCGGGGGATTCTGCGTCGACAATCGGTTCACATGCGTTACCTTTAACTACGACGACTTCTTTGACCGCGCACTGTATCGATCCAAGCCGACCCAGGACATGGAGTACTCCGGTCCTTGCTGGATCCCTGATACGGGTTACGGATTCTACTGTCGGCCGTCGGCAGTCTGCGTGCACGACGGCGTTATCAGCGCCATCCGCGAGGTTTCGATGCATTTACTTAAGCTGCATGGTTCGGTTAACTGGCGGGTGCGATCGGGCTCCGTGCGCCCGTACGGATTCGAGGCCGTCGTCCACCACGAGAGATGGTCGCAAGACCCAAACATTATGTGGATAAGCATGGGTGAAGATCCCGCATACACCCATGATTACATCGAGAGCCACCTAGAACCCGATCCATTTGTTGTCGCTCCACTTCTCGGCAAGTCGGAACTGCTGGAACAACCCGTTCTCAGATGTGTTTGGTCCCGGGCGTCTAAGGAGCTCAGCACAGCGGCACGAGTAATCTTTCTTGGCTATTCGTTCCCGGTAACTGATCTGGCTGCTCGCTTCTTGTTCAGTGAAGCTGTTAGCAGTGATGCCGACATAAGGGTGGTGAACTTGACTCCGGATGATGAGCAGAAGACCGAACTGAAGCGCGCCTATAAACAGGTCTTTCCTGAGCTTGGGGATGACCAGTTTGAATTCCAAGACGCTCTCAAGTGGTGCCGGGAAACTGTCGCATCTGGGCGGGCCTCTTAGCTAGTATGCGTGCAAGATGAAAGCGCTGTCCAAGACCGTCGATGGGTGAGCAACCGGCCGGCGCGTAGCGGGCCGCCTTTCGGTGTTGACAGCCGCAATGCTCGCTCCGATAATGTGGAACGTCTCTTGAGGAAGCCTCTATGTGCTACGAGCACTTCTGGAAGCTGACGGGTCGCCGGCTGTTGTGTTCGCTCCTTGCCGTGGCCGCCGGGCTCACGGCGGGTTGCTCAGCGCCCGGGCGCGCACGGGACGACGTGCGCGTCTTCGAGGCCACCGGCGAATCCGTCCTCGAACGGGAGGGCGAGGCCCGCGTCGCCCTGTGGGGCTGGGAGAGTTACGTCGAGAGTAAGGGCGAGGGCATGCCGGCCCCGGGAACGTCAACCGTGCTCCAGAAGCGGCTGACGGCCGTTGAGGCGGCGCGGTGCCGGGCACTCGCCGGGCTGGTTGAGGAGTTGGGGGGACTGGAAGTCGAGCGCGAGTCCAGGGTGCTGAACCTACAGTTCGCCGCCGAGACAGTCGAGGCCCGTTCCGCCGGCCAGCTGTGGGGCATCGAGACCGTCGCCGAGGAGTTCGACGAAGAGGCGGACATCGCCGAGGTGACGCTGCGGATATACCTGGATTCCGAGGGCAAGATAGTGAACCGGACCCTCCTGCCCCCGTCGCCGGAATCGGCCTCTGCGCGGCGCGCCCGAGCCGAGCACGCGGCCCGGGTGGACGCCCTGGCGAAGCTGCGCGAGCAGGTCGGCGAGGTGAAGGTCGGGCAGTCCGTCACGGTCAGGAACCTCATGCTCAGCCGTCACGAGGCGTGGCTCACCGTGGAAGGCATGCTCGAAGGGGCCGCCTTCGCCCCGCCCGAGTGGGTGGGCGAAGACCGCTGCCGGGTCAAGGCGACACTGAGGGTTCCCGAGGCGACGCTGGCGAAGCTGGAAGGCCAGGCGCGCGTAAGGCAGAAGGCCCAACGACCGGACTGAAGATGCCGGCAGGAGGCTCGCAACTGCAGCCTGCCGTTGAGAAGCAGCAAGCAGCAAGCAACTGTCTTGATCCCGCTCAAAGGGGATGAAAATGAAAAACGCGCTGGTGGCAGTCGCACTCGGCCTGCTGGCGGCGGTGCTGGTCGGCTGTTCGGGCTCCCTGGTCCCGGGAGCGGAGATGACGGAGGAGGGGACGGTGGTCTTCGTTGCTGAGGGCAGCTCCGTGATCGCGCGGAGCGGCGACACGCTCTCGGTGCTTGAGGCGCAGACGGCGGCGAGGACTATCGCCCTGGCGAATCTGCTGGCGAAGGTCAAGGGCGCCCAGGTGGCCGGCACGGAGACCGTGGCGGACCTCATGTTCGAGAGTCAGAAGGCCGTCAGTGCAGTGGAGGGCTCCCTGTCCCGCGTGCACGTCTCCTATGAGCAGCCGGAAGCCGAAGGAGACGAGGCACAGGTTGTCACGGCGGTCGCGACCCTGGAACTGAACCGCTGGGAGCTGGCGCGCCTCGCCCAATACGTCAAGTAGCGGTTCTCGCAGAGGGGCGGCGCGGCTCAGGCGGCGCTGTCCCTCCTTTCCTCTCCGGGGGGGCTATGGGCAGGATTCGCCTGGCACTCGCACTGACCGCTTGCCTGGGCGCGCTGGTCGCCTCCGGGCCGGCCGCTTGCCAGGAGCCCGACGGGCCGACCGACGCCGTGACAGTCGAGGTGGTCGGCGTCGCCCTGCTCGACGCGGGGAAGCCGGAGCAGGACGTGCACCGGGAGGCCATGCTCGACGCCAGCCGCAACGCCCTGCTCCAGTGCCACGTGCTGGTGGAGGTGGAGAAGCGGGTCGTGGGGCAACGCCTGGCAGACGACCGGTTCCGCTCGACTGTGACGGGCCACCTGGAATCCCTGGAGGTGCTCGAGTCCGGGCCGGTGGCCGGTGCCGATCCGCCCCTTTACAGGGTGCGCGCCAGGGCCGTGGTGCGGCCTGTGCCGGACCTGCTGACCTCCGGGGCGGTCTCGCTCAACCGCGACCAGCCGTGGCTGCCGCGCGTCCTGCTGCTCGTCAAGGGTGACGAAGGCCAGAGGGTCGAGTCGGCGCTGGCCGGCGCCTTGCGGCGTTGCGGAGTCGTTGTCGCCGACCCCGAGGAGCCGGGGCCGGCGCTCGAGTTGCAGGCCGAACTTCATGCCGAGCGGGCCGACGGGGACACGTTGTGGATCGTGGACTGGGAGATGGGCTTCTACGAGCCCGAGGCTGACGAAGGCGGCGGCGCCCCCGTGCGGTTCAGGGGAAGCTGGCGCCACAGCCGCCAGGGCGAGCCGGCCCGCGACTGGTGGGAGAGCCTGGGCACCGCGATGGCCCAGGACGCGATGCGGCTCTGGGCGCTGCCCCGGTGGACGATTGTCCGCTTCATCGGGGCCGACGAGAACCAGATGGGCGCCCTGGCGGCGTCGTTGGGCCCCGCTGTCGGTGCGAGGGTGCGCGTGGACAAGGAGGCGTCTGAGTTCGCCGTCAGGCTCCCGCTGACCGCCAACCCCGTAACGGCCATGGAAGGCTTCTTGAAGCGGGCCGGCCTCGACGGCCAGGTCGAACTCAGCGACGCCTCCCTGACGCGGCTCACGTACAGATGCCTGCCTGGAAGACGCCCCCCCTCCGCCGCGGAGACCGAAGAATAGCCCTGCCTCTCTCAAACACTGGCCCTTGATGGCAAGGCCGCGTTCCGGGTGACCGATCGGCGGAACGTTCTCACGCGCAGACAGTGGAGGAGACGACGTGACCGCAAAGGATGACCAGCAGCCGGCCTACAGGGATGCTTCGCTGCCCGTCGAGGAGCGCGTGGCGGACCTGCTCGGCCGCATGACGCTCGACGAGAAGGTTTCGCAGATGGTGGCCGAGTCGGCGGCGATTCCCCGCCTGGGCATCCCGGCCTACGAGTGGGGCGGCGAGTGCCTCCACGGGTTGTGCCAGGGCGGGCGGGCGACCGTCTTCCCGCAGGCCATCGGCCTGGCCGCAACCTTCGACGTGGACCTGGTGCGCCGGGTCGCCGGCGCCATCGCGGACGAAGCCCGCGCCAAGTTCCACGACCCCGTCTGGCACGGGCCGGACGGGCCGTTCGTCGGGCTGACCTTCTGGACGCCCGTGGTCAACATCTTCCGCGACCCGCGCTGGGGCCGCGGGCAGGAGACCTACGGCGAGGACCCGCACCTGACCGGCGCAATCGGCGCGGCGTTCGTGCGGGGGCTCCAGGGCGACGACGCCCGTCGTGTGAAGGCGTCCGCCTGCGCGAAGCACTTCGCCGTCCACAGCGGGCCGGAGCACCTGCGCATGGGCTTCGACGCCGTGGTGAGCGGGAAGGACCTCCGCGAGACCTACCTGCCGGCGTTCCGCGCGCTGGCCGAGGCCGGAGTCGAGTGCTTCATGGGCGCCTATAACCGGGTCAACGGCGAGCCCTGCTGCGGCAGCCACATGCTGCTGGTGGACATCCTGCGCGACGAGTGGGGCTTCGAGGGCTACGTCGTCTCCGACGCGTCGGCCATCCCGGCCTTCCACGAGAGCCACCACGTCACCGGCGACGCCGTCGAGTCGGCCGCGCTCGCCCTGCGGATGGGCTGCGACATGGACATCGGCGGCCGCTGCTTCCCCGAGCTGCCGGCCGCCGTCGAGAAGGGCCTGGTGACGGAGGCGGAGGTGGATCGCAGCCTGGCCCGGCTGCTGACGTCGCGGTTCAGGCTCGGGCTCTTCGACGACCCGGACGACGTGCCGTTCGCGGCCATCCGCAGCGACGTCATCCAGTGCGAGGAGCACGTCGCACTGGCGCGGGAGGCCGCCGTCAAGTCCGTCGTCCTGCTCAAGAACAGCGGCATCCTGCCGTTCGGGCCGGGCGTGCGGACGGTCCTGGTCACCGGGCCGAACTTCGCCGACCTGGACGTGCTGCTCGGCAACTTCTACCGCGGCGTCTCGGCGCGGCTCGTCTCGGTCCTGGAGGGCGTCGCCGAGTGCGCCTCGGAGGGCACCCGCATCTCCAACGCCAAGGGCTGCCACCTGCTCCACCCGAACGAGTACCCCTCCGACTGGGTCGGCGGCCTGGCCGAGTGGGCCGACGTCGTGGTCGCCGTCATGGGCATCTCGCCGCTGATGGAAGGCGAGGGCGGCGAGTGCATCGCCTCGGTGACCGGCGGCGACCGGGACGGGCTCGCCCTGCCGCCGAACCAGGTCGAGTTCGTCCGGTTCCTGGCCGGGAAGGGGAAGCCGATCGTCCTCGTGCTCACCGGCGGCTCGCCCGTGGCCGCCCCAGAGCTGCACGAGCTGGCCGACGCCGTCCTGTTCATCTGGTATCCCGGCGAGCAGGGCGGGCGCGCGGTCGGGCAGATCCTGTTCGGCCACGAGTCGCCGTCCGGCCGCCTGCCCGTCACGTTCCCGGCCTCGCAGGACCAGGTGCCGCCCTTCGAGGACTACTCCATGGCCGGCCGCACCTACCGCTATATGGCCGAGGAGCCGCTCTACCCGTTCGGCTTCGGCCTGAGCTACGCGGAGTTCGAGTACGGCGAGCTGGCCCTCTCCGCCGGACGCGTCGAGCGCGGCGAGGGCCTGAGCGCCGAGGTGACCGTCACCAACACGGGCCGCCGCGAGGCCGAGGAGGTCGTCCAGCTCTACGTCACGGACGACGAGGCATCCGTGGCCGCGCCGCGCTGCGCGCTGAAGGCATTCCGCCGGGTCCGGCTTGCGTCGGGCGGGTCGGAGACGGTGCGGTTCGACATCACGCCGGAGATGATGGAGCTGGTGGACGAGGAGGGGCGCCCCGTGCTGGAGCCCGGGACGTTCACCGTGACCGCGGGCGGCTCGTCGCCCGGGCCGCGGGCCGAGGCCCTCGGCGCCGCGCGCCCGGGGACGGCGCGCTTCGAGCTGCTCTAACGCCCCACACCGCGCCGTATGAGCGCCTTGAGGGCCTCCGGGCGCCCCTCGTAGGCGAGGCGCTGGAGCGCGTCGCCTGTCCCGAGCGAAGTCGAGGGGTACTCGTAGTAGAAGACGCCCAGCCCGGACTCGCGCTCGATGGCGATGGGGTTCCCCGCCGCGTCGCGCGTGTAGGCGAATCTCACCAGCACGGAGCTGTCGGCGTCCTTCACGGTCACCTTCTCCGAGAGGCGTCCGGCCGCGTCATGCGAGAAGTAGGTCGTGGCGGCGTCTCTGCCCATGCCCGCCATGCCATCCTTACCTCTCGCGTGCGTATGTCAGCGTAGGCAATCGCCACCCCTCCGGCGGCTTCGGTGATGGCCGTAGAACTGACATCCCTGGCGCGAGCAACGGGTTCTGCTACCCAATCGCCCTCATACTTCCAGACATGCTGCACTTCCCCCTCGAGGGGATCGAAACATGCGACGTGCACCTCGCCGCCGCGCGTGACCATGCCGCTGGGGGCAATCTCCACCGGGTCCCCCTGTGCCACGTCAACGTTCTCGAAGAAGACGTGCTTGACCAGTTCCCTGTGCCAGACGTCGCCCTCCCGCGTGTGCACATGGATATGGGCGGGTGCCCAATCCAGCTCCACCACGGCGACGAGGTCGGCCTCGCCGCCAATAAGCGCGAACTCGCTGCGAGAGCCGGCCTCACTCAGGACGGTTTGTGACCATTGCCCTGCAGCCAAGCCTCCGGCGTCGGTAGCCAGGTCTGAATCAACAGGTTCGGCCGGCCCCTCGAACAACACCAGGCCATTGCTGGTAAGCGCCAGCACATAGGCTTTGCTGTCGCGGAGCAACACCTGAGGCCATCCGCCGTCCCCAGGAAGCCTCTGCTGCGCCCAACCGCCGCCGTCAAGTCCATAGGTAGCGTAGTAGAGGCCCTCTGAGTCGGCGGGGCTAAAGGCCAGATGAACGCGCCTGCCATCAGTGCCCACCGCGAGCCCCATGCCCAGCCGCTCGTAAGTCCGCGCGTGCAGTCCCTGGAGGTCGGCAGGCAAGGCCCATGTTCTGAGCGCAGACGCAGCCGGATCGTACTTCACAAGGAGCCGTTGCCCTGGATCGATGTACCACGCTTGTGGCCGCCCATCGTCCCTGACGAGTTGGGTCACCAATCCAGTCAGGACAAGGTGGCCGCCTTCCTCGGGATCGCAGAAAACGGACTCTTGCACCAACTGCGTGCTGACCTGGGGCTCCGCATCCAGTCCGGCAATCCGCGCTAGCATCACACCGTTCTGCATCTCAGGGCCGTCCGGCAACTCCTTTGGGTAATAGAGCACATAGCATCCCGTCTCGGTTCCGATGCTCCGGACTTCTCCTACAGCCAGGAGACCGAGAGTAGACGAAGCGTCCTCCTTCAAGTCCGCCTGCACGCCCTTCCAACCAAGCTTGCCGTCGACCAGCACATTGCGCCATCGCGACGGCCCTTGCGAACCAGACAGGACCTCCCTTAGCAGAGCACCAGATACAACGAACGCCAACGCAATGGCAAGACCAACGAGCACCGCGATTATGCCACTTGGGCGATGTCGCCTCATGTAGGTTTCCTCCTCTTTCCCATCTTGCCCCCAGGATCGTCCCAGTCCTTGCAGCACGATCTGAAAATACCCTCCGCAAGTCTCTTCGGCCGGCGGCACGCCCCGGCATCCACGAATTCGTCGTATTCCTGGGTCTCCCAGCGCTCCGACGTTTCTACCACGAGAATCGGAGTGCCATCTTGTTCGTAGCCTATGAGTCGCGACTTCGGTGGGATCCGAACGGTCATGCGAGAGATGTTGTGTATCGTGAAGGCAATCAGTTTCACCCCCTTCTCACACGTGCACGTGTACCGGTATTCCTTGCGACCTTCCAACGCGCGTACGCCACCGCCGGTACTCGCATCGTAAAGGGAACTCAGCCCCCCTCCCAGGATCGGGTCTCCCCCCACGACGGGTATTGCTCCTATGAGACAGCTGACAATGGCGGCCTTGGCGTCGTTAGCGAAATAGGTGGCCTCATGGGCGACGGTAATGACGCCGCCAAAACCGTCCTCGTCCCGCTTAAGGCTCGCATTATACTTAAGCTCTTTGACTCCCTCGCAGGCAAGCGGTATGCGGTGACAACACATATCTATGAACGTACGTCCCCAATTGTAAACCTTTGCCAGAGCTCTTTGGATATGTTTCTTTGTCAGACATATGGCGAGCCCAGCAGCTATCGTGGTGGGTTCCAGCTTGATGGCCTCCTCGAAAGCCTTCTTCTTGTCGGCCTTCCAAAGCTCAATGAGGAATTGCCTCCATGAGAACGCGTCTACGACAGGCGTGGATGCGTTCCCCGTCGGGTCATACGCCGATACTGGGTTACCGCGAGTATAGGCATAGGGATGCAGCACGTCTGATCGAGACCTGTCCCTCTGGGCAAATGCAGCGGCGTACGTATGGTACCCACGCAGGTGCGACCAGTCCATCCCGGGAATATCAAGACTTCTCAGCCATGCGCAGCCCTGGTATTGGATGGGGTTCTCCAGGCTGCCTGTGGCCGAGAGTCGCACGCCCCAGGCGTCGTGCTCGTAGGTCTGCGACACGTCCTGCGAGCCGTCCGTGATCCCATATACCGTCCCACGGTGGTCGTAGTGGAAGGTCTGCGTCGCGCCGTCCTGGCTGTAGTCCACCATGTTCCCGATGCCGGGGATCGGCGTCCCCCCGTGGACGAAGGTCCGGCTCTCGCCGCTCGTCAGGTTGGTCCGCGCTAGCAAATCCAGCCCGTCCCAGTAGTAGTACTTGCAGCCCGCGCTGTCCTCGATGCAGTAGCGCGCGAGCTGTCCGTCGTAGTGGAAGTAGTCCGGCGTGCCGTCCTTGTACGGGATGGCCGTCACCAGGTTGGCCGGGCTATACTCGAAGTACGTCGTGCCGTCGGTCTCCTGGATGGCCGTGCAGTTGCCGCGCGGGTCGTACTGGAAGTAGGTCCAGGCGTCGGCCGATATCTCGTGCGTGCCCGTCAACTCGTTCCCCGCGTCGTATTCGTAATAGGTCTGCTGCGCGCCGCGCGCCTCGTAGGTGCGGTTGCCGACCGGGTCGTATTCGTAGTAGTTCTCGTATTGCCTTGCGGCGCTCACGAACTGTCCCTCGTAGGCCAGCCGCTGCTGTATCCGTGCGAATCCGCGTGC
>CAZQEQ010000009.1:0-60011 GCA_964592385.1 uncultured candidatus Brocadiaceae bacterium | reverse complement strand
GCATCGCCTGGACCTGCCTGTCGCGCCTGCGGGCGGCCATGGCGCAGAAGTTCCGCGACCCGGGCGCGTACGCCTACGACCATGGCGGCCTGAACAACTACGTCTGGTCCGTCATGGGGGACATCTGGTATGCGAAGGCGCTCCCTTACGTCGGCGCCGAGCTGTGCGCGACGGCCAGCGCCAGCCTGCGCCACTACTTCGAGGGGGTGGTCCTGGACGAGTCCACCTACGACGCGCACGAGCACAAGCTCATCGTTCACGGGCCGGGCATCGGCTCCTGGGGCGGCTGGGACGACGCCGGCAAGATCGCCACGAACATCCTCCAGACGATCTGGGCCTACGCGCACTACACCGGCGACTGGGACCTCGTCCGGGAACGGTGGGACCTGGTCAGGAAGCTCTTCATCACGCCGGAGGAGATGTGCTGGCCCACGGTCGGGCGCGTCGCCATCGCGGAGATGGGGGACGAGGCCCCGCCCTGCGCCGCGATGGCACGACTGGCCTGGCGCGTGGGCGACGTGGACGCCTACCGGTTCGCCGCTTACTGCCACGCGCGGGAGCTCGTCCACGATTACGTCAAGTCGCTCGGTGCGGGCTACTTCGTCGCCAACCAGCCCCTGAACCACTGGGAGCCGATGACGGAGCCGGTCTTCCTGACGAACCTCTGGGGCGACACCGCCGGCTGGCGGATCGACGGTCCCGACTTCCCCCTCAAGACCGGCGAGAGGCAGTCGAAGAACCGCTGGGTGCGCTTCCAGTGCGAGGACACGGCGCGGTTCTACCGCGACACGCCGGTCCTGGCGGCGGCCGTCGCCGCGGAGCTCAACGACCCGGTCACGGGCCGGGGCCGCTTCGAAGGACACCTGCGCAGGGACGACTCGCACATCCTGCCCTCCTTCGTGCGCGTGCGCTCGCTCATCCTGGACGAGCCGGCCGAGGCGCTGGCCGCGCTGACGCCGCCGGAGGAGGTGCAGGGCTACGGCTCGATGCTTATAGCGCCGATGATGGCCTACATCCGGGCGGCGGCGCCGGTGCGGACCGTCCGCCTCATACCCGCCTCGGGCGGGCCGTCGCCGTTCCTGCCGGGGATCGAACGCCGCGCCGGGCGCACCGGGCATCCGACCCTGGTCCAGTCCAACGACTGGAAGGCGCACTGGCCCACGCCGCGCTGGTTCTACTGGGAGAACGGGTTCGGCGCGATCCGTCCCGCCGAGGGCGATGAGACCTGGAAGCGCGAGTCGCAATGGATCGGTCAGGCCACGCAGGTCGCGTGGTACGAACGCCCCGGGCCGTGACACGCACGGAAGGAGTGCCTCAACGTTCGGAGAGGGAAGCATGGAGATAGAAGTCCCGTCGGAGAAAGTGCCGGTTCTGGCGGAGGCGGACGTGGTCGTCTGCGGCGGAGGGTGCGCGGGAGTGACCGCAGCCGTGAGCGCCGCGCGGCACGGTGCCTCCGTGGTCCTCGTCGAGCGCTGGCCGAGTGTGGGCGGCATGGCCACCAACGCGCTGGTAAACGGCTGGCACCGCAGCGACCGCGAGAAGGTCGTCATCAACGGGCTGGTCGAGGAATCGGTGCAGCGGGCGCTGAAGCACGGCTGGATTTGGCGTGTCGCCGAGTTCCCCCGCGTGCATGAGACCCACTGGTTCGACTCGGAGGGCATGCGCATCGTCTGGCAGCGCATGTTGGACGAGGCCGGCGTGCGGACTCTCTGCTACCTGGCGGCGGGCCGGCCGCTCGTGGAGGACGGAAGGGCACGGGGCGTCCTTGTGGAGACCAAGCGCGGGACCCGCGCTGTTCTTGGCCGCATCGTGATCGACGCGACCGGCGACGGCGACGTCGCCGCGAAGGCGGGGCTGCCCTTCGAGTTCGGCCGGTCCGAAGACGGCCGTGTGCAGGGCATGACGATGATGTTCTGCCTGCGCGGGATCGACCGCGAGGAAGCCGCCGCCATGACCCCCGAGCAGGCCCGCGCGATCGTGGACCTCATGCGCGAGCTGCGGGACGCGGGCGAGTTTCCGCCGTTCAACGAGGGCAACGCCTTCGGGCTGCTGGCGCTGTGGGGCATGCCTGAACACAGCGCGTGGAACATGTGCCCTGTGGCCGGCGACCCGCTCGACGAGGAGGAGCTGTCCCGGCTGACGGCGCTTTCCCGCGAGCGGATCGCGCAGTACCTCGACTTCTGGCGCGCCAACGTGCCCGGCATGAGCCGGACGGTCCTCGAGCAGAGCGGCTTCGCGCTGGGTGTCCGCGAATCCCGCCGCATCCGCGGCCTGAAGACCCTCGAGCGGGACATGGTGCTCGGCGCGGTCAAGCAGCCCGATGCGATCGGGCACGGCGTCTGGATGATCGACATCCACGACCCGCTCGGCACCGGTTACACCACGTACACCGACCGCGGCGAGAAGAACATGCTCGCCGTCGGCACCAGCTACCATATCCCGCTGGGCATGTGCCTGAACCGCCGCATCCCCAACCTGGGCGTCGTCGGCCGCTGCGCCTCCTCAACGCACGAGGGGCTCTCTTCCGTGCGCGTCCAGACCCACTGCATGGTCATGGGCCAGGGCGTGGGAACTGCCGCGGCCATGGCGCTCGAGCTGGACGGGGACCTGACGGCAGTGGACCTGGCCGGCCTCCAGCAGGCCCTTCGCGCGGACGGCGTTTACCTGGAGGACGTGCCCCCTCACACGGAAGGAGCGACCGGTGCCTGACAAGTTCAGCCCCGGCGTTGCGCCGACAGTCTTGATCGCAGACAGAGAGACCTCGACGACCAGGCCACCGGCCGGGCTGGTGCTGAATGAGGAGTTGGGACTGCTCGTGCATCCCGCTCTGGACGGCCGGCTCCTGCATGTCAACCGCCACGGCGGCCTGTTCGAGACGCGCGCCACAATCACGCCGGGCGGCGACTATCTTCTCATGTTCCCCGATTGCCTGCCCGGCAAGCCCCACGGCCATTACGGCAACCGGACGGAGAAGGTCAACAACCTGGTCGCGTACCGCTCCCCGGACAGGGGCAGGACCTGGCACGGGCCGACCGTGGCGTTCGACATAGACTACAACCAGCACGGTTTCATCCCGCTCATCCCGCGCGGCACCACGCGCATCTACACCTTCGGCACGCAGCCCATCTGGGGGCGGTGGAGCGGCGAGGAAGACGCCCTCATCGGCTATCGCTGGTCCGACGACGACGGGCACACCTGGTCCGACCTGACCCTCATCGAGCCGGCCAACGACCCGGGCTTCCTGGGCATGTCCGTGATGCGGATGTGCGAGACGGACTGCGGAACGTGGCTGCTGGGCACGCACACGGGGGAATGGCATGACCGGCCGGACGGCAGCCACACGCCCACCTCGCGCCAGTACATCCTCCGCAGCACGGACCACGGCGAGAGCTGGTCCCTGCTGCCCGGGCCCCGCCCGGGCGGGTGGTACCTCCGGGAGTTCGACCGTATGGACGAGCTGCGCCCGATCAGCCTGGGCGGCGGGGAGGTCTACGCCCAGGCCAGGACGTGCGCGGGCCACCTGTGGGAACTGCGCAGCACCGACGACGGCCGGACGTGGTCCGATCCGAAGCCGAGCCCGCTGGTTCACCCCGACGCGCCGCCCATGCTCTTTCACCTGGGCGACGGCGAGACGCTGATTGCGTTCCATCACAACGTCGCGACCGGCACGCACTTCAAGTGCGAGGACCGGGCGCAGGTCTGGGTGGCGCTCTCGCGGGATGGCGGCCGCACCTGGAGCGAGCCGCGATTCCTCCTGGTGAATGCGCAGGCCCCGACCGAGGGCGACGGATGGCGCGACTACCAGTGCTCCTACCTCGACATGTTCGCCGACGGCGGGGAGCTGCACGTCTTCATGCCCCATCGCTGGCGCCGGGCGCTGCACCTGCGCATGAAGGAAAGCGACCTGGACGCCCTGCCGACCAGGGCCGAATTGTGAGAACCGCCCCGACGGGCGCGGACAACGCGTCGCTGGCAACAACAGGAGAAGATCAGTGAGCGACCCCCAAGCCAATCGCCTGACTCATGCCGAACTGCTGGAACTTAAGCGCTGGAACACTCCCACCATCTACAACGGCTGGGAGCAGATCACCTCGCACGATCCGGCCGGCGACGCGTTCAACCTGGAGGAAACGCGCGACTTCATGCCGCAGATGGGCCCTATGGTCGGCTACGCCGTCACGGTGGTCTTCGAGCCGAGCAACCCGGACCACGTGGGACGGAACCCGGACGCCTGGAGCGAGTACCGCCGATACGTCGCCGGCGAGCCAGGGCCCAGGATCGTCGTCGTGCAGGACCTGGACAAGCCGCGCGTCGTGGGCTCGTTCTGGGGCGAGGTCAACGCCAACGTCCACGCGGCGCTCGGGTGCGTCGGGACAATCACCGACGGCGCGATCCGGGACGTTGACGAGATGACGAACGCCGGCTTCAAAGCGCTGGCCAGGTGCTTCTGCGTGGGTCACGCGCACTGCGTCCCCCTCCGCTGGGGCTGCGAGGTCGAGGTGTTCGGGCGCACGGTGCGGCCCGGACAGCTCATCCACGCCGACAAGCACGGTTTCCTCGCGATTCCCGCGGAGGATGAGGCGCGGCTGCTCGAAGCCGCCCGCTTCATGGACTCCAACGAGTGCCGCACGCTGATCGCCGCTGCCCGCAGCGCCGCCGGCAAGACGACCGAGCAGGCACTGGCCGCGCTTCAGGCGGCGGGCCAGGCGTTCGAGGCGGCAACCCGGGGGAAGTTCGGCAAGCGCGGGGAGTGATAGGGGCGGCAAACTGCCCTCTTGTTTCCTGCCGGCCGTTCGCGTACGCTCAATCCCGACGAGCTCCCATCTCCTGACCGGAGGCAGAGACGATGCACCCTCATCTGGCCGTGGTGTTCGCACTGTTTCTCCTGCTGCCCGCGGCGGCGCAGCGCGCGCACGCGGCGGCTGAACCGACGGACCTCGACGCCGCCGTCCGCGCCAACCGCATGGGCACGCTCATCGTCCGCGCCGAGCCGGGTGCGACGGTGAAGGTCACCCAGCAGCGACACGAGTTCTGGTTCGGCACCGCCATCTCCCGAGGGATGTTCCGCCCGGACGTCGACCCGGACGCGCGCCGGCAGTACCTGGCCGTCCTGAAGGACAACTTCAACAGCGCCGTCCACGAGAACGCCCTCAAGTGGTACTCCACCGAGCGGGTGCGCGGCCAGGTCTCCTACGAGGAGGCCGACCGCATGCTCGACTGGTGCGAGGAGAATGGCCTGGTCATGCGCGGACACTGCCTGTTCTGGTGCGTGGACCGTTACGTGCAGGGCTGGATCAAGGACCTGGACGACGCGGCTCTGCGGGAGGCCGTCCGTCGGCGCGCGCTCGACGTGACGACGCGCTACCACGGGCGCATCGTCGAGTACGACGTCAACAACGAGATGCTGCACGCCAGCTTCTACCGCGGCCGGCTCGGCGAGGACATCCGCGCCGACATGTTCCGCCTGGCCCGCGAGGGCGACCCGGACGCGCTGCTCTACGTCAACGACTACAACATCCTGTCCGGCCGGGACGCCGCCCGATACGAGCAGCAGATCGAGGACCTGCTGGCGCAGGGCGCGCCGGTCGGCGGCATCGGCTGCCAGGGGCACTTCGGCGGCTCGATCGACATGGGGAAGGTCCGCGAGACCCTCGACCGGCTCGGCCGCTTCGGCCTGCCCGTCAAGGTGACGGAGTTCGACATCAACATCGCCGATGAGCAACGCAAGGCGCGGCTGCTCGAAGAGTTCTACCGGACCTGCTTCGCCCATCCGGCCGTCGAGGGCATCCTCATGTGGGGGTTCTGGGAGGGGGCGCACTGGCGGCCGAAGGCGGCGCTCTGGAAGCGGGACTTCACGCCGACGCCCGCCGCCGAGGCATACCGCCGGCTCGTCTTCGACGAATGGTGGACCCGCTGGGAGGGGCAGGCGGACGCGGAGGGGCGCTGCGAGGTCCCCGCCTTCTTCGGCCGGCACCGCGTCGAGGTGGCCGGCCGGGGGAAGGACGTTGACCTCCCGAAAGCCGACCGGACCGTCGAGATCACCTGCACCGCCCCCGACCCCGCCGCGTGGGCCGTCCGGCCGGGATAGGCCGGCGCACGGGGCTGAGACGGCCGCGCTACCCAATAGTGCGTGGTCGGGCGGTCATTCGAACAGCGCGGCGGTCTGGCGGCGCCAGGCGAGCGCCGTCTCCGCACGGGCCAGGTCGATGGGGTTCAGGTCGTCGGTGATCACCGCGCCGCCCGGCCGGTCCGTCTCGACGCGGCGCCGGGCCAGCTCGTAGCTGAGCCGGTCAACGCCCCCGCCCGGCCCGCCCTGCCGCCAGAACGGGTAGAGCTTCATCGGCCGGCGGAACGCGAAGATGATGATGACCTGCACCTCGCTCGCGTCGTCGCGCGTGCGGTAGGCGCTCAGCATGTCCGACCCGAAGACCTCAGCGAGGGTCCGGAAGAGCGAGTTGGTGACGGAGTCCCCCTCCGGCCGGCCGATGTAGTTGATCGCGAGGATCCCGTCGTCGGTCAGCCGGTCCCGGACGATCTCGAAGAACTCCCGCGTGATCAGGTGGAAGGGGATCGTGTCCGAGTTGTAGGCGTCCACGACGATGAAGTCGGCGGGCTCGGGGTGCGCCAGCAGGTACTGCCGGCCGTCCTGTATGATCGCGCGGCCGGCGTAGGCTTCGTCCTCGGCGGGCGGGGGCGGCTCCGGCCCGTACGGCGTGCCGTCCGGGCGGCGGACGGCGCCCCTGTAACCGAAGTAGTCCCGGGCCAGTTGCGCAACCTTGACGTCGATCTCGACGGCAGTCCAGTCGATGGTGTAGAACTCCATGACGCGCGGGAACATGCCGCCGGCCAGGCCGATGAGGACGCCGCGCCGGCCGTCGGCCAGGTCCAGATGGAAGTAGGGCAGGAGTTCCAGGTAGTAGCTGTCGGATTGGAGGATCGCGCCGGCGCTGACCAGGTCGATGTCGAGCGGCATGCCGGTCTGCATGATGCCGTTGACCATGAGCATGCGGTGTGCGCCGCGGTTGGGCTGGGTGCGCTCGATGACGCGCAGGTCGCCGTAGGCGCTCTCGGTGTGGAAGAGCTCGCCCTGCGCGGCCGCTTCCGGCGGGCCGGCGAGGGCCGGCGCGACGGCGAGCAGGAGCAGCGGGGCGCCCCTGCCGCGCGAGAGGACGGCGAGGCCGACCGCCCCGAGCGCCATCAGCACTCCCGCCAGGACGAGCATGGAGGTCCTGGTGCCGAGGGTCGGGATCATCCAGAAGCCCGCCGCGAGCGCGCCGCCGACGCTGCCGAGCGTGCTCACCGCGTAGACCGTCCCGCTGGCCGAGCCCACGCCCTCGACCCGACGGGTGAGCAGGCGGATCACGTACGGGCCGGCCATGGCGAGCAACGTGAGCGGCAGGAAGAAGATGACGCCGATGCTTGCCAGCGCGCCCCAGGCCAGCCCGAGCCGCTGCCCCAGCGGCGCCAGCACTACCCGCAGCGGGCCGGTCAGCAGCACCGACGCGCCGCCGAGCAGGACCAGCAGGCAGAGCATCCACGCGTGCGGCACGCGGTCGGCCAGCCGGCCGCCGACGGCGTACCCGACGGCCAGGCAGGAGAGCGTGACGCTGAGCACGGCGGCCCAGACGTAGAGGCTGCTGCCGTAATACGTGCCGACGACCCGCGCGCTCAGCACCTCCAGGGCGAGCAGCGACGCGCCGGTGACGGTGACCAGCGCCAGCAGGAGGGGCCGGGACGCGGGTGCCGCGCGTTTGTCGGCCGGTTCGTTCATGCGATGCTTTCCAGGTGGCGGCGGCGCGTCAGTCCGCCGGCAGCGGTATGGCGGCCACGCCGCTGTAAGCGGCCAGCCAGAGCTTGCCGCCGTGTGGGTCCTCGCAGAGCACCGCCGGCCGGAAAAGCCCCTTGAGGAAGGCCGCCCGCTTGCCGTCTCTCAGCACGTAGTTGCTCTTGCTCTGGCAGGAGAAACGGCTCCCTGCCGGCTGCACCGGCTCCGAGCCGGCGGACCACGCCTGCCCGTCGAAGACGACCACGTCCGCGTCGGGAAGCTCCGTCGCCGAGCGGAGATAGACGGGCAGCACGACATCGCTCTTCTTGCTCTGCACGCAGACGCGGCCGCCGTCTGCGGCGATGGAGACTATCTCCCTGCCCGGCACGACGCCGACCAGCTCGAGCCGCCCGGTGGCGCGGTCGTGCCGGCTCACGGTGCCGCCGTCGCCGCCGAACCAGACCGCCTGCTCGCTCGCCGCACCGGCCGAGGGCCGCCAGTAGAGGCGCGGCCCCTCCTGCACGACCGGCGCGAAGCGGTCGCTCCCTGCGTCGTGGACGAACACCCCGTTATCGAAGACGGTCCAGGCCCTGCCGGCCACCTGCTCGACGCCCAGCAAGGTCGGATGGCCCTCGGCCAGCACGATGTGGACCCCGTGGGACTGCGACAGGAGCATCAGCTCCGGCTGCTCGCCGGTCAGGTTGAGCTCCTCGGTGCGCAGGTCGAAGGCTCCCTGCCACTGGTCGGACGACCGGGCCGCCAGGCAGCCGAACGACAGGTAGTAGCCGGCGTAGTAGATCTCAGGGATCATGCGGTAAACGCCCCAGAGCCGCCCGCCGGAGCTGCACAGGGCCTCGACGCGCTTCGGTCGGATCGAGTCGTGCTTGAGCGTGTTCTGCTGGCCCATCACCCATCGTGGCTCGGAGCCGAGGTCCCGCCGGCTGACCAACTGCCAACCGGCGCCGGTCCAGCGGAGCAGGCCGAGCCCGTCAGCGTGCGGCTGCCATCGCTTCACGTGGGCCATGCCGGGGTGGGCGCCGAGTTCGACGACCTTGTCGTACGTGGTGCACGCGGCCCAGACGTCGTCCCCGTCGGCCAGAACGGCGCTGAGGAAGCGGATATCCGTCCCGTCCACCTGCTCCGTGACCGTCCATTCGCCCGTGGCGGTGTCCAGGCGGCTGATGCCGCCGCCGACGAACTTCCTGGCCCCGTCGTCGTAATCCGGTTCGCTGGCAAGGAAGAACCCGCCGCCCGCGGCGGCCATGGCGACGGGCCGGCCGGCGGCCGGGCCCTGCCCGGAGGGATACTGCCGGCTCTGCCCGGTGGCGCCGTCGTACCGCAGGACTCCGCCGGTGGTCATCGCCCAGACGGTGCGGCCATCCGCCATCGCCTGCCAGGCGTCGCCGCCGATCTGCCGCCACTCGCCGGCGTCCGGCGCGTAGCGCAGAAGTCGGTTCATGCAGACCACGTATAGCCCGTCGGCGTTGGAGAAGACGGACGGGATGCACCCGAGCAGCTTGCCGCGCCAGAGGGCGGCCCAGAAGCCCCGGCGGGCGACCTGCGCCAGCTCGCCCTGGCCGGGGAAGTCGGGCAGCTTCCGCCACTCGGCCTCTCCCGGCGCGAGCCGGAACGCGCCGGCGTCGCTGACGATCCAGACTCCCCCCTCCCCGGCAGTCGCTCGCGCCAATGTGAACTCCACTGCGGGCACGGGCGTGATGGCGCCGGCCGCCGCGTCACAGCGCGCCAGGCCGTCGCGCGTGATCAGCCAGACCGTGCCGCCGGCCGGGGCGATGCACTGAATCGGCGCCTCCGGCAGGCCGTCCCGCGAGTCGAAGCGTTTGACCAGCCGTCCTGCGGCGCCGTCCAGTTGGTAGAGGGCCTGGTCGTCGGCGGCCCAGAGCGTCTCCCCGTCGGCCGCGTAGCACAGGAGGCGGCCCTGACGCGCCAGCACGCGTGGGGCGAACACGGGGGTGTCGCCCACGTCGCGGGGCACCGCGGACTGCTTGCCCGCCGGCTCGTGCACCGAGCTGAGAAGACAGTTCCCGCGCCGCCACAACTCCCGCATCGCCGCCTTCACCTCGGGGGGCGGGTCGCCCTGCTGGGCGCTGACGGCCGACGTGAGGAAAAGCAAGGACAGGATCATCCACCGTTTCATTGCCATGCCCCTCCCAAGGGTTTCCATAGGTTTCGCCGGACCGCTCATTGTAGCGCGCCGGCAGCGGGCCGCCAACCGGTAGCTGCGATGCCGGGGGCGCTCAGCCTTTCCCCGTGGAAAGGCGAATCCCCCGCGTGAAGAAGCGCTGGCCGATGGCGAACAGGATCAGCATGGGGACCAGCATCATCAGGCTGCCGGCCATCAGCGCGCCCCAGTCGGTGTCCCGCAGCCCCTGAAAGCGCGTCAGTCCGAGCGGCAGCGTCATCTTCTCCTCGGACACGATGAAGACCAGCGGCGCTATCAGGTTGTTCCAGCTCCCGATGAAGGTGAACAGCGCCAGCGTCGCCAGGGCGGGCCTGGACAGCGGCAGTATGACGTGCCAGAAGATGCCCGCGTAGCCGCAGCCGTCTATCTTCGCGGCCTCCTCGTACTCACGCGGGATGCCCAGGAAGAACTGCCGGAGCATGAACGTCCCGTAGGCGCTGAACATCGCCGGCAGCGTCAGCGCCCAATACGTGTCGATCCAGCCGAACACCTTCATCATCACGAAGGTCGGGATCATGACCACCGTCCACGGGACCATCATTGTCCCCAGGTAGCCGAGGAATATCCTGTCGCGGCCCGGGAAGCGAAGCCTCGCGAAGGCGTATGCGGCGCACGCGCTGGTCGTCACCTGGCCGGCCGTGACGACGAGGGCGATCAGCAGGCTGTTGAGAAAGAACCGGGCGAAAGGCACGATGCTCAGGGCCTTCCGGAAGTTGTCGAACGGCCCCCGCATCTCCCTGATCTCCCGGGCATAGGCGGCCTGCAAGAGGAGCCGATTGAGCCGCACGACCTTGCGCTCCGGGGCCTCCTGCACGCCGGTCCGCAGGATGTCCTTGGCCTCGTCCGGGACGGCCACCGTCTCGAAGGCCTCCTCGCTGTAGAGGTCCCTGGACCTGAGCGCCGCACTGATCGCCTCGACGAGGTCGGACTCCTGCTCCTCGCCGGGCGGCGCGTCCTCGGAGACGTTGCTGACCAGCGTGCGGGCATCGGCCGGCAGGCGGCTCCAGAGCCTGGCGCCGGGGGAGGGCTCCGCCGCGGCGGCCTGGTCCCGGAGCTTCGCGCAGAAGCCGGGCCAGTCCATTATGTCCCGAGCCCTGAGTCTGGGAGAGAACGTCCACTGGCGCGGGTCGGGGAACATCCTCAGCGGCCTCCTCGTGATCTCGTCGCTCGGGCGGAACGCCGCGCCCACCACCCAGAGCAGCGGGAAGGTCGTCGTGACGGCGAACACGATGAGCAGCAGATAGACCAGGGGCGTCAAGGAGGACCTGCGCCCTCCCTTGCCCGCCGGGACCACCGGTCTGAGGTCTGGTTCGCTCACAGGCCGAACTCCCCGTGCACGCGTCGGCGTCCGTAACGCCAGTTAAGGAGCGAGAGCACAAAGGTGATGATGAACAGTATCCACGCCACGGCCGAGGCGTAGCCCATCTCGAACCGGCGCGAGAACGCCAGGTTGTAGATGTAGTAGCTTATGGCCGTGGTCGCGCCCGCCGGCCCGCCCTGGGTCATCACGTAGGCGACCGTGAAGCCGCCCTGGAAGCCCCGGATGAGCGACATGGTGAAGATGAAGAACGTCGTCGGCGAGACCATGGGCCAGGTGACGTGGAAGAACTTCTGAAACGCGCCGGCGCCGTCGATCTCCGCCGCCTCGTAGAGGTCCTGCGGGATCGACTGGAGCGCCGCCAGGTAGAGCACCATGTTGTATCCGCCGATGCTCGCCCACAGGTGTATCATGATCAGCGCGGGCTTGGCCCACATCTCGGATTTGTGCCAGAGCAGCGGGTTCTCCACGCCGAGGCTCGCGGCCAGATCCTTGATGGGGCCCGCCAGCCCGACCAGGTCCAGCATGGCGTTCGCCAGGCCGCTCTCGGGATTCAGCAGGACCCCCCACAGCACGAAGGTGGCCACTCCCGTCACGATGGACGGAAGGAAGAAGACGGTGACGAAGAACGGCGCCCCCTTGATCTTCTTGTTCAGCAGGTTGGCGATGAACAGCGAGCCGATGATGGATATCGGTATCCCGGCCATCAGGATCATTGTGTTGGCCAGGTATTTCCAGAAGAAGGGGTCGTTCAGGTGCCAGTCGCCCGCCGCGTGACGGTGCGCGCCGATGACAGACCAGAAGTTGTCCAGGCCCGTGAACCGGGCGCTCTCGGCGAAGTTGGCCGCTCCGTGCAGCGGCGACCACTGAAAGAACGACAGCGCCAGCGAGGCGACGATCGGGAAGAGCATGAAGACCAGGAAGCCCAGCACGTTGGGCAGGATGAAGAACAGCGCTGCAAGCGCTTCGACCTTACGCTCTTTCCTGGTGCCTGCCATCGCGCCTCTCTACCGCAGGGTAGAGCAATAGGGACAGCTGCCGTCGAACCTCGACTGCATCTTCAGGAGCTCCTCGGTTATCTCCTCGCCGCTGACGCTGCCCAGCAGGACGCGGTCGCGCAGGTCCGCGATGGGCTGCTCCATCCATTCCGAGACATTCGGCCCGATGGGCTGCGAGCGCCCGTAGGGGACGACCTGGAAGATGACGCCCAGGTGGACCTCGGGCGGGATGCCCGGGGTTTGCAGGTCCTGCGCGACGGACTTCCTGGCCGGCAGGCTGCGCCCCTCGCGGGCGATACGGCGCTGCCACTTCTCGGAGACCATGGCCTTCAGCAGCCGCCAGGACTCCTCGGGGTGCCCCGTGGCCCCACAGATGACCGGGCTGCCGCCGAAGACGAGCGTGGCCCGCTCCTTGCGTCGGGGCGGCGGCGCGATGTCCCATCGGAAGTCGTTGCGCCCCCGTATCTGGTTGTTGACCCACGTGCCGCCCAGGTTCATCGCCGCCATGCCCGCCACGAACGGGTTGGCTGGCAGCGTGTCCAGGGCGGCCTCGGTGGGGTGGACGTGCTCCTCGAGCTGAAGGTCCGCGCAGAACTGAAGGGCCTCGACGTTCGCGTTCAGGTAGCCCGGCTTGCCGATGACGAGCCTGTCCTCCTCGTCGAACATCTCGCCGCCGTTCTGCCACATCATCATCGCGTAGGTCAGCCACGGGCCGATGCCCATCACGCCGTAGCGCGTCGTCCTGCCGTCCTCGTCGCGCCTGGTCAGCGCGCGCGCCTTCGCCAGCATGTCCTCCCACGTCCAGTCGTCCGTCGGGTAGGAGACGCCCGCCTCGTCGAACATGTCACGGTTGTAATAGGTCACGACCGTGTTGAACGACGCCGGCAGCCTGTAGAGCGTGCCCTTGTACCGGCACTCCTCGACGACGCGCGGGAAGAAGTCGTCCAGGTCCACGTCCGGGTCCTGCGCCACCAGGTCGTCCAGGGGCATTATCAGTTCGTTCTCGGCCAGCGTGGGGAACATCGCCTCGTGCACCATGAAGACGTCGGGCGGGACGCCCCCGGCCAGCATGGTCGCCAGTTTGATCTGGTAGCCCGTCCCCCCCGCCTGGACCAGCTCGACCTGGATGTCCGGGTTGTCGGCGACGAACTCCTCGAGTTTCTCGCGTTCCTGGCGCACCTCGTTCTCCCTGCCCCAGATCATGTAGCGCAGGGCGACGCGCTTTTCCACGGGCGGCGTTTCGGCAGGGGAGCTGATCAGGCCGGCCTTGACGGGAGAGAGCGCCAATCCCCACTTCGTCAGGACAATAGCCAGAGCGGCGAAGCAGGCGAGACCGAACGCGGAGAGAAACCGGCGGGCTGACATCGGGCGGACGCTCCTCACCTCAGCGCAAGAGGGATGCCGGAGAGCGATAGCATAGGCGGCGGGGCCTCCACTGTCAACCGGGACGGTCGCGCGTTCGGGCGGCGCCCTATTGCAGCCCCGGCCACTCGCCCGCGACGGCCTCCATGGCCGCGACGACGCGGGCCTTGACGGCCCCGGCGTCGAAGCCCTCCGGCGCCTCGCGCTGGTTCAGCTTCACCTGCGCCGTCAGCCCCTCCAGGAGGTCGGCCGCCGCGGCGACTGCCGCCGTCTGCCGGCCCTCGGCCCGGGCCCGCTCGACCAGGTCCCAGAGCGTCTGGTAGAGGTAGAAGTCCTCGGCCCCCTCGCGGCAGCGCTCGAAGTGGATCGTCGGGTAGATCCGGTCCCGCCCGTAGCATATCATCGCGGTGTCCGGCTCGCGGCCGTCCAGGTCGAAGAACTGGTAGCCGTGCAGGCTGCTGAGGTGCCACTGCCAGCGCGCCCGGACGCCCTTGCGGAACTCGCTCCACTGGTAGAGGCCGAAGGAGTAGCGGGAGCGGCCCTGGTTGTAGATGTGGATTCCCTTGCCGAGCTTGCGCGCCTCGGCCATCACGGTTTCGTCGTGGCCGTTCAGCGAGCTGATGTAGAGCGCCTCGAAGAATCGCTGGTGCCAGTAGGCCAGGTCGTCCCTGTCCTGGGGCCGCGCCGCGAAGTTGACGCTGTACGAGCCGCTCGTCCGGACCGTCTTGGGAAAGGTGCGGCTGACCTTCGCCATCATGCCCATGAACTCGAGTTCGCGTTCGGCCTTGTCGCGCACGCGGGTCTCGTCGCACATGGCGTAGAAGATGGTCGGCCAGCCCTGGGGCCGTGCGTGGGCATCCACGGCGCGCCAGCAACGCATGAGCGCGTCCTCATAAGGCAGCCCGCTCTGGCGCTCCACCTCCGCCCCCACGCGGCCTTTCTCGTAACCCCAGCGTTCGTGAAGGCCCACAAAGCGCACGCCGCCGTAGCCGTTCAGCAGCCGGGCAAAGCCGTGCTCCCGGAGCAGCCCGAAGAACCGGTCCATCTCGCCGAAGTCAATGACCGGCTCGCCCTTCTGCCAGCCTGCCAGCTGCCAGTTCGGCCCGCCGGAAACCGCGTTCATCCCGTGCTCGCGGAGCATCGTCAGCGTCTGAGCCAGCAGGTCCCAGCGCCGCTCGTCCGGCACCGATGACGGCGGCATGAGGCCGAAGAAGCCCATCAGGAACTCCGTGTCCCGCCGCAGTATGACCGGGCGAACGGAGAGCCGCAGGGGCACGCGCAGCAGCGTCTCGCCGCCGGCCGACAGGACCTTCAGCGCCCCGGCGTACTTGCCCGCGGGCGAGGCCCGATCCGTGCGGACCGTCACGATGATCTCGCGCGTTACGTCCTTCGCCAGGTCAACCGTCCCCGCCGGGCGGAGCGTGTGCGGGGCGACGCGGTAGGCGATGCTGTTGAAGCCCCGGCTTGTGCCGTAGCGCACGATGGACGCCTCGCCCGCCAGCTCGCTCGGTCCCGCGAGCGGCTCCAGCTCGACAGTGCAGGCGCCGAGGTCGCGCAGCGGCCGGACGGCCACGCAGAGCGGCTCGTACTCGCCCCGGACGGCAAGCCCAGAGGCGGCCACGCCGTCGGGCGGGGCAAGGGAAGCGGGGGGAGTGCTGTTCGGCGTTATCGTCTCCTCGATGCCGACGGGCCACGCCACCAGGCCCCGTTCCCGCCAGGCCGGCGGAACGGCGAGCGGGGCTGCGGGCGCGTCCAGGCAGACGGCGGTGCGGCGGAACTCATCGGCCACCAGGTCAAGCTGCTCCCGGAGCCACCCGGTGGCCGCCGCGTCGCCCGTGCGGTGGAGCGCCAGCGCGGACAGCTTGCTGCCCCAGGCCCGGTCTGCCTCGAAGCGCAGCGTCAGCCCGCCCTGTGCCACCTGCACGTCGAAGGCGACGGGCCGGGCGATCTCTTCCGCCATGTAAGCGTCCCACAGGTCGGCGCCGACGGGCTCGACGTCCTCGAAGCGATAGAGCACGTGGGCCTGTCCGTCGGGCCGTTCCTCGCGCCAGGCTTCGCGGCCGTCGGCCAGGATGCGCCTGGTGCGCTGCATGGCCTGCTCGCCGCCCCAGTAGCCGCAGTTCTCGTAGATGACCAGGACACTGTATCGTCCGGGCGGCGCGTCCATGTGGAACTCGTAGCCGCCCGCCTCGCAGAAGTCGCGCAGCAGCGGCGGGCCGAACGTCGTGTCGCGGTCGGCGCCGTCCCAGGGAGCCCCGCCCCGCGGGCCCCAGCCGAAGCCCTGCGCCCCCGCGTAGCGCGTCTCGTGGGAAACGCCCGTCCAGCCGAGCATAACCGCCTGGCTCGGCGGGCCGAAGTCGAACGCCCAGACGCCGGCAGGCCGGGCAGCCTTCACCAGCCGCAGCCCGTCTATGATGACCCGCCCGCTCGTCCCCCGGGCGCCGAAGCCGAAGTCCAGCCGCACGATGCTGTCGGGATCTATGTCCCGCTTGATGTCGTTGTTGCGGCTTCCAGCCTCGCCGCGGTACATGCCCCGCAGGGGAATGATCCACTCCGTGCGGCCCGGCGCGAGCGTCCTGGAGGCGTTGTGGCGGTTCCAGTAGGAGCTGCCCTTCTGCTGCCAGGCGGCGTCGCCGACGAGGACGTAGCCCGGGATGGGCTGCGGGTTCGGGTTGGTCACGTCGAGCACGAGTGCGTCGAACTGCGACCAGTCGCGCGACAGCCTGTAGGAGTTAATGTAGGCGGGATGGTACGGGCCCGCCGGGTCGAAGGTGATCTGGAGCGCGCGCTGCCCCTGTGTGACCCCTTCGGCGACGAACGCTGCCGTCCCAGCGTTCACCTCCCACAGCCTGAGCGACTCCGGACCCTCGAAGTCGCAGAGCACGCGGGTCTCTTCGGCGCGACAGGGCGCGCACGACAGCGCCAGTATGCACGCCGCCCAGAACGCTCCCCACCAACGGGCACCGCGGCGCATCGCTGAGGCGGCCATAGATTCCCTCCACAGGGCTCGGACGGCGGGATTGTAGCGCGGCGCCGCCGGTGGGGCAAATCACGGTCGCACACCCGGGCACCTGTCCGAGTTTTGACAGACCCCGGTGGGACACTTAGAATCGTCTCGTAAGCGCCGCCCCTTCGTTGACTGGAGAGACGCACGGTGAGACGCCGACCCGTGACAACGTTCTGCCTCCTGCTCTGCGCACTGGGGCGCCTCGCGGCCGGCGCGGAGCCGGAGGCGGTCATGGAATCGGCCCGCGAGATTCCGGTCGCATACGAGGTGGACGTTGTCGTAGTCGGCGGCAGCACGGGGGCCGTTGCCGCCGCGGTCGCAGCGGCACGCGAGGGTACGAGCGTCTTCCTGGCCGCACCCCGGACTTACCTGGGTGAGGACATGGTGGCCCCGCTGCGGCTCTGGCTGGAGCCGAAGGAGGAGCCGCGCACGCCGCTGGCAAAGCTGCTGTTCGTGGGCGCGGCCGAGCGGGCGCTCGCGAGCCGGTTACCGCAGGGACTCCCCTTCACCTACGAAACCGGCAGGCCGTCGGCGCCATCGCACCGGGATACGTCCCCCCTTTCGCGGCTGTGCGACCGGCGTTACCGGAGCGCGATTAGCGAGAGCGTCCAGTACGACGGCGACGTAGCGATCACCTGCGATCTGGGGGAACTGAAGCAGGTGGAGAGAGTCCATCTGCTCGTCTACCAGCGGGTGGACGACTTCGAGGTGGGGCGCGTCGCCGTGCTCGTCTCACCGGACGGCGCCGATTGGAGCAAGGCCGCGACGGGAGAGAACGACCTGGTCGGCGCCCGGGGCTTCGAGACCGACCCGCTGGACCTGCCGGCGGACGTGAACGCCCGGACGCGCTACGTCCGGTTCCAGGTTGAGCCGGCGCCGGGCAGCGGCCGGGTGCTGCTGGCGGAGATCGTGATCGGCGGCGAGGAGCAGGAGCCGGCCGACGTGCCGCCGCCGCTGCGAGTCGCGACGCCCATGCAGGTCGAGCGCACCCTGGAAGAGGCGCTGATGGAGGCGGGCGTCCGCTTCCTGTTCGGCTGCTACGCGACCGACCTTGTGCGGGACGCCGACGGGCAGCCGGCCGGCATCGTGATGGCCAACCGTGCCGGCCGCCAGGCCGTTTTGGCGCGTGTCATCATCGACGCCACCGATCGCGCCACAGTGGCCCGGATGGCGGGAGCCGCTTCGGGGCACTATCCCGCCGGCAGGCACGCGTTCCGACGCGCGATCATCGGGCGCGACGCCGGCGCTGCCGAGGGCGTGACGGTCCGAGAGCTGCGAGCGACCCTCCCCTACCGGACGCGAGAGCAAAGCGGTGACGCGGCGCTGCTCGAGTGTATCCTGCAGTTGCCCATGACCGACGGGAGCTTTGCGTCCTTCGCCAGCGCCGAGCAGGCGGCGCGCGACAGGACGTGGAGCGCCTCTCAACTGCGCGGCGCCGACGTGCTGTTCCAGGTGCCGCCGGACCCCGTCGTTGGCAGGGCCCAGCCGAAGGGCGAATGGCCCGGCGCAGATCGGGTGGACCTCGACGCCTTCCGGCCGGCGGACGTGGGCCGGCTCTACGTCCTGGGCGGTTGCGCGGACCTGCCGCGCCCCTGGGCCGAGAAGCTGCTCAGACCACCGGCACTCATGGAAGCGGGCGAACGGATCGGCGCGGCCGCAGCCCGGGAAGCTGCTCAACTGCCCGGCCCGCAGGGAGCGCACGTGACCGGGGGCCCATCGGCGGCGCCGGACATGGGCGAGGTCATGGAGGTTCTGACCGGCATCCGGGCCACGCAGACGCTTCCCAGGATACCCCAGCCCGAGCGGCCCCTGCCCGTGCTGGGACGCTACGACGTGGTCGTGGTCGGCGGCGGCACGAGCGGCGCGCCGGCCGCCATCGCCGCCGCGCGGCAGGGCGCCAGCGTCCTGGTCGTCGAGTACCAGCACGGCCTCGGCGGCGTGAGCACCCTCGGCCTGATCGGCAAGTACTATGGGGGCTACAGGGGCGGGTTCACAGCGGAGATAGACAAGGGCGTGGGCAGCCTCGGCGGCGGTTCCGTCGTGGGAAAGATGGAATGGTACCGCAGGGAGATACGCAGAGCCGGCGGGGAGATATGGTTCGGTGCGCTCGGCTGCGGCGCCCTGGTGCACCGCGGCCGCGTCCGGGGAGTGATCGTGGCAACCCCACAGGGCCGAGGGGTAGTGCTGACAGAAACCGCGGTCGATTCGACCGGCAACGCGGACATCGCGTCCGCCGCCGGGGCCAACTGCATCTACACGGACGGTGCCTTCCTGGCCGTGCAGGGCGCGGGCTTGCCCCCCCGGCAACTGGGCGCCAGCTACACGAACACGGACTACACGTTCATCGACGAGACCGACATGATGGACGTCTGGAGGGTGCTCGTGGCCGCCCGCCGGAAGTACCGCAACAGCTTCGACCTGGCGCCGCTCCTCGACACCCGCGAGCGGCGCAGGATCGTCGGCGACTTCGTCCTCTCGCCCTGGGACGTATTCGCTGAGCGCACCTATCCCGACACGATCGGCCAATCGAGAACGGACTACGACACGCACGGATTCACCGTGGACCTGCTTTTCTTCATCCAGCCGCCGGACAAGCGAGGACGCCTCGCGTGGACGCCCTACCGCTGCCTGCTGCCCGCGGGGCTGGAGGGCATCCTGGTGACGGGCCTCGGCACAAGCGCGCACCGGGACGCGGTCCCGTTCATCCGCATGCAGCCCGACCTCCAGAACCAGGGCTACGCGGCAGGCGTGGCGGCCGCCATGGCAGCCCGGCTCGACGGCAAAACGCGCAGCGTCGACGTGCGCGGCCTC
Organism: uncultured candidatus Brocadiaceae bacterium; assembly: GCA_964592385.1. Lineage (GTDB taxonomy): Bacteria > Planctomycetota > Brocadiia > SM23-32 > SM23-32 > CAZQEQ01. The sequence continues at coordinate 40,550 of CAZQEQ010000009.1, read as the reverse complement.
CAGGAGCACCTCGTCGAGACGGGCAACCTGCCCGGGGAAGTGCTGGAGCATCAGGACAGCTTCCCGCTCCCTCCCGAGCGCCTGGCGGAGGCCGTCGAGCAGCCGCAAAGCCTGAAGGGCATCAGTCTCATCCTGGCCCATAGCCAGGCCGCGCTGCCCTTGCTGCGGGAGGCCCACGGGAAGACCCGGCAGGCCGACCGGATCCTCTACGCCCGGATCCTCGGCCTCCTGGGCGACGCGACCGGCCTGGACGCGTTGATCCAGGCCGTGGACGAGTGCGAGACGTTTGACGAGGGGTGGGACTTTCGCGGGATGGGCCAGTATGGCGGGAGCGTCAGCCGGCTGGACGGGCTCATCATCGCCCTCGGGCGCACGGGCGACCCGCGCGCCCTGCCGCCGGTCCTGTCCAAGCTCAGGCTACTCGACGCCGACAGCGAGTTCTCCCACCACCGCGCCGTGGCGCTGGCGCTGGAGGTCCTGGGCGATCCGGTGGCGGCCGCGCCGCTGGCGGAGACCCTCCGCAAGCCGGGCATTGCCGGCCACACGATCCGCGGGCCGGAGATAGAGGAGAACCGCTCGCTCTCGCTCCGCGAGATCGTCCTGGCCCGCGCGCTCTACCGCTTGGGCGATCACGAGGGCGTCGCGCGCGGCGTACTCGAGGGTTACGCCTCGGACCTGCGCGGGCACTTCGCCCGCCACGCCCACGCCATCCTTCAGGCCGGCCAGGGCGCGGGGAGCAAGTGAGCGCGCCTCGCCTTGCAGGCGCATGTCACAGGACCGGCAGCGGCCTCGCAGTCGGGCAGTCCGGGCGCTCCGTTGCGGGCGAACCCCGATAAGGCTATATTGAGTAGTTCTCCGTCACGCTCACCACTAAGCCCGAGCGGGAGCCCGGCGTCCCATGCATCGCCTCTTGATGGTGCTCGCGCTTTACGGCGCGATGCACCTCTACTGCTTCCTGCACGTTCGCGCAGCGTTTCCCCGCAGCGGCGCGCTGCTGTGGGTGGTGGCGGGGTTCTTAGTCCTGATGGTCGCAGCGCCGTTCCTCATGTTCGCACTGAGCCGGGCGGGGGCGAGCTGGGCCTCCCGGCCGTTGGCCGTCGCCGCCTACGCGTGGCTGGCCGTCATCTTCTGGGCGGTCCTCCTCCTGGCGGCCTTCGACCTCTGGAACCTGGGCGTGAAGGCGCTGGCGGCGGCCACGCACCGCTCCCCCGCGCTGGTGCTCGCAGCCCGGGCCGAACTCGCGGCCGCCGGCATTGCCATCCTCTGCGCCGTCTGCTGGGGCCTCTGCGAGGCGGGCGCCATCCGGCTCAAGGAGATAACCGTCGAGACCGACCGCCTCGCGCCGGGCTCGGCCCCCGTGCGCATCGTGCAGGTCTCGGACCTCCACCTGGGCGCGATCCTCTCCCGGGGCAAGCTGAAGAAGGCGCTCGGCATCGTCGCGGCGGCCGAGCCGGACGTGCTCGTCGCCACGGGAGACATCGTGGACGGATCCTTCCACGGAGTGGACGATGAGGCCGCCGTGCTGGCGCAGTGCAGCCCCCCTCTCGGCAAGTTCGCCGTGCTCGGGAACCACGAGTACTACGCCGGCGTGCAGGGGAGCCTCGACTTCCTGGAGTCGGCCGGGTTCACGGTCCTCAGGGAGGAATCTGTCCTGGTTGGCGACAGGCTCCTCATTGCGGGCGTGGACGACTCGCCGGGCCACATCCGGGGCCAGGAGGTGAGGGCGGACGAGGACGCCGCCCTTCCAGCCGAGGAGGGGCGCCCCGCCACCGTGCTGCTCAAGCACCGGCCGATAGTGTCGGACGCCTCCCTCGGGCGGTTCGACCTGCAACTGTCCGGCCACACGCACGGCGGACAGTTCTTCCCGTTCGGGCTGATCGTCGGCCTGGTCTATCCCCACTCGCACGGGCTGCACGAAGCAGGGCAGGGCGCGATGCTCTACGCGAGTCGCGGCGCGGGCACGTGGGGACCGCCGCTGAGGGTCTTCGCGCCGCCCGAGGTGACGCTGTTCATCCTGTCGCCGGGGGGGAGCGACCCCGCCGGGCAGTAGCCGCCGCGCCCAGTTGCGGCCCGCGCCCGCAGCGCATACGCTGGCCGCACGTGGAAGGAAGGGGAGGGTTTCTCGCCAGGCGACCTGCCCCGACCGCCAAATAGAAGGGAGGTGACATGGCCAGCAGGAAACTGACCGTTCTCGACCTCCAGCGGATGAAGGAAAAGGGCGAGCAGGTCGTCTGGATCACCGCCTACGACTTCATCACGGCGCAGCTTGCCGAGCGGGCCGGCATCGACATGATCCTGGTCGGCGACAGCGTGGGGATGTGCGTCTACGGTTACGGGGGCACCATCCCCGTGACCATGGACCAGTGCACCTGCCACTGCGAGGCCGTCCGCCGGGGCGCAGCGCAGACCTTCGTCATCGGCGACATGCCCTTCGGCTCTTACCAGATCAGCGTCGAGGACGCCGTGGCCAACGCCGTCCGCTTCCACAAGGAGGCGGGCGTGGATGCCGTCAAGCTGGAGGGCGGCGAGCGCGTGGCCGACGTTGTCCGCCGCATCGCCGACGGCGGGATGCTGGTGATGGGGCACCTGGGCCTGACGCCGCAGTCGTCGAACGCGCTGGGCGGCTTCAAGGCGCAGGGACGCACCGCCGAGACGGCCATGGCCGTTATCAAGGACGCCCGCACCATACACGAGGCCGGCGCGTTCTCGATACTGATCGAGGCCGTGCCGCCGGAGGTCACGAAGGTCATCCGGGACGAGCTGCCCATCCCGATCTACTCCATCGGCGCCGGGCCGCACGCAGACGGGCAGTTGATGATCGTCTCCGACCTGGTCGGGCACTTCCAGGCATTCACGCCGAAGTTCGTCAAGCGCTACGGCGACGTGGCGGGGGAGATGAGCAGGTCCTTCGAGGCGTACATCAAGGACGTGAAGGAAGGCGAATTCCCCACCGATGAGCACAGCTACAGCATGGTCGAGGGCGAACTGCCCAAACTGACGGAAATGCTGGGCAGGTAGCGGGCGAGCCCGGCCTGCCGGGAGGAACGCGCAAGCATGAGAGCCATCCTGTTCGAAGGCCCCAGGAGGATCCGCCTGATTGACGACGTCGCCACGCCCGAGATAGGGGAGGGGGAGGTCCTGGTCCGCTGCACGCACGTCGCACTGTGCGGCAGCAGCACCGTCCCCTACACCGGCGAGGGGCGCTGGAGCAGGACCGAGTGGCCCGCCCCGCCCGGCTGGATGGGGCACGAGAACCTGGGCGAGATAGCCGAGTCGCGATGCGACGATTGGGCGGCCGGGACGCGGGTCCTTGCCCACCCAAGGGACCGCACGGGTTTCTCAGAGTACTTCGTCTCCAGGGGGGAGTGGCTGGAGCGCCTGCCGTCGGACGCACCCGATCCGGGCGTGTTCGTCGTTGCGCAGCCGCTGGCGACCGTCCTGCGCGCCCTCGCCCGCATAGACTCCGTCGCGGGCCAGACCTGCGCCATCGTCGGCCAGGGACCGATGGGATTGATCTTCACGCACATGCTCAGCCGCGCGGGCGCCGCACGGGTGATAGGGGTCGATCTCGTGCCCTGGCGGCTCGACTGGTCCAGGCGCCTCGGTGCGACGGACGTGATCGACGCCTCGCAGCAGGACACGGTCGAAGCCGTCCGGGACCTGACCGGCGGCGAGATGGTGGACTTCTGTGTCGAGGCCGCTGGCACGCGCGAAGCGGTGATCGCCTCGGCCTTACTGCCCCGCCGCAGGGGCCGGCTCTGCGTCTTCGGCGTGCCTCACCACGACTCGCAGGAGTTCCCGTGGCTCCACGTGACTGCCGCCGAGCTGGACATCTTCACGTCGAGGGGCACGGTGGAGGCGACGGAGTACTTCGGGACGGCCATCGACATGGTCGCTGGGGAAAATGCCGTCCTGGCGGAGATCGTCACGCCTTTCCTGCCCTGGGAGAGGGCGGCGGAGGCCTTCGAGATGTACACCCATCCGGCCGAGCACGAGGGCACGCTCAAACTCACCCTCGTGCTTTGAGGCCGGCCGATGACGGCGCGCGTCCGGGCCGCTCAACGCCTGTCAGCCTTCCTGCTCGCCGAGTTTCGCCCTGATGGCGGCCGCGTGCCAGCTTTCGTTCATCGCGAACTGCTCGAACATCTCCTGCACGCGCGGGTCCTCCGCCTCGCGCTGGTATTCGCGGTAGAGGCTGATCGCCTCCTCCTCGTGTTGCAGTGCTTCCTTGAGCCGCTCCTTATCGGTCATGGTCTCTCTCCCGGGGTCATGTCTTCGGCGCGCAGCCGCACGCTGCGACAGTTCCTTTTTCGCACAGGGACGGCGGGGAATCAAATGCGGGGGCGCATGGTGCCCCCCGGCCCAGGCAGGTGTGGCACAGGCGCCCTCGCCTGTGGCTCTCTCCGCCGGGGGCGGCTGAGCTACGTTCTGCAACGGACTGTCAGGCGCCCAGCACGACGCGCGCCACCTCTTGCAGGGACGTGATACCGCGGGCCGCCTTCTCCAGCCCGCAGCCCAGCATGGACCTCATGCCGGCCTCGAGGGCGGCCTCCCGGATCTCCTGCACGCTGCCTGACCGGGCGACGACATTGCGTACCGCGTCGTCCGGAATCAGGATCTCGTGGATCGAGGTCCTGCCGCGATAGCCCGTCCCCTGGCAGGCGTGGCATCCTCGGGGCGCGTAGAACGTCGGCCTCTCCATCTGCCCGATCAGGTCCGGCGCCTCTGGTGGGAGGGAGTGCAGCGCCGGCTCCGTCTCCACCTTGCACTCGCTGCACAGCACGCGCACCAGGCGTTGAGAGATGACGCTGGCGAGCATGCCGTTGACCACGAACGGCGCCACGCCGATGTCCAGCAGGCGCTTGACGCCGGCGGCGGCCGTGCGGGCGTGAAGCGTGGTGAGGACCAGGTGACCGGTCAGCGCGCACTGGGCGGCGACGTTCGCCGTCTCCGTGTCTCGGATCTCGCCGATCAGGATCACGTCCGGGTCCTGGCGCAGCACGCTGCGAGCCGCCCGGGCGAACGTCAGGCCGACCTGCGGCCGGACCGCGATTTGGGCCACGCCCTCGATGTCGTACTCGATCGGGTCCTCGACCGACATGACGTTGCATCGGTCGCGGTCCAGTTCATTGAGCATTGAATAGAAGAGGGTCGTCTTGCCGCACCCGGTCGGCCCACTGGCCAGCACCAGCCCGGTCGGCAGGCCGACCAGGCGGCGGACCTTGGCCAGGTCATCTTCCAGTAGCCCGATCCGTTCGAGTTCGAGCCGCACCGCCTCTCGGCTCAGTATGCGCATGCAGACCCGCTCCCCGTGCAGGGCGGGGACCGTGCTCACGCGCAGGTCCACCTTCCTGCCGCTTACGTTCAGCATGATCCGTCCGTCCTGGGGCAGGCGCCTCTCGGCCGTGTCGAGAGCGGCCATGACCTTGACGCGGCTGACGACCTGGTCGTAGGGCGCCCACGCGGGCGCGTCCTGCTCGGCGGGCATCTCGAAGTCGCGCAGGACGCCGTCCACCCTCAGGCGGACGCGCCCCTTGCCGTCCTCGGTGGGGTCAATGTGGATGTCGCTGGCACCGTTCTGGATCGCCACCAGGATCAGCGCGTTGGTGAAGCCCCGCGCCGGCTCCATGTCCTTCGACATCACGTCCAGGCCGAGCAGCGTCAGGTCGCCCGCCTCCAGGGCCGCGACGATTTCGAGGGCTTGCTCGTCGAGCTTTCCGGTTTGCTCCCCCAGATTCACGGCACGGCAAACCTCGGGGGGAAAGGCGTCCGGGACCTCCGCCATCGCCTCCGCGATGCTCCGGCTCTTGAGCAGTTCGTCGTGGATACGTCCGGCAGCCTCGGCCAAAGCGCCCTCGGCAGCTTCCAGTCGGATGGCCTCCAGGGTCTCCAGGATGCCCCGGTCGATCTTGTCCGCGAAAGCACGCCAGAATCTGAGTTGCTCGTCAGGCGTGAGCGTCATCTCGTGACTCCTTATCAGTTTACACCGGCCAGGATTTGCGCCACCTCGCTTTCGGCGCGTGCCCTCACATAGGCACGCTCGCGTTGCTCGATCCATTCCACCAGGCGTGCACGGCGCACGCGGACGTACCCGCCCAACTCGAACGCCGGCAGTTCCTCCATCACCTCGGCGAGCGCATCCTGCGGGACCCGCAGGAACTCGGCCACCTCGCCGAGCGTCATGACCTCCGGCCCGCCGCCCCTCACCTGGCGCGACAGGGTCCGCCGCGCCTCCAGGACGGCCCCCGCCGGCGGCTCGATGCGCCGCAGTTGCCGAAGGCGCCCGTCGAGCGCGCGCAATGCCGCCTCGTGCCGCCGGCAACGCTCGCACGAGCGCAGATGGTCTTGGACCTGCCAGGCGCGCTCCTCGTCCAGCTCGCCCGACGCGAACCGGGACAGCTCTTCGTAGCTGACTTCGCACTCCATCGAGTTCACTCCCGTTCGTATTCTTCCAGGCCTGCGGCCAGCGCCGCGCGGCCGCGATGGATCAGCGTCTTGACCGTGTTGATCGGCACGCCGAGCGTGCTGGCGATCTCGCCGTAGCTCATCCCCTCGAAGGCGCGGAGGACAACCGCCTCGCGCTGCCGTTCGGGCAGCGCTGCAATGAGCCGGTACAGGGCGTCCGCGTGCTCGTCGGCGGCCAGCCACTCCGGCGGGCGCGCCTCCCGCGAGACCGGCTCGGCCGGGCCGAGGCCCGTCTCCACTAGAGCCAGCCGGCGGCGCGTCGCCGCCCGGAGGCAGTCCAGGCACTGGTTGCGGGCGACGCGCATGATCCACGCCCGGAACCGCCCGCGCGGCTCGTAGTCCCCTGCGGCCCGGGCCACGGCGAGGAACGTCTCCTGGAGCACGTCATCCGCCCCCGGCGCGCCGTCCAGCATCATGCGGGCGAAGTTGTAGACGGGCGCGTGGTAGCGGTCGAAGAGCGCGTCGAACGCATCCGCGTCGCCCTCGCGGTACATCCGCATCAGCTTGTCATCGGAGAGCGCGCCCACCTGCCCGCCTCCACTCAGGTCCGGAGACACCGGCTCTATTGTACTTAACGGAGCCGCCGACGAAATGTTCCGCGCTTTCCCGAAGCTGCTTCACGCGTTGACAGCCCCGCGCCCGGCGAGTATGGTTGGGCTCGGAGGGCTTCGGATCGCCGTCGAGAAGGAGACATGAGTTGAGCAAGCAGCGTGGTTGGCGTGCGTTGTCACTGGAGCGCATCCCCGGCATGAAGCGGCCCTCGCGGGTCTGCCTCGGCACCGCGCCGTTCGGCACGGGCATCGAGAGGGACGCCGCCTTCGCCGTGATGGACGCGTTCTTCGAGGGCGGCGGCAACTTCATTGACACGGCGCACGTCTATGGCGCCTGGGCTCCCGACGGCGCGGGCGCGAGCGAGCGGACGGTCGGCGAGTGGCTCCGCGTGCGGGGGGTGCGCGACGAGACGGTCGTCGGCACGAAGGGCGCGCACCCGCCGCTGGGCGACATGTCTGTCGGCCGGTGCAGGCCGGAGGACGTCGAACAGGACCTCGCCGAGAGCCTGGAGCGCCTGGGCACGGATCGGGTTGACGTCTACTGGCTCCACCGCGACGACCCGCGCGTGCCGGCGGGGGAGATCATTGACGGGCTGGCGCGGTTCGCGCGCCAGGGGCGCATCCGCTGCTATGGCGCGTCGAACTGGCGGCCGGAGCGGATCGAGGAGGCGCAGGAGTGGGCGGAGGCTCACGGCGTGGCGCCGTTCGTCGCGAGCCAGGCCGCCTGGTCGCTGGCCGACAGCCGGCCGGGGGGCGGGGGGACGGCGATCGTGGACGAGCCGTTCCAGCGGTGGCACTGCGCGACCGGCCTGACTGCCGTGCCGTACAGCTCGCAGGGGAGGGGGTACTTCAGCGAGGCTAACGCGGCGTGGGCGCGGGCCGGCTTCCCCGGCAAGCCGCCGACCACCCCCGGGCTCGACTCCCCCGTGAACCGCGCACGGCTGGCGCGTGCGACCGAACTGGCCGGCCGCAAGGGCTGCACCGCGAACCAGGTCGCGCTGGCCTACCTGATGGCGCAGCCGTTTCCCGTCTATCCCATCATTGGGACCAGCACGCCCGATCACGCGGTGGAGGCCCTCGGCGCGACGGCGGTCTCGCTGAGCGAGGAGGAGCGTGACTGGCTGACGGCGTCATAGCCGGCGCATGACGCCGACGACGGGGCCGTAAACGGCGAAGTCGGGCGAGTTTTTGTCGAGCACGATGTCTTCGTAGTCGGGGTTCTCGGCCTTCAGGCGCACCTGGTTCTTGCTGATGAAGACCCTCTTGACGGTGGCCTCGTCGCCGATGGCCACGGCGGCGATTGCCCCCTTGCCCACGCCGGCGCCGCTGTCAACGATGACGTAGTCCCCCGGCAGGATGCCCGCGCCGATCATGCTCTCGCCCTCGACCTGGAGGGCGAACGTCCTTTCGTCCACGTTGAAGAGGCCGTTGGTGGACAGGGAGCCCTCGAGGTTCTCCACGGCCAGTATGGGCGAGCCGGCGGCGATGCGGCCGACCAGCGGTATGCCTTGCGGGGAGAGTTCCTCGCGGACCTCGATGTTGCGCGCCTTGCGGTTGCGGCGGATTATGTAGCTTTTGCGCTCGAGCGCGTCGAGGTGGTCCGTGGCGGCCTTGGGGCTGCGGAAGCCGAAGTGGTCCGCCACTTCCCGCACGGTGGGCGGGCGCGACTCCTCGCGGATCACGTTGCAGATGAACTCGAAGACCTGGCGCTGTCTCTTGGTCAGGCCCTTTGCCATGGCTCAGGCCCCCTCCTGAACAGGGTTGGCATGGATATCTGTCCGTCGGCCGGTCCGGCGCCGCGCGTCGGGCCGGGGCATTCCTCTCAACAAATGTATTATACTTCGGCCCCCGGTGCAATGCAAGCGGCCATCGCGCTTTACTATTCAGATATCCCGGACCGTCGTTGAGCTGCCGCACCTCGTCTGCGTTTGTCCCTTGCAGCCGCGGTGAAGCGGAATCGTCCTTCGTGCGCAGGGAGGCCTGCGCGCTCTCTCAGTCGCCCGGGGCGGGGCGCTCGGGCTTGCGTGCCAGGAACTCGATGCCGCGCTCTCCGCCGAGATCAATCAGCTCGAAGTGCCCCAGCAGCCTCCCCAGCTCCTCCTCGGTGAAGTAATGGTGCGGGACCCCCTTGTCGTGTCCGAGCGCCGGAACGTACGTGCGCGGCTCGATCTCGACGGGTTCCCTCTCAAACCATTTCTCCGGCGGAGGGTGCCGGGCAACCGTCGCAAAGAAGTAACCTCCCGGCCGGAGGACGCGCGCCACCTCGGCAATGGTCGCCTCGACCCCCGCTGCCGTGTTGTGATTGATGACCCTGACGGAGATGACCGCGTCGAAGCTGTCCTGGGACCAGGGCAGGTCCTGCATGTCCCCGTGGCGAAGGTCGCATTCCAGTCCTTCCCTGGCAAGCCACTCGCGCGCCAATCGCAGCGCCGTAGGGGCGTAATCCAGCCCTGAGACTGTGAAGCCCCGCCGTGCAAAGAAGATCAAGTTGCCACCGTCGCCGCAGCCCAGGTCGAGGATGGAACTCACCCCCTGCTCGCCGAACAGCCGCGCAAGGGAGGGGGCCCGGGGATGATGGCCGGCCTTCCCGTAGCCGGAGGTCGGTCGTCTCCGGTAAGCCGCTTCCCAGCTGCTCGGGTCCTGCTTCACGCCCTGTGCCCTCCCAATGGCTCCGGCGGCGCTGCATTATACCCGACAAGGGCGTCCGTGCTGCGGCTCGTCGGGCACCGTGCCTGCGGTTCCCTTGCGGAGCGCGCCGCGCGATGTAGAATACCGGTGTACCGCAAGGAGCGCGCGCGATGGCGTCTGACCAGATGGTGGAGGACCTGTACCGGGAGCTGCAACGCCGGGCCGACCGTATCGGCTCGCTGATCGTGGCAACCGACTACCCGGCCATTGACGTGGTGATTGAGATCGGGAAGCTGCGCGAGTTCGCGCGGGAGCACTTCCCGGACCGGATGGGCCTGTTCGGGATGGTTTACGAGGCGCGCTTCCGGCGCCTGTGGGAGCAGTTCCGCGCCGACGAGGGCGAGGCGCTGCCGGACTGGTAACGGGGTACCTTCACGGGGAGGCGGGAATGGGCAGGAGCAAGGTGGCGATCATCTACCATTCGCAGCAGGCCGGCAACACGCAGGCCGCGGCGGAGTGCGTGGCCGAGGGGGCGCGGGCGGCGGGGGATTTCGAGGTCGTGCTGTTCAACACCAATGAGCAACGGGTGGACCCGGCCGTGCTGGCGGACTGCGCGGGCGTGGCGTTCGGGACGCCGGACTATTTCAGCTACCTGGCCGGCGGCCTGAAGGTCTTCATGGACGACTGGCTGATCGCGCAACGCGCGGGCAACGAGGAGATAAACGGGATGCCGGTCGCCCTGTTCATGACGCACGGCGGCGGCGGGCGGGCGAAGCAGCCGTTCGAGGAGCTTTGCGGCCGCGTGGGGGAGCGCGTGGGCGAGACGGTGGCGATCAAGGGCCGGCCCGGCGAGGAAGAGTCGGAGCTCTGCCGCTGCCTTGGCGCTCTGCTCGTCGAGAAGGCGGCGGAGTTCGCGGAGAAGGGCAGCTAGACGACCTTCAACATCGAGATTGCGGGCTCATGTGCCACTCGTGCTCGTCCTCCCGGGCGTGGGCGCGACGTCGAGGACGAGGACGACGACGAGGACGAATGGCGCGCGCACCCCGCATTTCAATCGTGAACGCCCACTAGATCCCGATCAGCCACTCGGCGATCAGCAGGGCGGCGGCCAGGAGGTAGAGCCAGGGGGCGAGCGGAACGCCGGCGCCCTCGGCGCGTGCGACAGCGCGGCGCAGGCCGGGGGGCGCGATCTCACCGGCCGCCGCGGGCAGCGAGCGCCCCTGCGGGGTCACGCTCCAGGCGCGCCCGCCGCCGGCCTCGGCCCAGGCCGCCATCTGTTCGGGACGGGCGCGCGTGGCGACGGCCGCCCGCCCCGGCGTGCCGCGAATCTCGATGCCCTCGGCCGACCCGACGACCAGCGTGTGCAGCAGGAAGCCGTCGCGCTTCATGCGGGCTATGCGGGCCTGCGCCTCGGCGTCGTGGAACTCCCCGTCGCTCACCAGGACGACCGCTGCGGGGCCTCCGGTTGCCTCCCGCGCGACCTCTGCCGCCCTTTCCAGCGCCGGCGCGAGGTGGGAGCCCGTCCCGCCGAACCAATCGGTCCGGGCCTGCTCCAGCAGGGCCAGGAAGGCGGCGCGGTCGGCCGTCAGCGGGCAGACGACGGCCGCGTCCTGTGCGGCGGCGATCAGGGCCGTCGCAGCGTCCGGCACGGCGGCGCAGATCTCGCGGACGGCGTCCTTCGCCGCCCCGAGCCGGTTGGGGGCGAGGTCCTCGGCCTCCATGCTGGCCGAGACGTCGAGGATGAGAACGAGGGGAGTCTGCCGACCGGCGACCTCCCCCGGTCCGAGCAGTATCGGGTCCGCCAGACCGGACACTAAGACCAGCAAGGCGGCCAGCCTGACCGCGCCGCGCGTCCAGTTGACCGCCCGAAACCGGACATCCCCGGGCGCTGCCTCGGAGGCCCTCCGGGCCCTGCGGCAGGCCGCCCACCAGAGCACTGCCAGTGCGGGCAGCAGTGCAAGGGCAAGCAGGACCGCCGGACGCTGAAAGTGAATGACGGGCATGGCTCAGGCGGGCGTCGGGTGCTTGAGTATCTCCGTGCCCACTCCCCTGTCGGTGAATATCTCCAGCAACAGCGAGTGCGGCAGGCGGCCGTCAATGATGTGCGCCTTGCGCACCCCGCCGTGCAGGGCGGCCAGGCAGGCGGCGATCTTGGGCATCATCCCGCCGGAGATCACTCCCCCGGCCACGAGCGACTCCATCTCGCGCTCGTCCAGTGTGGAGAGCAGGGAGTCGGGGTTGCCCGGCTCGGCCATGATGCCGTGCACGTCGCTGAGGAATACGACCTTCTCGGCGGCCAGCGCCGCTGCGACCGCGCCGGCCGCCGTGTCGCCGTTGACGTTGTAAAGCTGCCCCGTCTCATCCTGCCCGACGGGCGGGACGACGGCCACGGCCCCGCCTTCGGTCAGGGCCAGGAGGGCCTCCGAGTCAACGGAGACGATCTCGCCCACGTAGCCCAGGTCGAGCGGCTCGGCGGCGGGGTCGGCCGGGTCCGCGAACAGCTTCTTTCGGGCCGTGAGCAGGCTGCGGCCGTCCCCAAAGGCGGGGCGGCCCTGCCCTCCCCGGGTGCCTATGCGGCGGATCAGGTCGGCGCTTATCTGCTCGGTCAGGACGCGCACGACAACCTGTAGGGCCTCGGCGTCCGTGACGCGGTGGCCCTGCACGAACCTGGGCGTCAGGCCGGTCCGCTTCATGGCCTCGGATATCTGCGGCCCGCCCCCGTGCACGACCACGGGCCTTATCCCCACGGTTGCCAGGAAGACCACGTCCCCCAGGACCTCATCGAGCACTGCGGGGCTCTCCATGGCGGCGCCGCCGAACTTAATGACCACGGGCTTGCCACCGAAATGCCGGATGTACGGCAGGGCTTCGATGAGCACTTCGGCCTTTCTGATGGCTTCTTCCATCCGTCCGGTCGGTCCTTTCACAGTGGTGTGGGCGGCATTTTACCACGCGCGCCGGCGGGCAGTAAAGCCGGCCGGGGCGCGAATGCGTTTTTCGTTGACACCAACTGGACCCTGCCTATAATGGGGCCGAAACTGGGATGCTTGTTGCGAGAAGTGCCGAGCATGGGCCTGAAACGCCGTCCTCTCAAGCTCTTGGGCGTCCTGCTGTGTGTGGTTCTGGCGCCGGTCTCGGCTGCCCAGCCCGGCGCCCTGGACGAGCCCCTGGCGCAGGACCTGGCCAGCATAGACCCGTCCGGGCACATCCGGTTCTTCGCCAGTCATCGAAGCCGCTTCACGGGCTATCCGGGCTGTGTCGAGTCGGCGCGGTACATCGCTGATAAGTTCGGCGAGATCGGGCTGGCCAACGTCGACGAGACGCCCTTCCAGGTGGTTGTGCCCATCGTGCCCGTGGACGAGCGATGGGGCAAGCCGGTCCCGGAGGCCGAGCGGGGCCCCAGGCCCGACCACGGCGGCGCGCTGACCGTCGGCGAGCAGGAGATACCCCTCCACTGCATATTGCCCAACTACGTCCGGCACTCGATGACGCCCCGGGACGGCATCGACGGCGAACTCATCTGGGCCGGCACGGGCCAGTTGAAGGACTTCAACGGCAAGCGGGTTGACGGCGCCATCGTCCTGATGGACTTCAACTCGGTCAGCCGCTGGTTGACGGCCGCCAACCTGGGCGCAAAGGCGATTGTCTTCGTCGAGCCGCTGCACCCGTTCCGTTCCGACGCGGAGCAGAAGTACAGCGAGTTCCCCATTCCCGTGCCGCGGTATTACCTGCGCCGCGCCGAACTGCCTCAACTGGCAGCCGCCTTAACGGGCAGAGCCGTTGAGGGCTTCACCGTGGAATCGGCGCTGTCGGAGGTCCGCACTCTCGGCGGCGCCGACGCGACCGTGATGGCGAACGTGCGGGCGGAGCTGCGCTGGGAGGAAGTGACGGTCAGCCGCATCTCCGGCGAGATTCCCGGCACCGATCCCCAGCTGGCGGATCAGGCGCTCGTTGTCTTTGCCTACTACGACAGCGTGTCGGTCGTGCCTGCGTTGAGCCCCGGCGCGGAGAGTTCGTGCGGGGTCGGTGCCCTTCTGGAGATCGCGAAATTTCTCAAAGAGCATCCCCCGCGCAGGAAGGTCAGGTTCGTCACCGCGCCCGGACACTACCTGGCGTTGGCCGGCGTTCGTGACTACGCGGCCAAGCTCATGTACCCGCGCCGCAACGGCGCGGACAAGGCGGCAGGCGAGGGGTCGGGGGAGCCCTATTTCTTCGTCGGGTTGGACCTGTCGAGCCGGCACAACAGCATCGGCGCGTTCTACAAGGGGAACTTCTACGACCAGCTCACGACGACGGGGGGCAACAGGGAAGTCGAACTCCAGCGGGCTTACAGCGAGTTGTCCGGCCTGATCGTGGACTGGATGGAGTCCTTGAGCGCCGGCACGGGCCCGGCCCGGACGCTGACCTACCAGAGCGGCATCGTGCCCCAGCAAGGCCGCGACTGGAAGTCGCTCCTGCCGGACCTGATGGCCTTCGACAGCGAAGTGATCTCCCTCTGCGGCTATCCGGCGATAACGCTGGCGACCACCGGCGACCCGCGCAACAGCGTCAACACGCCGCTGGACACGTACGAGAGGATGGAGCCGTACCTGGAAAACGTTCGTCGCCAGGCGATCGGCTGCGCCCACCTGGTCAAGCAGGTCGCCGACGTGCCGCTGCTGCCGGTCAACAGGAAGGACGTCTGGCAGAAGCGGCAGGCCGGCAGCCTGTTCGGCAGTTCGGTCGAGTTCAGCCGCCTGCCGTACATGCCCAGGGTTTCCGTGCCCAACAGCGTCGTGGCGGTCAGCATGCTGGCCGCCGACCTGCCGGCCAAGGCCAAGAGCATGATGGGCGTGCAGACGCACGACTTCCAGTTGAGCAACGTGCAGGGGTTCTTCGAGGTGTTCGGGCTGCAGAAGACGAAGCAGTTCCGGGTGGACGGGTTCCTGCTCTCCCCGTCCAACGGCGCCGTGGCCAAGGTCGGCGAGGTCGAGTTGGTCCCTGCCACGGACAGGGCGCGCGCCAGCGATTGGACTGAGCGCGAGACGGACGTGCGGCTGAACTTCTTCCGTGCCGTCTGCACGACGCTCTTTGACCTGACCGATCCGCTCTCCCTGCGCACGCTCGGACAGAGCACGGCCAGGCAGGCCGAGTCGAACGGCGAGTTCCAGTACATGGTCCCCTTCGTGGGGCAGGAATCGGCCAACGACCAGTTTAGCAAACCGTTCGCGATCTTCTTCACCGAGCGTGACAGGAACGCGAAGTTCCTGCTGGCGGCCGGCGCAACCGGCTACGAGGGCCTCCTTTTGAACTTCGAAAGGAAGGACACCGCCGCCGAGGAGGAGAAGAAGGAACGGACCGGCATAGGCTACAGGGTGGACGAAACCGAGAACTTCCTCTATCGGACTGCTTTCGCCGTCGTGCAGGACATGCACGAATTGGACAGATACCGGCTGAACCGTCTGAAGCGGAGCGGCATACTGAAGAGCGCTGTCTGGGACCTGTTCAAGCAGGCCGAGGCGCACATTGAGGCGGCCAGAAGGGCGCTGTCAGACCTCCATTACGGCCGGTACAGCTTCCACGTCAGCATGGCCTGGGGCCTGGAGAACCGCGTGTATCCGGACGTCCGTGACACGGCTACGGACGTCGTGAAGGGCGTCGTGTTCTACTTCGCGCTGCTGCTGCCCTTCGTGCTGTTCGCCGAGCGGCTGCTGCTGAACCTGGTCGAGATACGTCGGAAGCTGGCCGCCGTTGCCGTCCTGTTCGGTCTCTCGTACCTGGTGCTGCGGCTGGTTCACCCGGCGTTCCAGCTCTCTCAGACGCCGATAATCATCCTGGACGGTTTCTTCATGCTCGTTGCCGCAGCCGGGACGATCTGGTACCTGCTGGGCAAGTTCGGCATCGTTATGGAGTCCATCCGGCAGAAGGTGGACATGATCCACCGGGCCGACGTGGCGCGGGCGAGTGCGGCGATGGCCGCGTTCGTGCTGGGCATCTCGAACATGCGCAAGAGGAAGGTGCGCACGGGCCTGACGGCCGTGACGCTGATCCTGCTCACTTTCACGATCCTGTCCTTTACCAGCTTCGAGACCGTTCCGGCGCGCATGCTCGACTATGCGTCCGCGCGCGAAGCCCCGTACGAGGGCGTGCTGCTGCGCGGGCTGGGCTGGGGGCCGCTGGCCGAGTTCGTCGAGTACGACATGCTGAACTTCTTCGAAGTGCAGGGGATGCGCGTGGCCCCGCGGAGCTGGTTCGTCAACCGCAAGAGGAACGAGGAACTGCAACTGGAGATTGCCCGCACGGACGGCCACGAGGGCAAGGCCGTGGCGAATGCCATTCTCGGCCTCAGCCCGGAAGAGAGCTACTTCTCCGGCGTTGACGGGGAGGAGTTCCTGGACAACGAGTGGTTCGATTCCTCGATGCCCGATTGGCCTTTCGTGTGCATCCTGCCCAGGCGGATGAAGCAGAGCCTGCGCATAGAGGACAACGAGGTCGGCGAGGCGCGTCTCTCCGTGCTGGGCCGGCAGTTGAGGGTGGTGGGCGTGCTCAACAGCGACGAGCTGTTCAAATTCGAAGACATGGACGGCGAGGAGATCACGCCGGTCGACTTCGTGGCGCAGCAGTTCAAGGAAGCCGGCGGCGGGGGCCAGCAGGCGGGAGGCGGCCTGGCGCTCACGGCCAGCGGCGAGATGGACGTGGAGACGTTCGTCCACCGCAAGTCGGCCAAGGAGGAGGAAGAGGAGCAGTACATCCACATGGAGCCCGACCGCGTGCTGTTCGTGCCCCATGAGTTGAACGTGCGTCTCGGCGCGACGACGCGCTCCATGGCGGTTGGTCCGGGCGCGGCATCGCAGGCGCAGCGGGTGCTCCGGCCATTCAAGCAGGTGCTGATGCAGTTGCTGAGCCGGGTGAACCTGGCGCTCTACGCCGGCTACAGCGAGACGCCCGACGCGCCGACCCAGGTGCACCGGGTCGCCACGCGCGCCCGCCTCAGCATGGGAGGCTTCCAGGGCTTGCTGGTGCCCGTAGTGATTGCCGCGCTCATCGTCTTCAACACCATGCTGGGCGCCGTTTACGAGCGGATGACCGAGATCAAGACCTATGCCTCGGTGGGCCTGGCGCCGATGCACATCGGGGCGCTGTTCCTGGCGGAGAGCAGCGTCTTCGCCGTGATGGGCGCTATGCTGGGCTACATATTCGGGCAGGTGATGAGCAAGGTCCTGGTTCACATGCCGTTCCTGATGGAGGGTGTTTCCCTCAACTATTCCAGCATCAGCGCCGTCTGGTCCGCGGTGCTGGTGGTGGTGGTCGTTCTGGCTTCCACGGCGTATCCCGCCCGGATGGCCGGCAAACTCAGCGTGCCCGACGAGACGCGGAAGATGGAGCTGCCCAAGCCCGTCGGGGACACCTGGGAGATATGGTTCCCGTTCACGGTCAGTTCCAAGGAAGCGCTGGGCGTGATGTCGTACCTGCACGACTACTTCGAGAGCAACGACGAGGACGCCGTGGGCAGCTTCACGGCGGATAACCTGCGGTTCTACACGGAGGCGGTCGAGGGCCGGGAGAACGTCTGCCTCGAAGCTGACGTCTGGGTGGCCCCCCTTGACATGGGAGTGAGTCAGGGGGTAAAGATAGCCTCCATTCCCGATCCGGAGGAGGGCCAGATCACCTACCTGTTCTTCACGATCAACCGCAAGAGCGGCGAGTTCCAGACCTGGCATCGGATGAACCTGGGATTCCTGAAGGACCTGCGAAAGCAGTTGCTGATCTGGCGGCTGGTCACGCCGGAAGCTAAGAAGCGGCTGACCGAGGAAGGGAGGGATCTTCTGGGCAGGCCGGCTGCGGCCCGAAGTTGAGCCTGGCGGCCCGCTTAGCGGAGTGAGCACGGGGAGTCGATCGGAAACCACCTGAGCAATGGCCAAAGAAGAAGACTATCTCCAGGTACGTGCCGAACAGGGTGAACCCACCGAGTTCGCCGAGGGGTTCGGCATAAAGGCCATTCTGGCCGGCCTGTTCGTGGCGTTCGTCGTCATGCCGGGCTCCATGTTCATGTGGCTCATGCTGGGGCAGCAGCTCGGCACGCCCGCCGTGTGGGTCACGCTGATCATCTTCCTGGAGATCGCCAAACGCTGTCGCACGACGCTGACGCGCCAGGAGATGTTCGTCATCTGGAGCGTGACCTTCGGCATCCTGGGCGCGGCCATCATGCAGCAGGGCATGACGTTCATCTGGATGCAGTACTTCATGCGCAGCGATGCGGCGACCCAGTTCGAGATTGCCAATCAGATCCCGTTCTGGAGGGCGCCCCCGCCCGGCAGCGAGGCCCTGGCCGCGCGCAACCTGCTGCACCGCGACTGGTGGCCCTATCTGCTCCTCATGTCTTTCCTCATCCTGTGGGGGCGGCTCAGCTTCTTCAGCCTCGGCTACGTGCTGTTCCGGCTGACCAGCGACGTCGAGCGCCTTCCCTTCCCGCTGGCGCCGATCCGGGCCAAGGGCGTGATGGCGCTGGCCGAGAGCGAAGAGGAGACGTGGCGCTGGCGGTGCTTCTCGATCGGCAGCACCATCGGGATAGCCTTCGGGGCCATCTACGTTGCGGTGCCCGTGCTCTCGGGGGTCTTTCTGCGTCGGGAGCTCTACCTGATACAGGTTCCCTTCTACGACTTCACCAAGCAGTTGCAGGACGTCTCGGTTTTCCGTGCCGTCCCTCTGGCCATCAGCACGAACCTGGGCGCCGTGTTCCAAGGGTTCGTCCTGCCCTTCTGGGTTGTCATGGGCAGTTTCTCGGCGGGCGTGGTTGGCAGGCTCATTCTGAACCCCGTGCTCTACCGTTACGGCGTGTTGCAGATGTGGGAGCCGGGGATGGACTACATCGAGACGGGTCTGGCCAACCAGTTCGATTTCTGGCTCAGCTTCAGGATCGGCACGGCGCTGGCTGTTGCGGTTCTGGGCTTCTACGCGGCGATCAGCCAGGTCATCAAGAGAGCGGGTTCCAGACGTGCTGGCACTGCGACGAGCCTGGCCCCGCCCCGGGGACGCGGCGACGTTCCCATCAGCGTGGCGCTGCTGTTCTATCTGGCCAAGACATCCTGGCTGATACTGGCCTGCCACCTGTTGGTGCCCAAGTTCCCCATCTGGATCCTGGTCGGGTTCGGCTTCTTCTATACGCCGCTGATGTCCTACGTGAGCGCCAGGCTCAACGGGTTGACGGGGCACATGGTAGGGATCCCGTACGTGCGTGAGGCGGCCTTCGTCCTGAGCGGTTACAAGGGGGTGGACATATGGTTCGCTCCCGTGCCGATGGGCGATGCGGGCGCCGGTGCGGCGCACTTCCGTGAGATCGAGTTGACGGGCACGAAGTTCACCAGCATCTTCAAGGCGCAGCTGTTCCTGCTTCCGCTGGCCGTGGTCACCAGCCTGCTTTTCTGGTCCTTCCTGCACCGGATCAGCGACATACCGGAAGACTATCCCTTCGCCATGCGGTTCTGGCCGCGTGATGCCACTGTGAGCGCGTTCTGGATGACGGCGACGACGACGGGCAACGCGTTCTTCGTGAAGGCGATAAAATGGCGTTTCATCGGCACGGGGGCGGCGTACGGGCTGGTGCTCTATCCGATCCTGCGCGTGATTGGGGCGCCGACGTTGTTCGTGTACGGCACGATCCAGGGGATCGTGTCGGACCCGGCCATGGCGTTCCCCCAGTTCGCCGGCGCGCTGCTGGGGCGCTACTACATGCAGAAGGTCTTCGGCCGCGCCCAGTGGCGCGAGTACACGCCCGTTCTGGCGGCCGGTTTCGCGTGCGGGATGGGCCTGGTGGGCATGGGCGCCGTGGCCATCCGGCTGATTGCGCGCGCCGTTACGATGGTGCCGTTCTAGAGCATCCGGCGGCAAGATGAGTGAAATGACCGAAACACAGCAAGGGCACGAAGCCCGGGACGTGCGCGAACCGGCCGCAGGGCCGCTGCTGCCGCGCTGGTTCAAGGTGGCGTTTTACGGGACGCTCGGCCCGTTCTCGCTCTTCGCCCTGGTTTACATCGCCCAATCCCTCTATGTGCAGCAGGTGATGACCTCTGCGGTGGCGGTCCTGAAGGGAGACGTGGCGGGGCAGCTTTCGGACCTTTCGGCGCCCCAGGCGCAGGCGGCGGTGGACGTGCTCAAACGGCACCCCGTCCGGGCCTTCCTTTACTGCAATCAGGAGTTGCTTCAGAGCGAGGAGGGCGACCCCCGGATGGCGCGCGCACTGGCCCTGCGGAAGGCCATTGCCTGGGGAACGACCTCCACAAGAAGGGACACGATCCGCAGCGTCCTCGCCGGCATGACCGACGCGGGGTTCGTCGAGGCGGATGTGCTGGATGACCAGGTCAAGGGCATTCTTGAGGGAATGATAGAAGAGCGGCGGGCCAGCCCGGAGATGACCTACGCGGAACAGCGCATCACCGACGTCCTGGTCTGGCTGGCGGACGGGGCCGTGACGCGGCCCACGGGCGTTGAGAAAAGAAGGCTCGGCTCCCTGCTGGCCCAGTACGAGAAGAAGGCTTTTGTCGGTGAGGAGGCGGAGGCGTTGATCGCGCTGGGGGCCGAGTGGAGCGGCTCTTCGGATGCCGCCGCCGCGCAGGCTGCCGAGCGCTTTCCGGAGATGCTGGCCGGCGAGCGGAGCGAACTGCCGCCCGAAGCGGCCGAGTTCTGCGCGCAGCGCGCCGACCACTGGGAGGACATGTACCACCAGGGCATGCTTTTCCTGGCCGAGGCGGGCAAAGCGGCGCTGCAGGAAGCACTGGCAGGCGGCCGCCGTGTGGACCATCCCCACGTTTACCAGTACATCAGCCTGCTGGGCAGCCGGTTCGACGACCTGCGCAGCAGCGCCAGTGAGGGTGTCTGGCTGCTGCGGCACAACTACTTCTGCGTCCGGTTCCTTTCCTACTTCGCCTCGAAGACGGCCATCAACCCCGTCATGGCCGTCGAGACCATTCGGCTCACGCGCGAGGAGCACGAGCGGGAGATGCGCCACGCCAATGCCAGGCGCATGCGCGAATGTGTCCAGTTGCTCGGACGAGTCGGCGTGGACTACGTTCGGAACAGGGACGACTATCCCCTGCCGCAGGCTGACGATGCCGACGAATACGTGAGGAAGTACGTCGTCCACGCGCTCGAGGTGCTCACCGACGACGAGCGCGTCGGCGACCTGGCGCAGCAAGCGCTGGCTGCCATAACAGAGGCGGACTCAGCCAGCCCGGCCGGGCATTCCCTCACTGCCCAGTGAGGCGCAGTCAGCCGGATGGTCCCCCTTCTTCCTGCCTGCTCTCTGCGTGGACCGGCACGACCGCCTTTTCCCACCTGCCGTGCAGGAACAGGACCAACGCGAGCGCGGCGCAGCAGACGTTGCCGATGACCATGGCCCAGTAGGTGCCAAGGCTGCCCCAGCCGAGCACAAACGTCAGCAGGACGGCCGCGGGCACGCGCAGGACCCAGAGCCGCAGCACGCCGATCACCATCGCCGGGAAGGTGTGCCCGGACCCGTAGAACGCCGCCATCAACACCATCAGCACGCCGAACAGATAGGAAGAGAGCGGAACGACCGTGAAGAACCTGCCCGCCTCGGCTATCACCTCGGCGTCGGGGGTGAAGGCGCTGGCCACCACCTTGCCGAAGGCGAGCAGGAACAGCAGCGGCACGAACAGCGTGCCGGCCACAAAGGTTGCGCTTGAGCGGACGGCGCGCCGGGCGAGGCGGGGCCTTCCCGCCCCCAGGGCCTGCCCGACGATCGGGGCGGCCGCCGCTGCCACGACGTGGGCCGGCATGTTGAAGAAGTGAATGATGCGGAAGCCGATCGTGAAAGCGCTGATGACCGTTGTCCCGAGCGTGTTGATGATCGTCTGAAAGACGACGAACCCCAGCGAATCGCTGCTGCGGTTGAGGGCAACGGGCAGGCCTATGGCGAGCATCCTCTTCAGCGTCGGCCAGTGGGGCCTCAGGTCCGCCAGACTGATGCGCAGCCCCGCCCGGCCACACCTCAGGCACGAGAAGCAGATCAACGCCACCAGCGACCGGCCGACGACGCTGGCCAGCGCCGCCCCGCCCGCTCCCATGGGCGGCAGGCCGGCCCACCCGAAGATCAACAGCGGGTCCAGGACCAGGTTGACCAGGTTGCCGACCAGACCTACGATGACGACGGTCACCGTGTCGCCAAGGGCACGGAGGACTGCCGCGTAGCCGATGGTAAAACCGACCAGGGGCAGGGCGACCAGCGAGATCCTCAGGTAGACCTCGGCGGTGGCAACGGTGTCCGCGGGCACCTGCATCAGGCGCAGCAATTGGGGGGCAAGGATGAACAAGGGCGCGGCAACGGCCGACGACAGCACCCCTAGCAGCAGCAATGTCTGAGCCGCCGCGCGCGCGGCGTCCTCGTGGCGCCCGGCGCCCGTGTGCTGGGACACCAGGACAGTGCCGGCGGTTCCGAAGCCCATCGTGGCCGCAAGGACGAAGAAGAACAACGGCCAGCAGACCGCCTGCGAGGCCAGGGCCGTCTTCGCCCAGCGGCCCAGCCACATCGCGTCCACCAGGCCGTAGAGGGAATAGAGCAGTTGCCCCACGACCATGGGACCGGCCAGGCGGAACATGTTCCAGCCCAGGGAGCCCGACGTCAGGTCCCACTTCGCTGCTGCTTGTGGTTGACGCTCCGACATTGGGGCTGTCGCTTTCTCGCCGTCTCCGGGACCGGCCGGGCGGGCCGCGCGCGACGCCGCCGAAAAAGCAGAGGCTGCGAGTTGACCGCAGCCTCTGCTGACTATGCGTACAAAGCCGATCAGGTCGGGTTCAGCGCTTGGGCTCGCCTGCGAAGTTGTAAGCCGCGTCGCTGTAAAGGTCGAGGCACAGCGCCGACAGGGCTAGGTCCACAACCTGGGACAGGTCGAAGCCCGCGCGGAAGTAGAACCCCGAGTGAAGGATGAAGGGCTCGGGGATGGCGAACTCCACGGAGACCATCTCCCAGTCCTGCCAGCCGCGGGACATCCAGGGCAGCGAGCGCCAGACAAAGGCATCCGGGTCAATCTCGTAGCCCAGGGTCTTGTTCTGGGATTCATAGATCAGCACCTTCGCCGGGCTGCCAAACACGGGGTCTTTCATGGCAGCCATGTGCTCGCGCCAGCCGTCAAGTTCGTTGTCGCGCGTCTTGTAGGCGTTCGCGACGATGGGTTCCTGCTCGATGAACACGTCATGCAGCGGGCCGATCCCGATCTTCCGTCGCACGTCTATCGTGGCGCCGGCCCCGCGACGGTCCCACTCCAGGTCGCCGGTGGCCTTGAAGAGCGCGCCCAGGTGGAGGAACTCCGTTACCTCGACGTATGCGCCGAGGGCCGGCGGCAGGAGGCCGATAGCCTTCACTTCCTCGTCCCCGGGCGCCACGGGCGGGACGTAGCCGACGGCCAGCGTGCCGCAGTCCATCGCGTCGTCCCGCAGGTTCTTCAGGTAGCCGCAGCCCGTTGTCGCCAGCACAAGGCCGATGAGCACCGACAAGAGGAGTCCCGTCCGCAAGATGCGCCTGCTCGCACTCATGTCTATCCTCTCCGGTCAGATTTGCAGAACTCTCCGCCTCCACACACACGACACGCCCGAAACTCATCAGAATGTTACAGCCCGGCGCCCTTTCCGTCAAGGGTCTTTAGGGCACGGGCCCCCAGGGAGTCGGCGCACAGTGGTTGGGCTTGCGATTCCGTCGCCTGCTCACGCGGAATACGTGATGATGCGGTTGCCCCCTTCCGCTTTTGCCCTGTAGAGGGCGCGGTCTGCCGCCACGAGCAGATCGTTCTCGTCTTCATATTCCGGCGCCATCTCCGCCACGCCGAAGGTGGCGGTCAGCGAGAGTACTCTACCCCCGTCTGTCTGGAACGGCGCCTTCTCGACGTCTTGCCTTATGCGTTCCACGCAGTTGACGGCCGCGTCCGCGTCGGTATGGGGCAGCAGCATGCAGAACTCGTCCCCGCCGTACCGGCCGGCGATGTCCTCGGCCCGGGACCTTCGCTTTATCAGCTTACCGACGTGGGAGAGCACCTGGTCGCCTGCCGCGTGGCCGTGCGTGTCGTTGACTGCCTTGAACCTGTCGAGGTCGCACAGGCAGATGCTGAGGGGATGGCCGTAGCGGATTGCCGAGTGGACCATCTGCTCCAGGCGCGCCATGACGTAGCGCCGGTTGAACAGGTCAGTCAGGGAGTCGTGCGTGGCCTCGTAGATCAGGCGCTCCTCGACTTCTTTCTGCTCGGTGACGTCCGAGAAAAGCAGCAGGAAATCAATGATGTCGCCCTCGTCGTTCAGGACGGGCGTCCCCCTCACGAGGGCCGTGAACGGGCTGTCGCCGGCCATGCTGTGCATCTCGACCTCGCCGGCCCAGTGTCTGCCCTTCAGGATGGTCTGGAAGATCTGCTCGGTGACGTTGCGGTTGACGAACAGGGACTCCAGGCCGGCCTGGTCTATGGTCTCCGGCGTGCACGCGAACAGCTCGCGGAACGCCTGGTTGGCGTACACGGCCTTCCTGTTCAGGTCGATGACGAGGCCCGCGTCGAACGCGCCCTCCACGGCGGCCCCCACGCGGGCCAGGTGCTCCGGCGCGCGAGCCGCCGTCCGCATGTCCCGGACCAGGAGGCATATCTTCTCCTTGTCGTCAACGTGCAGGGCGCGCGCCGTGACCTCGACGGCGAACGTGCCACCGTCCCGGCGGCGGTGGTTCTGGCCTGACGTCTCTGCCGACCCGCTGGCCACCATGGCGCGCAGCGTGCCGACGGCTTGCTCCGGTTCGACGCAGATATCCGCGAAGGCACGCTGGAGGAACTCCTCCCGGCGGTAGCCATAGAGCCGGACGGCCGCGTCGTTCACCTCCTTGACGTGCATGGTCTGCGCATCAAGGAGGACAACGGCGTGGGGCTCAGCCTCGATCACCTGCTCCAGCGCCTGTCGGGCCCCGCCCGCAGTCGATTGTGGGCCTTTCCGTGCCGCCAGCAGGTGCTGCAATTCCGCCACGCGGGCGCGCAGCGCCTGGAGTTCCTCGATCAGCTCGGCCTTGGTCCTTCGTGTCTCTTTCAAGGCACATGCATCCCTCGGATGGGCTTGCTGTCTCAATAAAACGGTGCCCCTGCCGGCAGTGGCACGCGTGCGACGAATTGGCACAAAGCCATCTCTTTCGGCTTACTGCAATGCCCGTGCCTTGTTTCCCGGCGCAGCGGGCAGTACGCCCGGATTCGAGGCGACCGGCGGCGGGATCGGGCGCGCGTTCAGGCCCCGGTGGCGGGGGCTTTCTGCCCGCGGGCCCTGCGTTGCTTGACGCGCTTGAGCAGTTTGAGCCCCTCGAACACTGCGAGGAAGGCGCCGGCGGCTCCCCACACGTAGAGCCAATCGGCCAGCCCAATGCCGGCGAACGCCAGGAGGCCGCTGATGAACGGCCCGTACACGCCTATGCAGACCATCCCGATGGAGGCGATGATAGAACCGAGTAGTATCTTGTTGGTCCAGAAGTTGCCGTGGAAGACGGACGAGTAGTCGTAGCGCCTGGACAGGATGTTGACGAACTGGCAGTACGCGATCGTCAGGTAGGCCATGGTGGTGGCGCGGGCGTAGTGGACGGTGTCCTCGGCGCCGACGGACAGCCAGCGCCCCCCGTCCGGGAAGGGCCCGTGGCGCCACTGGTAGAGCACGTAGTTGGCCACGGCCAGCGCGCCGATCAGGGAGCCCAGGAAGAGCACCTCCCCGCCGGACGCGAGGTCCAGGATGTGCTCCCGTCGGCTGCGGGGCGGGCGGTCCATCAACTCCTCGGACGGGGGATCGAAGCACAGGAACGTCAGCGGCATGATCTCCGCCAGCAGGTCAACGGCCAGTATCTGGATGGCCAGGATGGGGATGGCCATGTCGTGCAGCGCCACGCCGACCAGGCCGAGGAGCACGGCCACCAGCTCGGCGACGTTGGTCGTTAGGCTGGCCAGGACGACCTTCCTGAGGTTGTTGTAGATGGTGCGGCCCTGCTCCACCGCGTGGACGAGCGTGGGGAAGCTGTCGTCCAGCAGCACCACCTCGGACGCCTCCTTGGCGACGTCGGTCCCGGTGCGGCCCATGGCCACGCCGATGTGCGCGCGCTTGAGCGCGGGGGCGTCGTTGACGCCGTCCCCCGTGACCGCGACCACCTCGTTCTGCTCCTCCAGCAGCCGCACGACGCGCAGCTTGTCGCCCGGATCGACTCGGGAGAAGATCAGCGAGTCGTGATGCTCCATGGTGTCGACCAGGACCGAGTCGCTGATGCCGCCCATCTCCTGGCCGGTGATGACGGGGGAGGGCCTGCCGGACTCCGAAAGGCCGATCTCCCGGCCGACGGCCTGGGCGGTGACGGCGTGGTCGCCGGTCATGATGAAGGTGCGGATGTGGGCCCGGTGGGCGCTCGCTATGGCCTCGCGCACCCCCTCCTTGGGCGGGTCGATCATGCCCACCAGCCCCAGGAAGGTCACGTCCTTTTCCACCTCCTCCAGGACGTAGTCCCGCCCGTCCGGCTCCAGGGGGCGGTAGGCGATGGCCAGGACGCGCATGGCGTCCTGCGAGTAGCGGTCCACCACCGAGCGCGCGGCCTCCTTGTCCTGCTCGGCGATGGGCGCGGGCCTGCCGTCGCGGTAGATGGACTTGCTGATGGAGAGCACGCTGTCGGCAGCGCCCTTCATGGTCAGCACTTCGCCCTGACCGAACTGGCGCACCGAACTCATGCGCTTTCGCTCGGAATCGAACGGGAACTCGTGCAGTTCAGGGTTCTCCTCGTCTTCCTCCGGGGAGCGCGTGCCGAGCTTCGTGGACATCGTCACCAGGGCCGCCTCCGTCGGGTCGCCGACGGGATACCAGCCGGGGTGCTCGTCGTCCGGCGGGTGAATCTCCGCGTTGGAGGCCATCGTGGCGGCATCCATCATGATCTCGATCTCGTCGATCTGCTCCTGGCTGAGCGGCTCGTCGTTCTCGTCCTGGATGCCTCCCTTCGGCTCGTAGCCGATGCCCGTCAGCTTGTAGTGCCGGCCGTTGAACCAGACGGCCCTGACGGTCATCTCGTTCTTCGTGAGGGTGCCCGTCTTGTCGGTGCAGATCACGTTCGTGGAGCCGAGCGTCTCGACGGAGGGCAGGTTCTTGACAACGGCGTTTCTTTCCGCCAGGCGTCGGCTGGCCGTTGACAGGGCCACGGTCACCTGGGCGGGCAGCGCCTGGGGCA
The DNA here is from genome assembly GCA_964592385.1 of uncultured candidatus Brocadiaceae bacterium. Classification (GTDB taxonomy): domain Bacteria; phylum Planctomycetota; class Brocadiia; order SM23-32; family SM23-32; genus CAZQEQ01. The sequence goes on along the minus strand of CAZQEQ010000009.1, from coordinate 13,709 downwards.
CACAGGCCACGGCGACCCCCAGCGCGTACGTCATGCTGAGTATCCAACTGAACCCCTGCCACAGGGTGACCACGAACAGGAGGGCGCTGATGACCACGACGATGCTGGTCAGCCGCCACGCCAGCAGCTCCAGCTCCTGCTGTAGGGGCGACTTGCTCTCGACCGTCTCCTCGGTCATCGTGGCGATCTTGCCCAGTTCCGTCTCCATGCCCGTCCGGACGACGACGCCCGTCGCGTTCCCGCTGGCGACGGTCGTGCCGACGTAGGCCATGTTGTCGCGGTCCGCCAGCACGCAGTCCTCCGCGATGGCGTTGGTCTGCTTGCCCTGGGGCATGGACTCGCCGGTCAGGGAGAAGTCGTTGGTGCGCAGGTTGAAGGACTCGATGATCCGCATGTCGGCCGGGATCTTGTCGCCCTCTTCGATCTGGATGACGTCGCCCGGCACGAGGGCGTCCTGTCCGACCTCGGCCAGGTCGCCGGAGCGCAGGGCGCGTGCGGGGGAGCGGATCAAATCCCGCAGGCGCTCCAGGATCCGGCCGGCCTTGTACTGCTGGACGAAGCCGATCCCGGCGTTGATCATCACGATGATAAACATGGCCGTGCCGTCGCGGATGTTGGTCCAGGAGCCTTCCACGAACCCGATGCCGTAGGACAGGATGCCCGCGACGATCAGCACCAGCACCAGGACGTCCCTGAACTGCAACAGGAACATCAGCCACGCGGGCGTGCCGCCGCGAGTGGTCAGTTCGTTCCTGCCGTACTTGCGGAGTCGGTTCTTGGCTTCGTCCTGCGAGAGTCCTTTCTCGCTCGTCCCGAGGGCGTCCAGGACCTCCTGCACGGTCATCTGGTAATGATGTTCACCAGCCATGTTCTCTTCTCATTCGCGCCGGGAAGGCCGATCGCTCGGTATCCTAATGGCTCGGGCGTCCTCTTTTCAACGCCGGCGGGTGGGACGCCTGTCGCTGCGTGTCGTGTGGACGCGGGTTGCTCAACCCGTCTGCTCGCCCAGGAGCCGGTCAGCGCACTCCGCGACCTTGCGATAGGCGTCGGCGTACTGTTGTATGACCTCGGGGCGATTGTGCTTGAACCAGGGCACGGCGAAGACGGTGTGCGGCACGGCCTCACTGACGGGCAGGTCACCCCGGCCCTGGCGCACGTCGCGCTGCCCGAAGGCGAGCACGGTCGGCCGGCCCTGCCGGAAGAGGTCGGCCTCATGGAAGACCGGGTGCAGGTGGAGCGGCTCGTTGGCGCCGGGCAGGCAGCCGCCGAATCCCTCGGCGCGCACGGCCTCGCAGAAACGCTCGATGGGCAGCCCTCCCAGCTCTTCTTCGCAGTAGAGCCCGCGCGGGAAGTACCACGGGCCCATTGTGCTGCCCGAACCGGGCGGGACGCGGTGCGCCCTGATGCCGGGCACCCCCTCCAGCAGGTCCCAGAAGCAGTTCATGGCGGCCTGGATCGCGGCGATCCGCTTGGGGAAGTACTTCAACTGCGTCCTCCCCAGCGCCGAGCACATCTGGTTGATCCTGTGCTTGTAGCCGCCGATGGGCACGCCGGCGAACCGCTTCAGCGCCTCGTCGGTGACCTGCGCGTCCGGCGCGCTCCATCTCGTGGCGCCGCCGGTGCGCTCGTAGTGGCCGTAGGCGACGGCCCGCTCGTAGACCTCCCGGTCGTCGGTCAGCAGCATCCCGCCCTCGCCGACGGCGAAGCCCTTCCCGCTCATCATGCTCATGGCGGCGGCGCGGCCGAACGTGCCGACCATGCGGCCCTTGCGGAGGGTCCCGGGCAGGCAGTCGGCGAAGTGGACGGCCGCACCCACGGTCAGCGCGCAGGTGGCGCTCGCCCAGTAGGTCATGCTGAGGCAGATCATCTCGTCCCCTGCGCCCAGGCCGCAGGCCCAGACCGCCGCCCGCACGGCCTCGGCCCCGTTCGGATAGGCCAGCGCAAATTGCCTGCCCGACCAGGCGGCGAACTCCCGCTCGGACTCCCTTGTCACGTCGGAGCCGCTTATCGCCCGACGCCGAAGCACGTCCAGGACGGCCTCCTCGTCCTCGGCCGTCAGGATCGGCCAGGTGAAGATGTCGCCGGGATCGAGCGTGACGCTCTTCGGGCCGCCGTGGATGGCCAGTGGCGATTTCATTCGGATGGCTCTGTTGGCGTTGAGCGCAGGTCCAGGAGGCCGACCGCGTTTTCACGCGCGATCTTGTGGAAGACCTCCTCCGCTATGGCGCCTTCGGAGAGAAGGCCCTGGAGGAAGCCTACCAGGGGCGTCGGCGTGTCGGGGGCGCAGATATCCGTGCCGAAAAAGAGGCGGTCCTGGAACTCGTCGAGGAACTCGGCGGCGTAGCCCGGGTCGCGGGCCAGCGCGTTGTAGCCGCTGTGTGCCGAGAGGTCCCCGAGCAGGTTCGGGTAACGCCGCATCAGCTTCGGCACGACGCCCTCCGCCGTGACCGGCCCCTTCGGGTATGCGTAGCGGTCGGCCGGCGTCTCGAGGGGCGCAATCTCCGCCCAGAAGACCTGCGAATGCCCCAGGAACTGCAGGCGCGGGAACTCCTGCAGCGACCGCTCGAGCTGCGGCAGCCCCGGGTCATCATAGAGTCCGTACGTCCCGCCGATCTGCGCGGCGGCGTGGAACGTCAGTGGCATCCCCACCTGCTGCGCGCACCGGAACAGGTTCTGCACCATTGGATCGAGGAACGGCAGGTTCGCCGTGACCTCGCCGATGCCCCTGCAGCCCCTCTCCTGCCAGAAGCGGAGCAGCCGTTCCAGCGGGGCGGCCGGCGAGTTCGTCATGCTCCGCGGGTCCACGTTGCAGAACGGGATGAACCGGCCCGGAAACGCCTCGCAGATGTCCAGGACCTCCTGGTTCGACTGGGGCACGAAGGCGCAGTCCGGGCTCACGCTGGGGAGTATCACCGCCTTCTCGACCCCGAGGGCGTCGTAGCGCTCGACAAGCTGTTCGGGCGTCGCGTACGTGCTGCCGTCGTCCCGGGGCGGGCCCGGGACCCGCCTCGTGTGGGTGTGTATATCGATGAACATTTTGGGGGTATGTCCCTCCTTTTGAGTCCGGGCCGCCCTGGCGATCAGCCGCACCGGCCGAGGGCCTGGTCGAGGTCCTCAATGATATCCTGCGGGTCCTCTATGCCGACCGAGAGCCGGATGAAGTCCGGCGTCACTCCGGCCTGAAGCTGCTCATCCTCGCTGAGTTGCTGGTGCGTCGTGCTGGCGGGATGGATGGCCAGGGTGCGGGCGTCGCCGATGTTGGCCAGGTGGCTGACAAGTCTCAGGCTGTTGATGAACTTCGTGCCGGCCTCGAGCCCGCCCGCGACGCCGAAGCCGATCATCGCCCCGAAGCCGCCGGTCAGGTACCTGGCCGCCAGTTCGTGGGTCGGGTGGTCGGGCAGGCCCGGGTAGGTGACCCAGCTCACCTTCGGGTGCCCGGACAGGAACCGCGCGACCTCCATCGCGTTGTCGCAATGCCGCTTCATCCGAAGGGGCAGCGTCTCGATGCCCTGGAGGATCAGGAAGGCGTTCATCGGGCTGATGCACGCGCCCAGGTCGCGCAGCAGGTGCACGCGCGCCTTGGCGACGTAGGCGGCCTCGCCGAATTGCTCGACGAATCGGACCCCGTGGTAGCTCGGGTCGGGCTCGACCAGGTCGGGGAATCGCCCCGCCGCCGCCCAGTCGAACCGGCCGCCGTCCACGAGGATGCCGCCGATGCTGTTGCCGTGCCCGCCCAGGTACTTGGTCAGCGAGTGCACGACGATGTCCGCGCCGTGGCTCAGTGGCCGGCAGAGCCAGGGGGAGGCCACCGTGTTGTCCACCATCAGGGGGACGTTGTGCGCGTGGGCCGCGTGCGCGAGTCGCTCGAAGTCCGGCACGGTCAGGCGCGGGTTGCCGACGGTCTCGACGTAGAACAGCTTCGTCCTATCCGTGGCGGCGGCCTCGAACCCGGCGGGGTCGTCGGTGTCCGTGAAGGTCACGTCGATGCCGAGCTTGCGGGGGAACGTCTGGCTGAACAGCGTGTACGTGCCGCCATAGAGGCCGCTGGATGAGACGATGTGATCGCCCTTGCCCGCGATGGTCAGGCAGGCGGCCGTGATGGCGGCCATGCCGCTGGCGAAGGCCAGGCCGCCGACGCCGCCTTCCAGCATGGCCACGCGCTCCTCCAGCACCTCCGTCGTCGGGTTCATGATGCGGGTGTAGATGTAGCCCGGCTCCTGGAGGGCGAAGAGCCGCGCCGCGTGGTCGGTGTCCCTGAACGTGTAGGAGGTGGTCTGGTAGATGGGCACGGCCCGCGAGCGAGTGTCGGCGTCGGGCGTGTGCGCTCCGTGCACGGCCACCGTGTCAAAGCGGTACTGCATGCTCTCGCTCATCCGGTTCTGCTCCTTTCTGCGGGACTGCCGGTGGGCAGGCGCCGGCCAGTTTGCAAAACGTCCCCGCCCGCCGTATGATGAGCGAACCGTATCGGGAAGTCAACCCACCGACGACAGTTGATAGTTGGTGTGCAGAAAGCACGTCCTGGGTAGCCCCCGGCGTCTCGCCGGGGGTACCGGGCGCGTGCGAACGCCGGGCGAGACGCCCGACGCTACCCCGAGAAGGGCCGCGAGGCGCCAAAGTTGAGGGCCATAGAGGAATACCTCAGGCCGGACGTCATACAGGAAGTCACCCGACTGGACCTGAAGGCGCGGTTCATCGTCGAGGGCTTCATCTCCGGCCTGCACGACAGCCCCTACCACGGCTTCTCCAGCGAGTTCAGCGAGCACCGCAAGTACACCACCGGCGACGAGCCCCGCTACATCGACTGGCGCGTCTTTGCCCGGACGGACCGGCTCTACGTCAAGCGCTTCGAGGCCGAGACTAACCTCGACTGCAACATCCTGCTCGACGTCAGCGAGTCCATGGCGTACAGCTACGGGGGCGTGATCACGAAGTTCGAGTACGGCCTCTACATGGCCGCAGCCCTCTGCTACATGCTGATCCATCAGCAGGACAACGTTGGGCTGATCACCTTCGACGAGGCCGTGACGAACCAGGTTCCCGCTCGCAGCAAGCGGGCGCACCTTGTCGCGCTGCTGGCGGTGCTGACGTCCGCGTTGCGGCACCGGCCCTCGTCCCTGTCACGGTGCCTGCACCGGGCCGCCGACATGCTGCGCAAGCGCGGGATGGTGATCATCTTCAGCGACCTGATCCCCGCCGACGACGAGGGGCAGGAGCAGGTCATCGAGGGCCTGAAGCACCTGAAGTACCGCGGGCACGACGTCGTCTGCTTCCAACTGCTCGATCACGCGGAGGTGACCTTCCCGTTCCGAGGCCCCGTGCGGTTCGTTGACGTGGAGACCGAGCGGACCACACGGGCCGACGCCGACGCGGTGGCCCTGGATTACAGGAAGGAACTCCAGGGCTTCATTGCCGGATATCGCGACGCGTGCGTCAACGAGAACATGGAGTTCACCCAGGTGGACACGGCGGATTCGTTCGACCACGTATTGCTGTCCTTCTTGAGGGCGCGCCAGGCGAAGTTCTGAGACATGGGATTCCTCACTTTTCTGCATCCGGGAGCGTTGTGGCTGGCTACGGGGGCCGCTCTGCCCCTGATAATCCATCTGTTCTCCCGCCAGAAGCCCAGGGTCATCCTGTTCCCCGCCGTGCGGTTCATCCGCAGCAGCCGCCGTCGCAGCGTGCGGCGCACGCGGCTGAAGCATCTGCTGCTCCTTCTGCTGCGCATGGGACTGATCGCGCTCTTTGCCTCTCTGATAGCGCGGCCGATCTTCGGGGCGGGGGCAGGCGTCGCCGGCCAGGACCTGCTCGGCACGCCCGCCGCCGTGCTGATACTGGACGATTCGCTGAGCATGGGCTACACGGTCGGCGACACCAGTTGGTTCGACGCGGCGCGTAATCGGGCGCTCCAGCTTCTGGGCGAGATGCCGCGCCATGGTGCGCTGGCGGTCCTGACCTCTTCGCGCCCGACGGGCAGTCTGACGCGGGAGGCGAGCGACGTGGCACACCGGCTTCAGGGGCTCAGGCCGACGATGCGCGCCAACTCCTGCTGGAGGGCGCTCGAGAACGCGGCAGAACTGCTCAAGCCGGGAGAGGCCGGCCGGCGCGACGTCTTCCTGTTCACGGACATGACGCGCGGCGCCTGGCTCGGGTACGAGCGACGAAACGTGGACATGGGGCCGAACGTCAACCTGTTCGTTGTCGACTGCGCCGGGACGGACCCGCTGAACGGCGCCGTGACGGAACTGCGCGACGAGGGGCAGCCGGCGCTGGCCGGCTCGCTGCTGGGCCTGCGGACGCGCGTGCTGGCTTCCGGCGGCCCCATCGCCAGAACGGTCGAGTTCGAGTTCGACGGCAAGGCGCTGGATCGGCAGGACGTGAGCCTCGACGACGGCGAGGAGACCTGGCTGCGCTTCACGGTCCGGCTGACGCGGAGCGGACACCACTGGGGACGAGTGAAATTCCTGAACCCCGATTCGCTGGCCCCCGACGACTCGTACGTCTTCGCGGTCGACGTGCAGCCTGACGTGGCGGTGCTCTGCGTCGAGGACGATCCCAACCAGGAGGCTGACTCCCCGTCGTACTTCTTCCGCCTGGCGCTCAACCCCTGGGGCGAGGAGGGCAGAAGCGTTTTCACCGTCCGGCGCGTCTCTGCCGAAGGACTGGACGATGAGTCCCTGGGCTGGGCGGACGTCGTGGTCCTGACCGGGACGGCGCGGATGGAGCCGGAGAACTGGCGCCGGCTGGGCGCGTACGTTTCGGGGGGCGGGGGGCTGCTGGTGTTCTGCGGCCCTGAAACCGAGGATGCCTACCGCGTCGATGACGCCGTGGGGACGCTGGGCGCCCGGATCGACGAGGTCGTCGTGGCGCCCGCCGGCTCGCCGTTCGGGCTCCGCACCGTTCAGATGGACCATCCTTTCGTGAAGGCCCTCGAGTCGTCGGGCGCCCGACTCGGGGAGGTGCGGTTCACCCGGTGTCGGCGGATCGTGTCATCTGGCTCCGCAGAGGAGGTGATGAGCTTCGGGGCGGGCATGCCGGGCCTGCTGATGGATGACCGGGGGGGCAGGACGGCCCTCTTCGCGGGGTCCGTGGACGAGCGGTGGGGCCTGTTTGCCAGGACGCCCGTCTTCGTCCCGTTCTGCGAGGAGACGCTCCTGTACCTGGCCGCCCGGTCCGGCGCGGGCGCCCGCAGCTATGGGGTCGGCGCCCACGTCCCCATAGAGTACGACAGCGCGCTCTGGCCGACCGTCGTGCAGGTGACGGCCCCGGGGTCGATGGCGCCGGAGCGGCTCCTGCCCGGGACCACTCCGGGGCGCGTCACTTACTGGAAGACCGACGTGCCCGGCTACTACAAGGTGGACTTCGACCATCAGGACAGCCGGTGGCAGGGAGGATTCGCCGTCAACCCCGTACCCGTCGAGAGTTACCTGGAAAGGGCCGGCTTCGACGACGTGAAGGGCTCCCTCCACGCGGCGTCGGTGGAGTTGATGACCGAGGCGACGTTTGAACTCGACTCGTCCCCCGGCGGGCCCGGCTCCCGCGAGCTGACGCCGTCCGTGGCCTTGCTGGCCCTGTGCTTCCTGGTGGCGGAGTGCTTCCTGGCGAACCGTTTCTACGGCCGACAGGACCCGGCCAACGAAGTGCCGGCGGCGTGACGGCGGGCCGCTCGAGTGTCAGGTCCCCCGGAGCCAGTCCGCGATGCGGGTCGTCCAGTTGCCCGCCGCCTCGATGGCGTCGTAAGGGCAGGCCTCGGCGCAGCAGAAACAGCAGATGCAGCGCCCCCGGTCCACGCTGTAGCGGCCCGTATCCTGGTCCAGGACGATGGCGCCGCTGGGGCAGTTCCTCGCGCACTCGCCGCAGCGCTCGCACCTGTCCTGCCTTATCCCGGCGTAGCGCGTGGTCACCGAGCGGACGGCGCCCCGTGCGAGCCAGCCGGGCACGAGCCTGGCCAGCGGGCGGCAGGCATAGGTCGGCGGTTTGGCGAAGTGCTCCGGCGCAAAGGCCCCCGCTGGTTCGCCCCTGACGGCGACGTCGCCCGGCGCGACCGTGCCCAGGCCCCGCTCGCCGCATTGGGCCAGCAGCGGGACGCGCAGTGGGTCGAAGCCCATCACTTGCGCGCAGAAGCTGTCCAGCGCCACCGCGTCGTCGCCGGCGCCGATCAGGCCCACGGGGCGCAGCTTGCCGTTGCTCGGCCCCCGTCCCTCCATGCCCACGACGCCGTCAACGAAGGCCACGCCGGGGCGGACCAGTTCGTACAGGTCGCACAGCAACGTGGCGAATTTCACCGGATGGGGGGCGATCAGGTGGGCATCTTTCTTGGCGCTGCCCGGGACCAGGCCCAGCATGTTCTTGACCGGCCCGGTCGTGTAGGTGAGCATGTGCGTCTTGAGCTTGGCGACCGAGACCACCAGGTCAAACTCGCCAAGGGTCGCCGGAAGGGGGACCTCCTTGAGGATGAGGCCGGCCGGGTGGGGGACGACGTGGCGGGGCTCGGTATCGACGTTGTAGATGCGTGCGCCGACCCGTTCGGCGACAGCGACCATCCCGGAGACGCCCAGGGCCTGCGCCGTCGAACGGCGTGCCTGCGAGCCGCAGGAATCCCCGATTGCGACTTCGCACCCGAAGTCGCTGATCAGTATCGCTGCCAGCGCCTGGACGACGGACGGATGCGTGTTGACGTGCCTGTCCGGGCCGTGCCGGTCTGAGAGCAGGTTGGGTTTGAGCAGGACGCTGCCGGCCCGGCGGAAGGCCGATTGAACGGAGGGAAGCGCGGCGACGCATCGCTGCACGGCCTCGCGGACGGCCGCCGCGTCGTGCGACGCCGAGCGCGCCGTAGCCACGGTCGCCTCTCGCTGGTGCCCGGCCCGGTCGTCGCCGGGAGGACCGACTGCCATCGCTCCGTCCTCGATGTCTTGCCTCAGGTTGGGCGGGAAGGTCATTCTACATCCTGCCCCGCTCGCCCGAAAGGCGCGCCCCAGAATGGAAATCAGCCTGCGTTTCGCCTATAATTGCCTGGCAGGCAAGGAATCAGGAACGGACCGGGCAGCTTATGGTGATGGGGATTCTCGATAAGATCGGCGGGGCCTTCAAGGCTGTGCTCGGCACTTCGAACGAGCGCCTCCTGCGGGACATGGTGCCCCCGGTGGACAGGATCGGCTCTCTGGAACCCGAGTTCCAGCGCAAGTCGGACGCCGAGCTTCGCGAGATGACCGAGAAGTTCAGGGAACGCCTGCGCCCCGAGCGGTCCCGCGAGGACAGGGCCGGGGTCCTGGACGACATCCTGCCCGAGGCATTTGCCGCGGTTCGCGAGGCGGCCCGGCGCATGCTCGTCACCCCCGCGCCGGACAGCCCCTATCCCACGATGCGGCCCTTCGACGTGCAGTTGATCGGCGGCATTGCGCTGCACCGCGGCATGATAGCCGAGATGGTCACCGGCGAGGGCAAGACCCTGGTGGCGACCTTTGCCGCGTACCTGAACGGGCTGACCGGGGGCGGGGTCCACATCGTCACAGTCAACGACTACCTGGCCCGGCGCGACTGCGAGTGGATGAGCCCCGTCTATAACCTGCTCGGCATGACCGCCAGCGCCATCCAGGCCGGGCAGGACCCCGCCGAGAAGCGCGCGGCCTACGCCTGCGACATCACTTACGGGACCAACAGCGAGTTCGGCTTCGACTACCTGCGCGACAACATGCGCTACAGCCCGGAGGCCCAGGCCCAGCTCGGCTGCGGGCTCAACTACGCCATCGTGGACGAGGTGGACAACATCCTCATCGACGAGGCGCGCACGCCCCTGATCATCAGCGGCCCCGTCATGCAGCAGTCCGAGAAGTACTACAAGGCCAACAGCATCGCGAAGGCGCTTCGGGCCGGGCAGGACTACGAGGTCAAGGAGAAGGAGCAGTCCTGCCACCTGACCGACGAGGGCGAGGCGCGCGTCGAGAAGATGCTCGGCGTGGACAGCATCCGCACCGAGGAGACGATGGAATGGCCGCACTTCCTGGAGACCGCTCTGCGCTCCCATCACTTCTTCGAGCGTGACAAGGAGTACATCGTCAAGGACGGCGAAGTGGTGATCGTTGACGAGTTCACCGGCCGCTTGATGGAAGGGCGCGTTTGGAGCGACGGCCTGCACCAGGCGGTGACCGTGAAAGAGGGCCTGAAAATCCGGGAGGAGACGCAGACCCTCGCCACCATCACGTACCAGAACTTCTTCCGCCTCTATGACAAGCTGGCCGGCATGACGGGCACCGCCATGACCGAGGGGGAGGAGTTCCACAAGATTTACGACCTCGCCGTCGTCGCCATCCCGACGAACCTGCCCTTGATCCGCGCCGAGCACCCGGACGTCGTCTTTCGCGACGAGGACGACAAGTGGAAGGCCGTCGTCGAGGAGGTAAAGGACACCCACGGGGAGGGGCGCCCCGTCCTGGTCGGCACGACCAGCGTCGAAGCCAGCGAGCAGCTGAGCACGCGCCTCATGAGGCTCGGCGTCGAGCACGAGGTGCTTAACGCCAGGCCGGAGCAGGCGGCGCGGGAGGCCGACATCGTCGCCAAGGCCGGCCAGCCAGAGTCCGTGACCATCGCCACTAACATGGCAGGGCGCGGAACCGACATCGTCCTCGGCCCGGGCGTCGCGGGCAGGGGAGGACTCCACATCGTCGGCACGGAGCGACACGAGGCCCGTCGCATCGACAACCAGCTCCGAGGGCGCGCCGGCCGGCAGGGCGACCCGGGCAGCAGCCGCTTCTTCGTCTCCTTCGAGGATGAGCTGATGCGCATCTTCGCCCCGGAGTCCATGCGCAACTGGCTCAGGCGAGTCGGCATGGAAGACGGCATGGCCCTGGAGAGCAGGATGGTCTCCCGCTGGATCGAGAAGGCGCAGAAACGCGTCGAGGAATACAACTTCGACATCCGCAAGAACCTGCTCGAATACGACGAGGTGATGGACGAGCAGCGCAAGAGCATCTATTCCTGGCGCCAGAAGTTCGTCGAGAGCCGCGACGTCGAGCAGGAACTGCTCACGCTGGTCGAGGACGCGGTCTGCGACGGCGTTGACCTTTACGTGAACCCGAAGGTCGCGTCCGCCGAATGGGACCTGAAGGGCCTCTGTGACTGGTTCGAGCGCAAGTTCGGCGCGCCCGCCGACCTGCCCGAGGGCGCCGCCGCGGATGCGCGGGCGCTGGAAGACCACCTCGTCGGGGCGGCCGTGCGACTGTTCGAATCCAAGTGCCAGGACATCGGCAAGGAGCGGCTGCTGGACTTCGGCCGATACGTCGCCTTGCGCACCATCGACATGAAGTGGAAGGACCACCTCCACGCGATGGACGTGCTCAGGAGCGGCATTGGCCTGCGCAGCTATGCTCAGCTTGACCCCAAAATCGAGTACAAGAGCGAAGCCGGCGTCATGTTCGAGCAGATGTTGATCCGGGTCGCCGATGAGATGACAGACCTGCTGTTCCGCGTCCAGGTGGAAGAGCGCGTCGGCCGCCAGGTCAGCGGCATCTGGCAGATATCCGAGACGCGCCACGAGGATTTCGACCGGGACGGCTACGCCCGGGAGCAGGAGCAAGTGGCCGACGCGGCCGGCGCCAGGCGCGCCGCCAAGCCCATCCGCGTCCAGCAGAAAGTCGGGCGGAATGAGCCCTGCCCTTGCGGCAGCGGCAAGAAGTTCAAGCACTGCTGCGGCCGCACAGGCTGAGATTCACCACAACGCCACGACGATCACCACGAAGGATACGAAGAACAGCGGAGAAGGGAAGCAGAGAAACAGGCAAGAAGCAGCGTTCCTCTTCATCCCTTCAGTCTGGCGCCACGGCGCGGCGAGCGCCACAGCCTTCCCTTCATTCCTTCGTTCGTTAACGTCGTGCTCGTCGTGTCGCAGTGGTGGTGGGGCGTCGTCACTCGGCCGGGATGAGGATCTCGACTTCTTCCAGCCTCTCCAGGTTCACCCGCGGCTCGGCCGTCACGTCGAAGAAGAGGGGCCGCATCCGGTCGAGCTTTACCTCCCGGACGGTCGCGGCCGGCAGGCCCTCCGGCACCCGCAGGCGCGTTGCCGACGCGGCTTCCAGCCGCGTGGTGACCAGCACGTCCTTTGCCTCCACGAATGCGTCCCGGTCAAGCCAGTCCACCCGGCACACCTCGCCGCCGGTCCCCAGCAGGAGGCAGAGCGCCCGGGTGCGGCTCACGCGGCAGGCGATGACGCTGTCGGGGTCCGTGATGAGGCGGACGCGACACTGGCGAGGCCCGGCTTCCTGGACGACCCCTACCAGCGCCCCGTCCGCGGCGGCAGCCATGCCGGGGGCGACGCCGTCCCTCGTGCCCGCCCCGACGGCTATGCTGCGCCGCGTCGCGCGGGAGTCGTAGGAGCTGACCAGGGCGCGCACGGCCCGGAAGGGGAGCTTCTGCACAAGGAGTTTCTCCGTGCTCTCCAGGCGCATCTGCTGGCGGATGAGTTCCTCCGCGAGCAGCGCATTCTCGTTGCGGAGCCTGGTCACCTCGCGGGCGAGTGCCTTCTGGCGGTTCACTCCCAGGAACATCTCCGTCAGCGTGCCGCCGGTGGCCAGCGCCCGGCCGGCTCCCTGGTAAACGCCGGTCTCCAGGGGGCCGACCGCTTCCGTGAACAGCACGCGGGCGGGCGCGGTGAACCTGGCCGGCATCAGAAAGAGGAAGGCCGCCACCGCCACCAGGGCCAGCAGCAGCCTCAGTCGCTTCCACGTCTTAGCGCTCAGGGCACGCAACGCCGCCACCTCGAAGGGGAGAACCGCTCGGGCCGGGCTACCCAATACGACTAACGCACCCCGGACCCCGCTTGCAAGGGCAGAAGGAGCAGACGGTTGGGATGCTGTCCGCGTCAGGGCCCGCCGCGGTAGAAGCGCTCCCTGGGGCTGGGGCCGGCCTCCCGCGGCATGAGGCGCTCGAGCGCTTGCAGGCGCTCTTCGGCCCGGGTTCTCTCGAAGCCGCTCAGCCCCGCGTCCAGGGCCTGCCGATAGGTCACCCGGGCCGCCCCCGGCTGGTCGGTGCGGTCATAGCAGGCGGCCAGCGCATAGAGCGGCTGCGGCTCGTCCGGCGCCGCCTGAATCACCCGGCGAAACGGTTCGATCGCGGCCCTGTAATGCTCCTGGTCGTAGTGCGCGGTTGCCAGTCCGTACTGGGCGGTCAGGCTGCCGGGGAAGGCCCGCGCCGCCCTGTCGAACTCCCGTTGGGCGGCCGCGTGGTCGCCTTCGGCCAGGTACGCCCGGCCCAGGCCGATGGTGGCCAGAGCGTATTTCCCGTCCAGTTCCAGCGAACGCCGGTAGGCGGCCTTCGCCTCGCCGATGCGCTTGAGGCCCAGCAGGGCGTCCCCTTTGAGCCGATGGAAGGCGGCCTGGTCGCCTTGCTGCGAGATGGCCTCCTGCGCTGCGCCGAGTGCTCCGTCGAAGTTCTTGCCCTCCAGCAGCTTCATGCCCCGGTCGTAGGGCGCGAAGGCCCTGTCCGCCCGGTGCAACCTCCCGAGCCTGCGCTCCCAGCGCTCCGCGTACACGCCGTCGCCCTGGACGTAACGTGAGGAGATATCCTTGGCGTTAATCATCGTCCTGATTTCGACGATGCGGTCGTCCTTCGTCGGATGCGTCGAAAGATACTCGTCCATCAAGGTGGGCTCGTGTTCGTCGAAGGAGGCGAGGAGTTCCTGCATGCGGACCGCCTGGGCCGGGTCCCAACCTGCCACGGCC
>CAZQEQ010000008.1:0-60016 GCA_964592385.1 uncultured candidatus Brocadiaceae bacterium | reverse complement strand
GACAGTTGCAGAAACTGGTGCACGAGATCATCCTCGACCGGCTGCACGACGGGCAACTCGACGAGTCCGGCCTCGCCATCACGGACCTGAAACGTCTCGAGGACAACCTGATGCACGGCCTCGCCGCCGTGCACCACAACCGCGTCCCCTACCCGGCCCAGGAGAAGCCGGAGGAGACGGAGGCACACGTCAAAAAGCCCGAGGAAGAGGGCGGTGATGAAGGTGCAGATAAGCAGCAACCAGAGCGCAGTTGAGTGCCGCCCCCGGCGGATACGTCGGCTCGTCCGACAAACGCTCCGGCAGGAAGGCAGGGACGCCGACCTGAGCATCGCTCTCGTTGACGACGGCCAGATCGCCGACCTGAACCGGCGCTACCTGGGGCGCGACGACGTCACGGACGTGCTGGCGTTCCCTTACGGGACCGGGGAGGGCGGCGTCGAGGGAGAGATCGTCGTCAACGCCGAACTGGCCGCCCGTCGCGCCGCCGACGGGCCGCACGGCCCCGAAGGCGAGTTGATGCTCTACATCGTCCACGGCCTGCTGCACCTGCTGGGCTACGACGACCACGGGGAAAGCGACATCCTGCGCATGCGCGAGCGGGAGCAGGCCGCGCTCAGCGCCGCCGGGTACGAGGTCGAATTCTGAGAGACAACGACACACCACGCAGACACGGAGGACACGGAGGACGGCAACGACGAAGAACCAAGGGCCAACGCAGAAGTATCGAGCAAGGCCAATGACGGCATGAACTCTGAACCCTGGACGCTGAACTCCGAACTCTTGACTGTCAACTAGCAACTATCAACTACCTTTCCGGAGGATAAGGTCTTGCTGCTGGGAGGCGCCGAACTGCCGGCACTGTGGGCGGCCGTGTTCCTGGCCGCCCTCTCCGAGTCGGCCCTGCACTTCCTGTCGTGGTCCAGGCTCGAGGACGAGTTGGAGGGGCCGGCGACCAAGGAGCGTTACAGCCGCTACCTGGAGCACATGCGGGCGTTCTCCGCCACGTGCCTGCTGGTGCGGGTGGTGGCGGCGACGGCGATGGTCACGCTCATCGCCCGCGGCGCGTGGGAACACTGGGGGCGCCTGACGCTCTCGCTCGGGGCGGCCGCCGGCCTGCTGGCGGCGGCGGAGATCTTGGCCCGGGCCATCGGCCGCAAGTGGTCGGCAGGCGTGCTGGAGGCAGCGCTGCCCGTGCTGTACTGGCTCAGTTCCCCCCTGCGCCTGATACGCCTGAGCCGGGCCCATCCGCCCCAGAACGAAGAGCAACCGGAGCCGGAGGTCGTCGAGGCCGCCAAGGAAGAGATACGCGTGGCCATCGAGGACGGCGCCACCGAAGGCGCCCTCCAGGCGGGCGAGAAAGAGATGATCGAGGGCATCCTGAAGTTCCGCCTGGTCGACGTCGGCCAGATCATGACCCCGCGAACCGAGATCGAGTGCCTCGACGCCAACACCCCGCTCCCGGAGGCCCTCGGCGCCCTGGAATCCTTCCGCCACAGCCGCATACCCGTCTACGAGAGCACACTCGACAGGGTCGCGGGGATCGTCTACGTGAAGGACCTGCTCTCCGCCGCGCGCCGGGAGGACAGCGCCGCCCTGTCGCTGCGCGACGTGATGCGCGAGCCCTTGTTCTCCCCGGAAACCAGGACCCTCGGCTCGATCCTGCAGCACTTCCAGGACCAGCACGTACAGATTGCACTGGTGCTCGACGAGTACGGCGGCGTCAGCGGCCTGGTGACCGTCGAGGACATCATGGAGGAGATCGTCGGGGAGATCGAGGACGAGTACGACCAGGAGGACCACGAGAACCGCGTCCGCGTCCGCTCCTCCGGCGGGATCGTCGCCGACGGCCGGGTGCGCATTGACGAGTTGAACGAACGGTTCGGCCTGGACATCCCCGAGGACGAGGGCTACGATACCGTCGGCGGCTTCGTGACGTCCCGGTTCGCGCGCGTGCCGGAGCCCGGCGAGGAGTTCCGCGCCGGCGGCCTCCTGGTGCGCGTGCTGCAGAGCGACCCGCGTTGCGTGCGCCGTGTTTTCCTCAAGCCCCTCGGACAGGAGACTGCCGGGTAACCGCCCCGCTCGACCCCGACCCCGACGCCCAACCGTGGCCAACTACCTCCACACCGAAGGCATCTGCCTGCGCAGGCTCGACTACAGCAACACCAGCCAGGTGGCCGCCTTCCTGACACCGGACGCGGGGACGCTCTCCGTAATGGCCAAGGGCGTCACCCGCGCGCCCAAGAGGGGGGTCCGCACCGGCTTCGACCTGCTCGGGCGATACGAACTGATATACACGCCCCGCCCGGCGGGCACGCTTCAGAACCTGACCTACCGCTGGCTGCGGGAGGACTTCCGCGGCCTGCGCCGTTCCCTGCCCGGTATGCTCTGCGGCTTCTACGTCGCCGAGCTGGCCCTGAACTTCGCCGCCGAGGGAGACCCGTGCCCCGGGCTCTATGCCCGGACGCTGGAGACGTTGCGCCGCCTGGACGCGGGGCGGCGGCTCGGGCTGAACGTGCTCCGCCTGGAACTGGGCGCCCTGGCCGAGCACGGCACGCTGCCCGTGTTCGACCGCTGCTCCCGCTGCGGCGGGCCCTTGCCGGACAGGGGGCCGGTCACCTTCAGCCCCGCCGACGGCGGGGTCCTGTGTGCAACGTGCGAGGGCGCTTCCGGCCCCGGCGACGTGCCCCCGCGCGGGGGGACGATCCCCGTGCGGGCCGACTTCCTGCCCCTGCTGGCCGCCCTGGCCGCCGGCAAGGACGTCCCCGACCTCGACCCGCGCCGCACTGTCGCCCTGAGCACCGTGCTGCGCTTCCACATCCGCTACCAACTCGGCAAGGAGCTGCGCATGTGGAAGTACCTGCAGCGCCGGGAACTCACGCGCAGCCTGCGGCGCATCCGCCGCCGCCTGCCTCAGCGCTGAAGCGCCTCCGGCAGGGACTCGACGAAGGCCCGTATCTCGTCCCGCACGCGGCGGTAGTGCGAGAGGGCTTCCTCCTCCGTGGCGGCCCCGCGCGCAAGGACCGGCGGGTCGTCGAACCCCGCGTGCACCATCACCGCCCGGCCGGGAAAGAGCGGGCAGTGCTCGCGCGCGTGGTCGCACACCGTGACTACGTAGTCGAACGGCGTATCCCGTACCTCGCTGACGTGCTTGGAGCGCTGGCCAGAGATGTCCACGCCTTCCTCGGCCATGACGCGCACGGCGCGGGGGTCGAGCGGCGACGGGGCGATGCCCGCCGAACGGGCCTCCACCGCGTCCCCCTTCAGGCGGCGCGCCCAGCCCTCCGCCATCTGGCTGCGGCATGAGTTGCCCGTGCAGAGGAAGAGCATTCCGATCTTCGGTCTGTCGCCCATGAGGCCCCCCTGCCGCGTGACGTTCAATCCGCCGGCGGTCCGGTCACCTCGGCGCAGGTCCGGTAGCCGCCCTGCCGGAGCAGCTCCGGCAGCGTGCGCAGGCCCCCGGCCAGCCGGTGGCCGGCGTGGCTCCTGACGCCGTTCTCCAGCGGGTAGCAGCCTGTCAGCAGGGCGGCGATCGCCTGGCTGAAGCCGAACCCCTCCGCCCGCAGCCGGTCAACGGCGGGTATGCGCGCCAGGCCCTCCCGGTAGGCGTGGTCCGCCCGCAGGCAGTCCACGACCAGGAGCTGGACGTTGGGTCGCGCCGTGGCGGCGGTCAAGGTTCACCTCCCGCCTCTGGCAGCCTGACTTCCGACTCGGCCAGACTGCCCCGCGGCTCCAGGTGCACGACGACGTCCACGACGTCCGGGCCCTCCGCCAGCAGGTGCTCCGTCACCTGTTCGGCGATCTCATGCCCGCGCCGCACGGTCATCTGGCCGTCCACCAGGATGTGGAGATCCACGGCGAGGGCGGAGCCGAGGCGCCGCGTGCGGACGGCGTGCACGACCTCCACGCCGGCCGTGCCGGCGGCGATCTCGGTAATCCGCTCCCTGTCCCGCTGTGAAGAGCCCGCATCCATGAGCTCCTGCACCAGCGGCGCGACGATCCGCGCCGCCACCACGAAGATGAAGACGGAGACCACGACGGCGCCGACGTGGTCGAGGAACTGCCAGCCCGGCCTGAGTTTCGCACCCGCCACCGCGATAGCGACGGGGATGGAACTGAGGGCGTCCGAGCGGTGATGCCAGGCGTTCGCAATCAGGGCCGGCGACCTTATCCGCTTCCCAGCGCGGACCGTCCAGCGGTACAGGGCCTCCTTGCCGGCGATGGACAGGAGCGCCGCCCCCAGCGCGAGCCAGCCCGGCGGGGCGGCGTGCTCCTGCCGCATCGTCGCCAGCGCGCGGTAGGCCAGCCCCACGGCGACCACGACCAGCACGACGCCGATGCCGAGGGCGACCAGCGTCTCGATCCGGCGATGGCCGTGCGGATGGCCCGTGTCGGGCGGCTTCGACCAGTAGCGCACGCCCACGAGCACCGCCACGTCAGTGCTGACGTCCGAGAGGCTGTGCACGCCGTCCGCCAGGACCGCCTGGCTGTTGGCCAGAAACCCCGCCGCCCCCTTCAGCAGCGACAGGGCGACGTTGACGGCCAGGCCGACCCCCGTCACGCGCCGCACCTCGCAGGCGGCCACAGCCTCTGGTCCTGCACGCGCCATCTCTTGCCGCACACCCCCGCTGGAGACGCTGCCCCAGAGCATCCTTATAGCACAGCGCCCCCGGGGGGAGCAAACAACCCCCAGGTGGCCAGCGACAGCGCGGTCAGGCGGCCCAGAGGAGGTAAAGCCCCCCGAGAATCACCAGGACCCCGCACGCCTTCTTCAGCATCACGGCGCCCCTTGACCTCTCGTTCCAGTCCAGGTAGTGCTGCACGACCTCCGTGAACGTCCCCGCCAGCACGATCACCGAGCAGTGCCCCGCTCCGTAGGCCGCCAGCAGCGACGCGCCGTAGAGGGCTTGCGCCGACGCCACGCTGAACGTGACCCCGAGCATCGGCGCCATGTAGGCGAACGTGCACGGACCCAGCGCAACGCCGAAGATCAGGCCCAGCACGAACGCCGCCGCCAGCCCCCTGCGTCTGATCCCCACCCGGCCGGGGCCGGACCAGGGAATCGGCACCACGTCCAGCAGGTGCAGCCCGACGATGAAGAAGATGGCGGCGACCAGGTAGTTGCCCCACTTCCCCACGTCGCCCATCATGCGACCCGCGGCGGCGGTGACCGCGCCGATGGCGGCGATGGTGATCAGGATGCCGGCGGCGAACAGCGCGGAGATCAAGAAGGCCCGGCGGGTCGAGATGCGCCCCTGCTCGTCAATGAAGCCGACGATCAGCGGGATGCTCGCCAGGTGGCAGGGGCTCAGCAGGATGCTGAGGACGCCCCAGAGGAAAGCCGCCCCGAGCGCCGGTGCCGCCGATCCCTGCAAGGCCCGTGTCAGTGCTGTGAAGACCTCTCCCATGCGCTCCCCGCCCGGCTCTGACAGGGCCTCAGCCGCCCGGTCCCCCGCCGGCGGGAGGGATCAGCTCGACGCCGAGCTCCTTCCACCTGGCCAGGATGTCCTCCTTCGGGAAGAACCCCTCGTGCCGGAACACTTCCTGACCCGACGCATCAAGAAAGACCTGCGTGGGAATAACCCGGATGCCGTATCGGCGCGCAGCCTCCGTGTCCTGCCACACGTCAATGAAGTCCACCTTGAGCTTGCCCGCGTACTCCTTGCGCAGTTCCTCCAGGATGGGTGCCATCATCTGACAGGGGATGCACGAGACCGACCCGAGCTCGATCAGGCGCGGCAGCCCCTCCGCCTCGGCCGCAGCCGGCGCGGACTCCACGGGCGCCTGGACAACCCCATCGCTTGCAGCGCCAACTGCCCCATCGCCCCCCGACGGGCCCCGCTGCCTGCTCGCCAGAACGAGGCCCGCCGCCACCACCACCGCCGCGACGATCACCACCCTGACAATCCTGCTCATCGGACACCTGCCCTCCGTCCCCGCAACCCGGGCGCCCTACTTCAGCATCTCCTCGATCTCGGCCGGGGGCGGCACCTTGCCGGCGACCTTCACCTCCCCGTCCACCGCGAGCGCCGGCGTCAGCATAACGCCGAACTCCATGATCTCATTGACGCGCGTGACCTTCTCGATCTCGTAGTCGATGCCGAGTCGCCGCGCGGCCGCCTCGGCGTTCTCGGCCAGCTTCCTGCACTTCGGGCATCCCGCGCCCAGAATCTGGATCTTCTTCATGGTCCATCCCCCTCGAGCAGGACCCCGGGCCGGCCTCACGCCTGGGCCAATTGCTCGCACACCTTCCCGATGACCTGCGCCACCTGCTCCTCGGTGCAGCGCACGCCCTTGACCTTCTCGATGCCCAGGTCCGTCACCTTGATCTGGACGTAGTTGTCAACGCCGCACCGGTCGAAGATCTTCTTCGCACAGTCCATCGGGCAGCCGTCAATCACCACGTTCAGGTCGGCGTCCCGCGCGGTCCGGATCATGCCCTCGATGTCGGCCCCGAGTCCGGCCAGGCAGAACATGGTCCCGCAGCCGTCGAACATCAACTCCCGCGCGGCGCGGTCCGCCACCTCCGCCACGTTCGCCCCGCCGGAGCACGCATAGAACAGCACGTTCCTCTTCGGTCCGTCACTGCAGCACTCGCACATCGTTCAGCCCTCTCTTCTGGAGCATCTCTCTCTATCACCCTCGGGCCGGCCCGGCTCAACCGAACACCGCACCGAAAGCCAGCCCGCTCACCGTCGCCATCGCCACCACCAGCGCCACGTAAACCAGCGTCTTCCGCGTGCCCAGCACACTGCGGATCACCAGCATGTTCGGCAGCGAGAGCGCCGGCCCCGCCAGCAGCAGCGCCAGCGCCGGCCCCTTGCCCATTCCCGCCCCGAGCAGCCCCTGGAGGATCGGCACCTCCGTCAGCGTCGCGAAATACATGAACGCCCCGGCCACGGACGCGAACAGGTTCGCCCACAGCGAGTTGCCCCCCACCGCCCCCTCGACCCACCGGGACGGGATCAGCCCCTCGTGCCCCGGCCGGCCCAGCAGCGCCCCGGCCACCAGCACGCCGATCAGCAGCAGCGGCAGTATCTGCTTCGCAAATCCCCACGCGCTCCCGACCCACTCGTCCAGCTCCGCCCGGCTGAACCACCGCCAGGTCATCAACCCGAATCCCGCCAGCAACGCCGCCACGATCAGCCACCGGGCGCGGTGGATCGCCTCCTGCACCGTCCCCGGCTCGACGGCCTCCAGCGCCTCGAGCCTGTCCGCCGGTATCACGTGCTCCTCGCCGGACACGTCCACCATCCGCACGCCCTCTTCGGACTGCTCGACCACGCGCCCCTCGACCTCGAACGTCGCCAGCCCGCCGGGGCAGCACAGGAACACCGCCCGCACGTCCCCGCTGCGCGCCCAGTTCGCGAAGACCAGTATCCCCACCATCGAGCCGAAGAAGAGCGCGTTCTTCCACAGCGGCCGCGCGACCTCGGGCGCCGGCATCCCCGCCTGCATCTCGGCCTTCGCCATCTCCTCCCGCCGGAAGATCAGGTGCATCAGCAGCCCGATCACCACGCTGAACACCACCGCCCCCACCGCCCGCGCCGCGCCCAGCTCCAGCCCCAGCACCCGCGCGGTCAAGATGATCGCCAGCACGTTTATCGCCGGCCCGCTGTAAAGGAACGCCGTCGCCGGCCCGAGCCCGGCCCCCATCCGGTAGATGCCCGCGAACAGCGGCAGCACCGTGCACGAGCAGACCGCCAGCACCGTGCCCGACACCGACGCGACCCCGTACGCCAGCGCCTTGTTCGCCCGCGCGCCCAGATACTTCATCACCGACGCCTGGCTGACGAAGACCGCAATCGCCCCCGCGATGAAGAACGCCGGCACCAGGCAGAGCAGCACGTGCTCCCGCGCGTACCACCGGACCAGCCGCAGCGCCTCCAGGGCCGGGTTGTCGCCGCCGGCCCCCACCGGCAGCCAGAAGCACGCCGCGAAGGCCGCCGCCATCAGCAGCAGCTTCGCCCACTCGCGTCTTCGGCCTGTCTCAGAATCGCCCATCCCGCCCCCGCCTCGAGGACCTTCAACACCGAGACTACGGGCTCATGTGCCACCCGTGCTCGTCCTCCTCCTCGTTCTCGTCCTCCCCCGCATGGGCAGAACGTCGAGGACGAGGACGACGAATGGCGCGCCCGCCCCGCATTTCAATCTTTGGAGGTCTCGCCCGAAACCTCCAGCAAGACCGATTCAACACTGCGACCGCCGACATAACAGAGCCGTTGTTCAACGGATCCCTGGTTTCCTCCGCGTTGTTCTCTCTGCGGTCTCTGCGCTCTCCGCGCTTGGCGTTTGTCGGCGTTCTTACAGCTTCTCCAGCGCGGCGCTGTCCGCCTCGACGCGCTCGCGCAACACGTTGCGCACGCACGAGAAGAAGTTCAGCACGCACTCCGCCCGCAGGCGGTAGAGCATCCGCAGGCCGTCCTTTCGGCAGGACAGTATGCCGGCGCCGACCATCACGGCCAGGTGGCGCGAGACGTTCGAGCGCCCGGCCCCGAGCGCCTCCGCGATGTCACAGACGCACAGTTCGCCGTCGGCCAGCAGGTCCACGACGGCGAGGCGGATGGGGTGGCCCAGCGCCTTCATCACCTCGGCCTGCATTTGGTAGAGCTTTCGCCTCTCGTCATCCATGGTCGCGTCCTTCCCGGGGCCGTGCGACTTCGTGAGCGTATGCTCACATAGTAACGCTTCCCCGCCCGCCTGTCAAGAGATGCCGGCGCCGCAGACGGCCTCTTCAACCACAACGAACACGACGAACACGACGAAAGACAAAGGGAAAAAGGAGAAGCAGGGACTACGGCTACGGCGTGCGGCAAATAACGGCGGCGGAGGAAGACCAGGATGACAACGAACCGTATGGCAGAGGATGAAGTTGCCTTGCACCGGCCTCCCCCTCGGGTAGCCCCCGGCGTCCCGCCGGGGCCCCGAAGACGTCCACATCCCGGGCGCACGGAGGGCCTCGGGACCGGCCTCTCCTCGGGAGCGCAGTAAAATAGACTTGACGTAATGTTATGTAGCCGTTACATTATGTACTGCACACATTACATACGTGGGGAGGAGGCGGAGCAATGTTGCCGGAACAGAAGCGCGCGTGGTTTGTCGTGGGGCTGTTCCTGGTGGCCGTTGCAGCGATCGCGGCGCTGGTCCCGTTCGCCGGCGTCCACGCCTGGGGCGCGATCGGCCTGTTCGGGTTCGCGGGGCTGACCCCGCTCCTTTTCCGCGCCAAACTCAGGCCGGGCGAGGTGGCCAGCGACGAGCGGGACGAGGTGATCCTGAGGGCCGCGACGCTGGGCGGGTTCGGCATGTCCCACACGTGGTTCGTCCTGGCGTCCATGGCCGTCTGGTTCGCCTGCATGTTGCGCAAGCAAAAGATGGTCTCCATAGAGGTGCTGCCCTTCATCGTGATCGTCGGCACGGTCGTCTTCTTCGTGATCAGGGCTGTTGCCATCCTGCTCCTCTACCGCCGGGAGGGGGCCGATGCCGAGGACTGAGATAACGAACCTGATCCGTCGGCTGCGTTTCGACAACGGCGAGATGACGCAGAAGGAGCTGGGCCGGCGCGCGGGCTGCACGCGGCAGACGATCATCGCCATCGAGGCGCGCCGGTACGCGCCTTCGCTGGAGCTGGCCTTCCGCATCGCGCGCGCGTTCGGCAGGCGCGTCGAGGAAGTCTTCCATTACAAACCGGAAACGCTGACGACGTCGGTCTCCCCTCCCCCGGGGAGGGGGACAGGAGGAGGGTAGCGCGGCCACGGGCGTCGCGGGCGCGGAGTTTATCGGTCAGTAGGGGACAGGACGGACACATGGCCGGCGGAAAACGATTACAATCGCTTTCCGCCGGAAGCACTGACGGCAGGCCGGAGACTGGAGACCGGAGACTGGAGGTACGGCAACGGCGACGCGAATGGGGATTGCGGATTGCGGAATGGGACAGAAGCAGCCCCGTGCCCTGAACGCGGGTCCGCGTTCCCTGTTCGGCTGTCAGTTCGTGCCTCGTGCCTTCGTGTTCTTCGTGCCCTTCGTGGTGATTCGTCGTGTGCGTCGTGCCGTTGTGGTTGCCCTGCCTGATCTGGGCGCTCGGGCGCGGCGCGGCGTGTCCGTTTTGTCCGGCGCACTTTTTTTCCTGACAAAACAAAACTGCTCTTTGACATAACGAGAAGGCGTCTCGCGAGATGCACCCCTGTTGGGCGTGTCCGCGCGGACATCCCACGCCAACGCGTCCCGAGGCGGCCGCCGGCGCAACTCGGGACGGGCCCCGCGACTGCGCTCGGGACAGGCTTCGCTCAGGCCATGCTGCGAGGACGAGGACCCTTCGACAGGCTCAGGGCCTTCGGCAGACGACGAGGACGAGGACGATTGGGGCGCCGGGCTGCGCGTGCCTTGCTTTGATCCTTGGTCCTTGATACTTGATACTTCCGCCTTCGTGGCCGCTCCGGCGCGCAAAGCCTCCCGCCTTGCAGCCGGGGTCAAGGGGTGCGTAAACTGAGTGTCGTCAAGGCAATCGGTACGCTGAAGGGAACCCCTTCATGTGCGAGACACGCAGCATGGCAAGCGCCGCGACGGCGCCGGTACGGGAGTCGCTCTCGTTCCCCTGCCTGTTTTTGGACGGCGGACAGTGGGAGCGCCTCGGCGAACGGTTGGAGGACCCGTTCTTCAGGGAACTCCACGAAGGTAACCTTGCGGTCCTTGAACACGTCGCCGAGCACGGCCACGGGCCGTGGCCGCGCAGGCCGTCCGGCCGCCGCCGACGGGCCGCGCGGGCCCCACGTCGCAGGGAGCGGAGGGGCGGCTCGCCCAGGCCCCTCAAGGACCGCCTCCAGCGGAACGTCGTCGCCTGGTACCTGACCCGCGAAGAGGCCCGCCTGGCCGCCGCCGTCGAGGCGCTGGAGGCGAGCTGCCGCTCCGAGCAGTGGCGCGAACCGGCGGACTCCGACATGGGCGGCATCCGTGCAGCCGGGCTCCAGACGGGCGAGCTCCTCTACAACGTCGGCTTCGGCTACGACGCCCTTTTCCCTTACCTGACGGACGAGCTGAAGAACCTCTGCACCGAGGCCCTGATCGAGAAGGGCCTCCGGGCCTACCTGGACGGCATCGACCTGCAGGACTGGTGGGTCAGGTGCGACTTCAACTGGAACTCCGCCCTGCACGGCAACGCGGGGCTGGCGGCACTGGTGATTCACGACGTTGACCGCGGGCTGTCCGAGCTGGTGCTCGAGCGCGCCCTGGAGGGGCTGCCCCACCTGATCGAGGCGTTCTACCCGGGCGGCGGCTACATCGAGGGCGTCATGTACCTGGGCACGGCGGTCGGGCACCTGACGGATTTCGTGGTGCCCTACTACCGCCTGACCGGGGATGACCTGGGCCTGCTGAGCAACCAGAGCTTCCACGACACGATCTCCTTCTGGACGGCGATGCGGGCGGGGGACGGCCGGTGCTACAATTTCTCAGACGCGCCGGAGAGGCACCGCTCCGTCGGGCCGCCGCAGGTCTTCTGGTGGGCGCGCATGGTGGGCCGGCCCGACTGGACCTGGAACCACGAGCACCACGCCGGCGCCGAGGGCGGCCGGCATCCGGGCCTGTTCCGCCGGGTGGAGAGCTTCTGGTTCCGCGAGCCCTTCCAGGAGTCAATACCGCCCAAAGAGGAGAAGCTGCGCCACTTCAAGGCCCTCGACTGGCTGACCTGGCGGGGCAAGCGCACGTGGCTCGCCTTCCGCTCCGGGTTCAACGGCGGCAACCATGACAACGACGACCTGGGCAATCTGATCCTGGGCATAGACAGGGAGCGGTTCCTGGTTGACCCCGGCTACGGCGCCACGTCCGCCAGCCAGCACAACTGCGTCACGATCCGCCGCCACGAGCAGACCGATGGCGCCACGGCGCGCGCGTTCGACGTGCGGGAACTGGACGGCGGCTTCTACCTGGCGTGCGACATCCGCGAGGCGTTCCCGCACGTGCTGGCCCACTACGACCGCCACCTGCTGCTCATTGACGACCTGCACCTGCTCTTGATAGACAACATCCTGGGCCGCGGCGCGATGCGCAACGACATGCGCGGGCACCTGCAGACCCGCTTCCCCGCGGAGGTGACCGAGAACGGCTTCCGCATCAGCGGGCCGACGAACACGCTGCGGGTGGTCTTCCTGTCCGACGTGGCCAACCTGAAGATCACGGAGTGGGAGTTCGACGAGCCGCTGAACATGCTGTCCTGGTCCGACGCCTACTACCGGGTGCACACGGTGCAGCCGATTCTCCTGACATTCGGCGACCCGGACTTCACGCACGAGCTGGACGAGGGGGGATTCGCGCTGACGCTGGGGGGGCGGCGATTCGCCTTCCGCACGCGGGACGGGCGGCTCACGTTCGAGCCTCCGACGGAATGAGACGGCGGCGTCAGAGCAGGTGTTCGTCGTTGTAGAACTCGGCCCGCGTTCGGACGCCGAACTCGCGGAGTATCCCTCGGACCATGCCGTCCGTGCCGACGTATCGCAGGATGACGTCGCCCTCGGCCCGGTGGATATCGAGCTCGAGGTCGGGGCCGTACTTGCGCTTGGCCTCCCAGACCGCCTCATGGTTCCCCCAGTAAGGGACGACCACGCTGTCCAGCTCGAATTCGTGGGTGAGGGCCTGCGCAAACATGTTCGCCCGCGCCACGACCTGGCCCAGGTTATTAACGAAGACGCTGTCGGAGCCCTGCGCGTGGCTGCTGACCGCGTGGAACATGTAGAGGAACGCCCACGCCTGGAGCAGCAGCCCTCCCGGGAAATAGCTGGAGAAGAGCAGCACCTCCATCCCCTGCTCGTAGTAGTGCTTGAAGAGGGGCTGGAAGTTCAGGTCGTAGCAGATGGCGACGCCCACCCGGCCGAAGTCAGCGTCGAAGCACGGCTGAGTCCGCGCGCCGGGCGTGACGCCCTGTTCGATCTCCCCGGGCGTGGGGAAGGTCTTGTGGTAGGTGAAGGCCGGCTCGCCGGAGCGGTCGAAGATCACGGTCGAGTTGTGCGTCCCCCCGTCCTCGCGCGTCAGCAGGGGGGCGGCCACGTAGGCGCCGTGCGAGCGGGCGAGTGCGCCGAGACGTTCATAGGTCTCGTTGCCCTCTTCCTCCATGCTGGCGGGGTCGGCGTACTTGCCGGGCGCGTCGTTCAGCAGGAACACCTCGGGCAACAGGAACAGATCCGGCGCGTCCAGCGCTCCCTGCTCGATCTTGCGCTGCGCCTCCCGGAACCGGTCCTCTTTGGACGAACGGTCGCCGTGCACGAGCGAGTTCATGGAGATCGTGCAGATGCGCACCTTGCGCGACATCGGGGGCTCCTTTCAGCAGCGGGCGGGGGCCGGCCTCACGGCAGCCCGGTCCCGTTGATCCACTTGACCACGTCGCAGCGCCGGTCGACATGACCTTGGACCGTGCACTCATCGATCCGCTCCACGCCGGGCTTTCCAGCGGCAGTCTCCGCGTCGGCCTCGGACCTCATGCGGACCGTGACGGTCATGGGCAGCGCTGGGCTGAACGGCCGGCAGCCGCCGGCGCGCAGCTGCTCAACGGCCTCGGCAACCTTCTCAGCCGTCAGCCGCCGGGCTTCCGCCGGGTCAGGCCCCTCGGCCGTATCGGCGTCCACGGCCTGCTTGACGCACGCCGTCACGATGCCCGGGAACATGGCCTCCGCCTCCCGGCACGCAGCGGCGTCGCCCTGCGCGAAGGCCAGGGGGACGTCCCAGTGCGCCGCGAAGCAGCCCTCGATTCCCATCTCGCCCACGCTCCGGCCGTTGATCTTGAAGTCGGCCCACGCGAGCATCCAGGTATGCGGCAGGAAGGCCCCCGCCGTGCCCGCCATGGCGTGATGGCCCGGCACCATGAAGCCGTCAACGGTCTCGTCGAGCCCGGGCAGCCAGCGGAGCGCGCCGTCCTGGTAGCCCCGGGACTTCTCCAGGTAGGTGATGCGCGGGTCGGAGAGCATCCTGTCGAGCACAATGTTGCCGCCGCCGTGGTGCGTGTCGCAGACGATCAGCTCGTCCGCGCCCGCATCGAGCGCGGCGGCCGAGGCGGAGTTCATGTCGGCCATCAGGAGCTGGCGCCCCTCCTCTCCGACGTGCTCCCGAGCGCCCTCCTCCCAGTACCAGACCTGCTCGCGTCTGAGTATCCCGCTCGCCCCCTCCATGTCCCAGAGCATGAATACCTTCACGTCTCATCTCCCGTCGCGCGCCGCCAGAAGGCAAGGATAAGGACGCCCAGCACGACGCAGCACAAGAAGTCACCCAGGAACCACAACAGCGGCATCCCCGACAGCACGCCGAACAGGCCGCAGCAGGCGCCCACGGAGAGCGCCGCAACTCCCGAGAAAGGCACCATCACACCGTACCGGATCGGGTCGCGCGCGAGCATGACGTAGAAGACGCCAATGGCCACGTACGTGGCCGACATCACGCGGACCATGTACACGAACACCGGCCCTTCCGGCAGGGAACCGCCGAAAGCGCTCGCAAGGGACTGAAGGACCCGAAGCGGCAGAAACACCCCGAACACTGCCAGCAGACACAGCAACCCGGCAATCCATAGGCACGTCTTCAGCACGCGCATAGCCGACCCCTTTCCCGGCAAAGCGAAACCGTTCGCTTCATTATAGCCGAACGCCTCCGCCACGCCCGCCACGTTCTGCGGTTCCGGCGGGAATGAGAGAAAACGCTTGACTTTCTTGCGCCTGCCAGAGCATAATTGGGCGGGCGGCCTGGCGGGAGCACGGGCGCCCTGGTTTGGACCGTTATCCGACACTCTGACACAGGGGGAACGGACCGGTGAGAGCAATACTGGTGTCAGTGCTCTTACTCGTGGGGCTTGCGGCGCTCGCGCCCGCTGCCCAGGCTGCGCCCGGCAAGAAGGCACGCGAGCACGTCCTGGAGATCAGGATCGCCACGCTCGAACGGCAGATTGAGCGGGAGGAAGCCAGGCACGAGCAACGCGTCGAGCGACTCGAGGAGATGATCGACTTCGCCCTGGCAATGGGGCATTGGCGGCTTGCCGACGCCCTCGAAGGCGCCCTGGAGCGGGCGAACGCCAGGCACGAGCGATGGATGGCCCGAATGCAGGACCGCCTCGAAAAGCTCAAGGATGAACTCAGCGATCTCAAGCCGTCACCCGATCCAGGCGAAGACCCGGGCGAAGAGCCGGGCGGCGACCCGGGAGGGCCCGATGACGGGGATGAAGAGCCCCCCGACGACGGCGAGGAAGGCCCCCCTGACGACGGCGGGGACCCGGAGGGGGGAGAAGAGGAGTAAGCCCGCCTTCCCGACCGGCGCCACAGTCGGCTCCGGCGAGCCGGCAGCGACGCCGTGCCCAGTGAACGAGGTCGGACTCCGAGCGCGGCCCGCCGCGGATGCGGCGGGCCGTTCTGCTTCGGACGCGCATCGGCCCGGCCTGAACGGCGGGCATGGGGCTCGAGGCCGCGGCTTGCTCGGGCTAAGATGCGACCGACGGGGCTTCGGTGAGGCCCCGCCTCTCCGGCAGCAGTGGAGCCGCTTTGCATAACGAGTTGCTGGTAGCGGGACTGCTCCTGGGCGAGGCGAGTGTCGTGCTCGACCTGTCCTGCCGGCTGTTCGGGTCCTATTCGCGGAACCTGGGAAGGCTGGCCCTGAAGGTGTGCGTAGTGGTCGCCGCCTGCTGCGCGCTCGCCGCGCCTGCCGTCTTCAGTCTGCTCAATCCCGGCAGCGGCCCGCCGCTGGGCCTCTGGCTCTCCGGCGTCGCGGGGGTGCTGATCGCCACCCACTTCATGTTCCCCTGCCGCTTCGGCATTGTGAGGGGCAGCCGAGGCTTTGCCCGGGGGCAGCGGGAGCAGCTATGCCCCGGCGCGGAGTTGCGCGTGGAGACGTTCGCGGCCGAGCGTGTCCCGCGCGCCGCGGACGGGTTCGAGTGTCTTGTGCTCTCAGACCTCCACTGCAACACGCGCAGGAAGCTCGGCTTCCTGCGGCGGGTCGTCAAGGCGCTGAGCCGCAGCGCTCCGGACGCCGTCTTCATCCTGGGCGACCTGGGTGAAAACGCCGGTCTACTGCCGGCGGTCTTCGCCGCCCTTGCGGACCTGCCCGAGAAGTGCGGAAAGTTCCTGGTTCGCAGCAACCATGACTTCGAGGGGCAGCGCGGCGCGCTGGTGGAGAGGCTCGCGCGCGAGAACGGCATCCAGATTCTCAGCAACCAGCAGGCCGACCTCAGCGAGTCGGGGCTCTCCGTTGTCGGCCTGGAGACCCCGTGGTGCCGATCCCCGCTGCCGCAGCGCGGGGGCCGCCGGGCTTTCACGATCGGCCTGTCGCACACGCCCGACAACATCTCGCTGCTTGCGCGGCTGGGGGTGGACCTGGCCCTCGCGGGACACATCCACGGCGGTGCGCTACGGCTGCCGGCAGTCGGGGCGTTCATCGTGCCGTCCAGGTTCGGACGTTTCCTGGACAGGGGGTGGTTCGGGAAACGGAAGACGTCTCTATTCATAACGGAGGGCTTCGGCTACTTTCCGGGGGCCTTCGGGCTGCGGGCGGAAGTCGTGAAGCTCATATTGCGGAAGCCCGGACCGAACGGAGGGTGGGGGGCTTGAGGTCGCCAGGTGGCAGCGCCCCGCTGCCGCAGCACGAGTTGAAAGGCCCCCCGCCGCGCAATACAATCCAGGGCAGTGCGGGAGGCCCGCTCCCGCCGAGGCGTGACCCGAACCGGGGGAGCATCGGGACAATGCGCAAGGGATTCATGCTGGCCGTGATGCTGTACGTGACGCTCGGGACGCTGACCGGATTCTGCCAGAGCCCCCCGGCCGTCCGGCTGCCGCGCGGCGTCAGGGCGGTCTGGGACCTGGGCAAGGCCCACCGCGAGGCGACCGAGACCCGGGAACGCCTGTGCATCAACGGCCTCTGGCTCTGGCAGCCGGCGCGCGAGCGCGCTGACGCCGTGCCCGTCGACAAGTGGGGCTACTTCAAGGTCCCGGGCTCGTGGCCCGGCATCACCAACTACATGCAGAAGGACTGCCAGACCGTCTTCGCACACCCCGCCTGGGCGGACGTGCGGCTGGGCGACGTCACCTCAGCGTGGTACCAGCGGGAGATCGCTGTCCCGCGTGAATGGGCGGGGCGCCGCGTCATGCTCTCCGCGCAGTACGTGAACTCCTTCGCGGTCGTGTACGTGGACGGCAAGGTAGCCGGCGAGGTGCGGTTCCCGGCGGGCGAGGTGGACCTGACGCGCGTCTGCCGCCCGGGCGGCAGGCACGTCCTCAGCCTGCTCGTCGTGGCCATGCCGCTCAAAGGCGTCATGCTTTCGTACAACGACACGGCGTCGGCCAGGAAGGTCGCCGGCTCGGTCTCGCGGCGCGGCCTCTGCGGCGACGTCTGGCTGGTCGGCGAGCCCGCTGGCCCGCGCATCGCCGACGTGAAGGTGGACACCTCGGTGCGCAAGTGGGAGATCGCGTTCGAGGCCGCCCTGGACGGCCTCGCGCCGAACGCCGCGTACCGGCTCCGCGCACGGGTCGCCGACGGCGGCCGGACGGTGGCGGAGTTCACGGGCGACGCCTTCAGGGCGTCCGACCTGCGGAACGGGCGGGTCGCCTTCGCCGACAAGTGGAAGCCCGACAAGCTCTGGGACGTCCACACGCCGGGTAACACGTACCGGCTCGATCTTTCGCTCCTGGACGCCGGGGGAAAGGTCCTGGACGCGGCGCAGCCGGTGCGGTTCGGGTTCCGCGAGTTCTGGATCGAGGGGCGGGACTTCTTCCTGAACGGCACGCGGATCTACCTCTCCTCGGTCCCCATAGACAGCGCGCACGTCGGCGCGGCGTGGGCGAATTACGACGGCGCTCGCGAGACGATGGAGCGCCTGATGAGCTTCGGGATCAACTTCGTCTACACGCACAACTACGGCTGCGAGCCGGGCACGCACCTGGGCTTCGAGGAGATACTGAGGGCGGCCGACGACGTGGGGATGCTGATATCCTTCTCCCAGCCGCACTTCGGCCACTACGACTGGAAGGCCGCCGACGCCGACCGGACCAACGGCTACGCCCGGCACGCCGAGTTCTACGTCCGCGTCGCCCAGAACCATCCCTCGGTCGTCGCGTATTCCATGAGCCACAACGCCACCGGCTACGCCGAGGACATGAACCCGGACATGATAGACGGCGTCCAGGCCCCGCGCAGCTCGTGGTCTCTGAACAACGTGAGACTCGCCCTGCGAGCGGAGGCCATCGTCAAGAGCTTCGATCCGGGCCGCATCCTCTACCACCACTCCTCGGGCAACCTGAGCGCGATGTTCACGGTGAACTTCTACGCGAACTTCGTCCCCGCTCAGGAGATGTCCGACTGGTTCGAGCATTGGGCGACCGTGGGCGTGAAGCCGGTCTTCACGTGCGAGTACTGCGTGCCGATGTCGTGGGACTGGACGCTGTACCGCGGCTGGTACAAGGGCGCGCGGAACTTCGGCAGCGCGGTGGTGCCCTGGGAGTTCTGCCTGGCCGAGTGGAACGCGCAGTTCTTCGGCGATCGGGCATTCCGGATCAGCGAGACGGAGAAGGCCAACCTGCGGTGGGAGGCCCAGAAGTTCCGGGCCGGCGACCTCTGGCATCGGTGGGACTATCCCACCGTGGTCGGCTCAAGGGACTTCGACGAACGGCACCCTGTCTACGCCATGTACTTCGCCGACAACTGGCCCGCCTTCCGCACCTGGGGCGTCTCGGCCAACTCGCCCTGGAACCACGGGCAGTACTGGCAACTGCGCGAGGGCGTGGACACGGGACGCAGGGAACTCAAGGTGGATTGGGAGAGCCTCCAGCGGCCCGGCCTGAGCCCGGACTACGTCGAGGAGCGTTACGAACGGATAGACCTGGCCTTCGAGCGGGCGGACTGGATCCCCACGGTCGGGGCGCAAGCCCTGATCCGCCACAACGGCCCGCTGCTGGCCTACGTCGGCGGCAAGCCCGGGGCCTTCACGAGCAAGGACCACGTTTTCTATCCCGGAGAGACCGTCGAGAAACAGATCATCGTCATCAACAACTCCCGCGAGACCATGACGTGCGACTGCGAGTGGTCGTTCGGCCTGCCCCGGGCCGCCACCGGCAGCAAGGAGGTGACGGCGCCGACCGGGGACCAGGTGAGAATTCCGTTGCGCTTCGAGCTGCCGGCGACGCTGGCGCCGGGCCGGTACGAGCTGAGCGCGACCGCTGCATTCAGCACCGGCGAGGTCCAGAAGGACTCCTTCACCGTACACGTGCTGGCGCGCCCGGAGGCGGCCCGGTCCGACGCGAGGATCGCGCTCTTCGACCCCAGGGGGGAGACGACCAAGCTGCTCAGCGCAATGGGCGTCCGGTGCGAGGCCGTGGACGCAAACGCCGACCTGTCGGCGTACGACACCCTCATCGTTGGCAAGGCGGCCCTTACGGTTGGCGGTCCGGCGCCGGACGTGACGCGGGTGAAGGACGGCCTGAAGGTGCTCATGTTCGAGCAGGCGTCCGACGTGCTGGAGGGGCGGCTCGGATTCCGCGTGCAGGAGTACGGCCTGAGATGGGTCTTCAAGCGCGTGCCCGACCATCCGTTGCTGGCCGGGATCGGCGAGGAGCACCTGCGCAACTGGCGCGGCGAAGCGACGCTCCTGCCGCCCCGGCTCGATTACGAGAGCGGTTCCCTGTTCAGCGGCGCGCCCGTGGTCCGGTGGTGCGGCATCCCCGTCACGCGGCTCTGGCGCTGCGGCAACCGCGGCAACGTCGCCTCCGTGCTGATTGAGAAGCCGGCGCGCGGCGACTTCCTGCCGGTCCTCGACGGCGGCTACAGCCTCCAGTACAGCCCGCTCATGGAATACCGCGAGGGCACGGGCATGGTCCTCTTCTGCCAGATGGACGTGACAGGGCGCACCGAGGCCGACCCGGCCGCCGAGACGCTCGCGCGCAACATCCTGGCATACGCGCAGACGTGGAAGCCCGCCCCGCGCCGGAAGGCCGCCTATGCCGGCGACCCCGCGGGGAAGGCCCACCTCGAATCGGCGGGCCTTTCACCGGCGTCTTACGACGGCGGGAGGCTGTCCGCCGACCAGGTCCTGGTGGTGGGTCCCGGGGGAGGGCGACAGCTCGCCCGAAGCGCAACGGCCGTGGCCGACTTCCTGAAGGCGGGCGGCCACTTGCTCGCGCTCGGCCTTGACGAGCAGGACGCCAACGCCTTCCTGCCGCTGAAGGTCCGCATGAAGAAGGCCGAGCACATCGCCGCCTACTTCGAGGCATCCGGCGAGGGCTCACCGCTGGCGGGAGTGGGGCCGGCCGACGTCCACAACCGCGCCCCGCGGGAACTCCCGCTCGTCTCTTCGGGGGCCAGGGCCGTCGGGAACGGCGTCCTGGCGACGAGCGATGACCCCAACGTCGTCTTCTGCCAGCTCGTGCCCTACGTCATCGACCCTGCCCGGGGGACACTGCCTTCTCTCGCCGTGAGCGGCGAAGACGTCCTGGACGGCAAGCAGAGCGCGCTGCTGACGACGGGCGGCGTGACGGCCCGGGGCGTCTCGTTCGGCCAGGTGGTGAAGGGCGGACAGCCGGGCAAGACGTACACGTTCGCCGTCTCCGTCAAGAGCTTGGGCGGGCCGGCCAGCGCCCAACTGGAGGTCGAGCGTTCGGGCAGACCCTGGGACAGGGCCGGCCGCAGCGATACCGTCGTCCTTCCCCGGGATAAGTGGACCGAGACGCACATCACGTTCAAGGTCGACAAGCCCTACCCGGAGGGCTGGTTCGCCTACGTCCGCTGTGCGCAGCCGGGCGCGCAGCTCAGGGCGGACATGTTCCGGCTCTACGAGGGGAGTTACGTCCCCGCGAAGGCGGCTGCCGCCGGCAGGGCAGCGAACCTGTTCGCGAACCCGGGCTTCGAGGCCGGGACCGACCCCTGGCGGTTCCACTGTCCCGTCGAGCAGCACAACCTGAAGCAGACGTTCCGCCGCAGCAGCTTCCTGGTGACCCGCCTGCTGGCGAACATGGGCGCGGCAGGCTCGACTCCCCTGCTGGAGCGCGTATCGAACCCGCCCGGTGGGAAGGGCGGGGCCTCCGTGACGAGGAACGGGGGCTTCGCCGCCGACGCGGACGGGGACGGCATGCCCGACGAGTGGCTCCTCTCGACGGAAACCGAGGGCGCCTCCTGCCGGCGCGAGCGTGGCGCGGAGCCGGCCGTGCTCCTGACCTGCCCGCCGGCCGAGGGCGACAAGACTCCGGCCCTCATGCTGGCCCAGATGGACGTGCCGGTCAAGGCGCGCCAGTGGTACCGCATCTCCTGCAAGGCACGGGCCGAGGGCCTCACGGCGGACAGCGTC
Source organism: uncultured candidatus Brocadiaceae bacterium (assembly GCA_964592385.1). GTDB lineage: Bacteria > Planctomycetota > Brocadiia > SM23-32 > SM23-32 > CAZQEQ01. The sequence continues at coordinate 38,730 of CAZQEQ010000008.1, read as the reverse complement.
GCCATGACCATCATGAACACGGCCAACTGGCGGTCGTTCTTCGAATACCAGCGCTTCGTGCCCGGCGCGGAGTGGAAGCGGTTCGCCTTCGAAGTGCAGCCGAACGACGGCGCCGACCGGGGGACGCGCTTCCAGATATGGTTCAGCGGCACCGGAAAGCTCTGGCTCTCCGACGTGCGCATGGAGCCCATCGGCGACCCCACCGAGGGCCCGTGGCGGACGGGCTTCTACCTGGACACGCCGGAGGAATGGGACGACCCCTACCGGTTCTTCCGGTGGTAGACTGCGCAGGAAAAGGCGTGCCGCCGCGTTCATGTGTGTAGGGCCGTGTCCTGCAATGCGGCCTGCCGCCAGAGAAGAGGGGAACGCCATGCGACGCGTCCGACGCCTGCAGGTCGCCGTCCTGCTCTGCCTGATAGCCTGCGCCCAGTCCGCCCGGGCCGAAAGGACCCTCGGCGTCGGATTCCTCTGGCTGCGGGGCGCCGAGGAGGTGCTGCCGAAACTCACCCACGACTGTGACTTCGTGGACCAGATACTCGGCCGGGGCAGGATACCGCTCTTCGAGCAGATTCGGCCGCCCGTCCGGTTCGGCTGCATCTGCCTGTCGCTTGCGGCCGTGGAGGAGACGGTCGGGTTGCTGCGGGAGTCCGACATCGGCCCCGAACGCGTCTATATCACCTACAACCCCGAGCGGCGGGGGCGCGAGCCGAACCCGGAGTTGGAGGACTTTCTCGGCAGCATCCGGCGGGCGCGGGAGTTGGTCAAAGGCTACGACGCGCCGCTCCTGGTCGGGCCCGGCCTCAGCTTCATGAACGAGCACGAGGACCTCTACCCCGGCGCAGCGGCCCTCAGCGACGTCTGGATGCTCCAATCCCAGCGCCTGCACCTGACCGCCGACACCCGCGAGCCCGTGCCCGTCGAGCAGTACCGGCAGGGGGTCCAACGTATCGTCGGCCTCCTGCGCAAGGGCAACCCGGATATCAAGGTCTTCGTTCAGATCATTGCCGGGGCACCGGAGGGGAGGCTGGTGCTCACCGACGAGCAGGTGGCCGAGTACGCCGCGGCGATAGGGGACCTTGTGGACGCGGTGAGGCTCTACGGCGTGTGGCCGGAGCGGGTCGCGCAAATCATCGGACTCCTCGAGAGGGCGCCCGCCGCGCAGCCCGCCCTGCCGGCACGGGCGGCCCCGCCTCCCCGGGAACGGACCGTCATGATCGATATGCGCGACGGCGCCCGCCTGGCGACCGACCTGTACATGCCCGACGGCTACTCGCCGGATGAACATCCCGACGGCGTCCCCGTCGTCCTGATCCGCACGCCCTACAACAAGGAAAAGCCCGTCGACATCTGGAGCAGTTGCGTCCTGGGCAACGGCTACGCGCTGGCGATCCAGGACATGCGCGGCTACTACGGTTCGGCCGAGGCGGGACGCGGGCCCTCCTCGCAGGACGGCTACGACACAATCGAGTGGCTGGCCGCGCAGCCGTGGTGCAACGGGAAGGTCGGCATGATCGGCTTCTCGCACCTCGGCGCGGCGCAGTACGAGGCCGCCGTCACCGCCCCGCCGCACCTCGCCTGCACCATCCCAGCCCAGGCGCCGGGCAACTACTACACCGACTCCTACTACCAGACGGTGTTCCGCAAGGCCGACGCGGAGACCCTCTGGCGCGGTGCTGTCACGTCGCGGACGGCGATGCTGCTGAGGACGCGCATCCGCAGGCAGCAAACGTCCAGGATCGAGCAGTTCCGCACGCCCATGCTCCACAGCGCCGGCTGGTACGACTTCTACAAGGAGGGCGCCGTCGAGATGTTCCGCGCCTGCCAGCGGGACGGCGGCCCCGGCGCGCGCGGCAACCAGAAGCTGCTCATCGGGCCGTGGGGGCACGGCGTCCTCCAGGAGCAGGACCCCGGCCAGCCCCTCAAGCTCCCGGGCGGCCTCGCCTACCCGCCGAACGCCAAGCTGGACTGGGAAGGAGAAGTCTGGCTGCCCTGGTACGACTACTGGCTCAAGGGAGAGCCGACCGGCGTCATGGACGAGCCGGCGGTCAGATACTACCTCATGGGGGACGTGGACGACCCCGACGCGCCCGGAAACGAGTGGGTCGAGGCCGACGACTTCCCGCCCCCCTCGGTCCCGGTGCCGTACTACATCCACCCGGACCGCACGCTGGGCACCGCCCCGCCGGCGGCACGCGATGAGGCGATCAGCTACAAGTACGACCCCGCGGATCCCGTGCCGACCGTGGGCCGGTCGAATATTCGGATACCCGTCAAGGGACCCTATGACCAGAGGGAGGTCGAGGGACGGCCGGACGTGCTCGTGTTCACGACCCCGGTGCTCGACGCGCCGCTGGAGATCGTCGGCCAGGTTCGCGCGAAGCTCTGGGCCTCATCGGACCGGAAGGACACGGACTTCACGGCGAAGCTCACGGACGTCTATCCGGACGGTCGCTCGATGATATTCCTGGACGGCATCGTCAAGGCCAGGTACCGCAACACCTACCTGGAGGAGGAGTTACTGGAACCGGCGCGGGCCTACGAGTTCGACGTGGACCTCGGCTACATCGCCATCGTCCTGGCGCCGGGGCATCGGCTGCGCCTGGCCATATCGAGCAGCAACTTCGACCGCTTCGACATCAACCCGAACACGGGCGAGCCGTACGGCGACCACGCGACGACCCGGGCGCTGCTGGCCGAACGGTTCGGCGCGCCGCCGCCCCCCGGGGAGCCGGAGTATAGCCGGACCCTGGTTGCCACCAACACGATCTACATGGACGGGGACCATCCGTCGCACGTGGTGCTGCCGGTGATGCCGACGGATGATGCGCGCTCGACGGGCGGCCGCCCGCGCGTCAGATGAGGCTCGATTCGAGCAGCTCGACCATCTCGAAGGTCTCGACGGCGTCCGCGATGCCCGGCTCGGGCGCCTTCCCCTCGCGCACGCAGCGCAGGAAGTGCGCGTCCTCCTGGTAGAAACCGTAGTAGCGGTGGAACCTGTCGTCTCCGGCGATCTCTTTGCCGTCGAGCGTCTGGAGCTTGCCCCCGCCCGGCCCGGCGGCCGCGAGCGAGTAACCGGGCGTCCCCTCGCGGAAGAGCAACCGCGCCTCGCACTCGCTGGCGCCGAAGCCGAGGTTGATGAACGCGCTGGCGCCGGCGCCGTGCAGCTCGAACGTGTGCGTGCGCCCGCCCGTCTGGTAGTTGGCCTGGACGACGCCCGTCACGCCGTTGTCGAACCGCACGACGGAGTTCCACCCGTTCGGGACGGCGTCCCCGACCTGTCCCTGCACGGTGGCGGCGGCGACGGGTTGGCCCCCCGCCATCCAGCGCACCAGGTCAATGGCGTGGATCGTGTCCGCCCGGAAGGCGCTCACGCCCCCTTTGTCGAAGGCCGCCCTGCCGCACTTCATGAAGCGCCCGACGACCTGGTTTATCTGCGTGGCGCCGCGCATGGTCTCGAGGACCTGGCAGACCAGCGGGATGTGGCGGCGGTTGAAGCCGACCTGGAGGATGCGGTCCGCCGCCTCGGCGGCGCGCTGCAGCGAGCGCGCCTGGTAGAGGGTGATCCCCGGCGGCTTCTCCATGAAGACGTGGACTCCGGCCTCCAGGCACCCGACGACTACGTGGAACAGGTTGCTCGGCTCCACGAGCACGAAGACCGCGTCCAGGTCCTCCCCTGCCAGCATCTCGCGGTAGAGCGTGTAGGTGCGCGGGACCGAATGGCGCTCGGCCTGCTCGACGGCGCGCGACTCGATCAGGTCGCAGAGGGCGGTCACGTTGGCGTCGGGCAGCTCGCTCAGCGACGGCAGGTGCACCGACCGCGCGATGCCGCCCGCTCCTATCACGCCGACCTTCAACGGCTCCTCACTCATGCGGCACTCCTCCCAACGGAGCCGGCCCGGCGGCTCCGCTCAGTCCGGGTCCGTCTCCGGGTCGTAAACAAGGCCGTGATGCTCCGCCCGGGTCAGTGGCCGCGAGTGTACTGCTGAGTCAAGACCGTCGCAAGCGGCTGCAGTGTTGCCGGCCGGCGGCCGGCCCCCGCTCAGTGCCGGCGACCGCGGCGCGCACCGGGAGGGCTCGGCTGAACGGCTCAAACGAACTCCCTCGCCTCTTCAGCAAGGCCCAGCAGGAACTGCTGGGCCCTGACGGAGGCATCCAGGCGCTGCTCAAGCTCGGCACGGTTCTCGCTGGTGGGCTCTCGGCGCAATACGCCGCCGTCCAGCGAGAGCAGGGCGCACATGGCCCAGCGGAACGCCAGGGCGGCCAGACAGGCGAACCGGGCGACGGCCAGGCAATCCCCGCAACCCGCATCCCGGAGGCCCGAAAGATATGCCTCGAGCATCATCGGCGTGAACTCTTCGGGCTCGGCGACCTTGCGGCGCACCGGCAGAATCGAGCTGTCAGCAATCAGCCCGGCGATATCGGCCCCGATCTGGGACCACCCCGCGTATTGCCAGTCAATCAGCACCGTCTCGTCTTCGCCGTCGCCTCGCAGTCGAGACATCAGGTTGGGCATGCAGAAATCACCGTGGCAGAGCGTCCTGGGCAACCCATCCAGCGCTTCGGCGAACGCCTCGCGCTCCGACCAGAGCCTCCGAATGCCCGCACCCAGGTCCGTATCCCAGAGCGCGTTGGTCAGCGGATGGCCCTCGAACCTGGTGAAGACGGCCGGGACATCGGCCCGCGTAAGCATTCTGGCCATGCCTTGTCTCGACCAGTGGCTTCTGTCCAACCGGGGCCAAGCCGACATGTCGGGGCTCTCCAGAAAGGCCCCATGCATGCGACCGAGGTGGAAGGCGGCAAGCCCGAAGCGCTCCTGCGGCCATCCGATGGCTTCGTCGGCACCCGCGTCTTCGAACCACATCCACGGCTCGTCGTCCGGATGCTCCGTAACGCCCAGCAGGCGCGGAGCGGCGATGCCGTCAGGCAGCCTGTCCAGAATGCCCGAACCGTAGAGCATCAGGTCCCGGTGGAACGGCTCCCGGCGCACGGGGTCCCGGTGAGACATGGGCGGTTCGGGTATCCTCAGATACAGGGACCACGGCACCGGGCGGGCCCCGCTTCTTGCCTGGCCGGTCAGATGACAGACGATCCTCCCCGGCGGCGTCCACGTCCCCTTGATCACGTCACAGTCCCACCGGGCGACCATGGCCTCTTCGCTGCTCAGGGCCTTTCGGACGAACGGCTCCAGCAGAGCAGCGTTGATCCTCTCGAGCCGGCTGGCAGGTGTCACAATGGCTGTGCCTTCTTCACGACCAAGAGGGCGAACACGCCTCCACTGTCGAGGAGGCCCCGGACAAGGAAGACCTTGATCTTGTCCGCACCGTCTATCCTGTGCCCTGTCCGCGGCCACGGCGTCAATCCCGGTCCGTCTCCGGGTCGTAAACAAAGCCGTGATGCTCCGCCGGGGCGGGCCGCTCCGACAGCCGCCAGGGCCTCCCCTCGCTGAAGACGGGGCGCGTCCGGAAGCGGTTCTTGACCAATCCCTTCTCCTCCAGGTGCTTCATGCAGCCGATGATGCAGCCGCGCGCGCCGCAGATGGCGATTGGGTGCTCGGCCAGGGCGCGGTAGAGCGGCACGCCGGGGAAGACCAGCCGCCCCAGGTCCCACGCCTCCAGCCAGGTGACCTCCTGCTCGCCGACCGGCAGGTAAAGGCCGGGGAAGCGCCGGGCCATGAACGGAGAGGTGATCCGGTTCAGGCCGAAGTGGGTCAACTTGCACTTGCCGATGTCGATGTCGGCCCACTCGATCCGGTGCCCCTCGACCTCGATGGAGACGGACCGGTCGGCCGGGATGGCGCCGGCGGGGCACTCGGCCACGCAGCGCTTGCAGCGATCGCAGATGCGCCCGACGCGGATGGGGTCCGGCTCGAGTTCCGCGTCGGTCAGCAGCACCCGAAGGCGCTGGCGCGGCCCGAACTCCTCCGTGAGGAACACCTTAGCCCAGCCGATCTCGCCCAGCCCGGCCAGCGTGGCGGCGATGCGGTGGTGCACGGTGACCTCCGGCCTCGGCCGTCCGGGCCCGGGCCGGGGGCCGGCCGGGCCGTGCTCCCGCGTAGTGCCGATCGCGGCGACGTGGACCGCCTCGTGCCCGTGGCTCTCCAGGAACCGGGCGACCCTGTAACCCGCGCGCTGCAACATGTTGTTCAGGCCGGCGTAACCGAACACCGTGTACGAGGACCAATGCGTCCCCTGGTCGATCCCTCGCAGCGACCCGCGCAGGATGCGCTTGAGCAGGACGATCACCGACCGCGCGGTCGGCATGATGCTCAGGGGATTCATGTCGGCGGGGGCGTCGCGGAACCGCTCGATGTTGGCGATGCCCACCTTGTCAACGAGGGCCTGGTTCAGGGCGAAGTCCTTGAGCTGCTCGCTGGTCAGCACGATCCGCCCTCCCCCTGGCCGGGCCCGCGGAAGGGGCTCCTGAACGTGCGCCTCAACATGCCACTATCTTCCAGGTGGGCCACGCAGGCGCGCCCGCAGGCCGCCCCCACGCGCCACGGCTCGGCGTCCCCGGAGTAGGGGTTCGACAGGATGCCGGTCTTGCAGATCCGGCAGTTCTCGACGCGGAGGGAGTACCACTCCGCCTTCCCCTCGCAGAGGGCCGCCTCCCGGACGACGTCTGCGGATAGCGCGCCGGCCGGACACGCACGGGCGCAGGCGCCGCAACGGTCGCACATGGTCCCCGCGAAGGGTGCGTCCGGCTCCAGCTCCAGGTCGGTCACCACGGCGGTGAAGACCTGGCGCGGGCCGAACTCCGGCGTCAGGAAGAACTTCCCCATCCCCAGGTGGCCGAGGCCGGCGGCGTGGGCCGCGTAGTCCATGTCCAGGATCACCTCCGGCTCCGGCCTGCCGGGCGCGACCTGTACCCCCTGGCGACGCAGCCCCGGCGACTGCCGCCAGAGCGGCACGGCTTCCCAGCCGTCCTCCTCCAGCTCCCGGCAGAACAGGTAAGTCATCTCGACGAACATCGTCACGGGCCGTCCGTCGGCAACGGTGTGATAGGCGGTGCCGTGCTCCGCGCCCCGCAGGGCGCCCCGGGGCACCTGGAAGCCGAGCACAATGACTGACCTCGCCTCGGGCTGGATACGGGCGGGGTCGGCCTCCGCGGGCAGGTCGGCGAACCTCTCAACCGGCGCTATGCCGACCAGGTCGGCACCCGACTGCCGGGCCAGGCGCTTCACTTCGTCGCTGCCCATGGGTCTTCTCTCCGGCGCCGGTCCTATGGCGCGGCCAGCGCCTCCCAGAGTATTCTGCCCTCGCTGTGCCTCGGCGGCGCAACGCCGAGCAGGTGACAGATCGTCGGCGTCACGTCCTTCAGGTGGACGGGGTGCGGCAACTCCCGGCCCTCGGCCACGCCGGCGCCCGCCGCCAGGAACGTCCCGGCGTTCTCGTACCGCCCGACCGCCCCCGTCGGCAGCCCGTGATGCGTCGCCCCGGTGCACGGCTGGAAGAACGCCTTTTCGGCCAGCATCTTCGCCCTCTCGTCCTCGTCCTCGGGGAGCGGCATGCCCCGGTAGCCGCCCTTGAGGAAATGGGCCACCTCCCCGCCCTCGGCCGCCAGCCCGAGCGAGGGCAGGTCCTCACGGCGGGCAAGGATCGCAAATGGGTTGTCCCCCGTCCGCGGGTCCCGGGCCGCCGCCAGGGCCGCCAGCGCATCGTCCGCGTCTACACATCCGTCCAGGATGCCCTCCACGCAGACCGCCGTGTGGATGGGCATGCAGCCGTGGTCCGAGAGGACGATGACCGTCGTCGCCTCGTCGGCGCAGTCCCGGACGATCCGGCCGACCATCTCGTCCGTTATCACGTGCACGCGGCGGAACAGGTCAAGCGCCTCGTCCACGGCGTCCGCGTCGTAGTCGGCGCAGAGCGGCTCCAGCTTCCACATGAACCGGTGATTGTAAGAGTCCTGGACGTGCGCCTGCACCATCAGCAGGTCCCAGTCCCCCCGGGCGGCGAGGTGCGCCGCCGCGCCGGCCAGCCATTCGGCCTGCCCGGCGGCATGCTCCAGGAGCGTGCCGACGCCCAGCTCCGCCGCAAGCTGCATGGGCGAGTTCTCCCAGCCCTCGTGGTAAGGGCCGATCTTCTCGACAAGTTCCCGCGCGAGCCCGGCCGGCTGCGTCCAGCCGTCGGTCCGGTCCGCCATCGTGCGGTAGAGCCGCAGGCAATGGCCGTCCCCCGAAAGCTCGATGAGCTTGAACTTGAAGGAGCCCCCGGCCCGCCCGTCCGGCGTGTCGAAGTCCTGGAAGATCCAGTCGCTCCACTCGCCCTGACGCAGGACGCAGAGCGCGCCGCCCGCGTCCTTGTCGCGGCAAACGCGGACCGTGTCGTAGCCGTCGCCGTTCGAGGCCGTCACGAGCAGCTCGTAATGGCCACTCACCGGGGCCTCGGCCTCGGTGTTGACGACGAAGCCGTCGCCGCTCCACGAGGCGGCCGTCCGCTCGATGGAGGGCACGCGCGCCTCGAGCGGCGGCCTGGCCGACTGCGGCAGCCCGCGCCATCCCGACGCCTCCCGCAACTCGATCCGCACGTCGGTCTTGCACACGTCCATCAGCGCGACGCTCGTGCGACGCTCCCCGCCCGCCTCGGTCGAGTAGAGGATCAGGTCGCCGATGCGCCAGTTCGGGCTGAATATCCCGTCGCCGCCCACGACGGTCGTGGCCTCCGTCCGGAGCGGCCAGGCGGTGGGGTAGTTGACCAGGACGGCCTTCCGCCCCGCGCGCTCGAGCGACTCCCAGATGAACTCCGCCTTGCAGCGGTTGCCGTCGAAGTAGGGGAGGATGCGGCCGTCCGGCCCCCTGGCGAAGCCCGCCACGCCGTGCCGGAGGGTATCGGCCCCGGTCGCGATCGTCGTCCAGTTGGTCGGCGTGTCGGTCGGCATGCAGGGCAGGGCCCGCGCGAAGACGCCCTCCCGCATCAGCCTGTCCGTGTGCGGCGTGTCCCGCCGGAACTGCTCCACCATCCCCGGCACCAGGCCGTCGAGGCCGATCAATAAGACCCTTCGTTTGCCCATCGCTCCATCCCGATCAGAGGACTTGTCACCGGCACGGCCGCCGCACAGGTTATCGGGCGCCGGGGCGGCCCGCAAGTGGGGGCGCCGGTTGCATTCCGGGGAGCTTTCTGGTTTACTCGCACGCCTGGCGTGCGCGCGCAATCCTCCCGACCCGGAGACCGCCGATGAACGTCATTCTGGTCATGTCCGACAGCTTCCGCAGGGACCACGTCGGCGCCTACGGCAACGAGTGGATCCGCACCCCGGCGCTCGACCGCCTCGTCGAGCAGTCCTGGTCGTTCCCCAACTTCCGCATGGGCTCCTACGCGACCATCCCCCAGCGGACCGACATGTTCACGGGCCGGTTCTCGTTCGCCTACCGCCCCTGGCAGGCGCTCGAGCCCGAGGACGTGGTGCTGACCGAGCTCCTCGCCGCCGACGGGGTCTCGACGTACTGCGCCGCCGACACGCCGCACCTGTTCCGTTCCGCGCAGCTCACCTTCATGCGCGGCTTCAAAGGCTTCCACTGGTCGCGCGGCTCCGAAGGCGACATCTGGTGGACGGACCACTACAACGAGCAGCAGTACCGCCACCCGACCGGCCAGGGCCGCATCCGCATCAGCGAAGAGGCGTTCAAGAATATCTGGAGCCAGGGCCGGCGGCGGACCGAGGAGATAGACTGGACGACGCCGCAGACCTTCCAGGCGGCCATCGAGTGGCTGACCCGCAACTACCGCCGCGACGGATTCTTCCTCTACGTTGACACCTTCGACCCGCACGAGCCCTGGGACCCGCCGCGGTGGGCCTCGGACCTCTACGACCCCGACTACGACGGCGAGCCATACGCCTGGGCGGAGTACGGCTCCGCCGGCCAGTTCGGCGAGCGCGAGCTGCGCCACCTCCAGGCCTGCTACGCGGGCGAGTGCACCGTCGTGGACCGCTGGCTCGGCCGGCTGGTGGACACGGTGGACCTGCTCGGCATCGCCGACCGCACGATGATCGTCTTCCTGAGCGACCACGGCCACTACCTGGGCTACCCGAACGACGGCGGCCAGATCGGCAAGGCGACCGGCTACCGCACCAACGACGGCAAGGCCGCCGGCAAGGATGCCGACGTGTTCACGCCCCTGCTGGACCCCATCAGCAATCCCGTGCTGATCGTCCGCGCGCCGGACGGCCCGACGGGGGCTACGGTGAAGCAGCTCGTTCAGCCCGCCGACCTGATGCCGACCATCCTGGAGTTCATGGGCGTCGCCGTCCCGGATGCCTGCCAGGGCAGGACCATCCTGCCCCTGCTGCGCGGCGAGAAGACGGCGTGGCGCGAGCGCGCGATCACGGCCTGCCACCGGAGCTTCGCCCAGATATCGGACGCCCGCTGGCTCTACGGCGCATGGGTGCACGACAATCCGCCCAAGCTCTTCAACCGGGAGGCCGACCCTCAGCAGCAGCGGGACGCGCTCAAGGACCATCCGCAGGTGGCCCGGGAGCTTCACGACGCGATGACCGCCGAACTCCGCCGCCTCGGTGCGCCGGAGGATTGGATCGAGGCCCTGGACGCGAAGCCCGCCCTGGCCGGCCTCTGAGGCGCCGCCAGGACAAGGAAGGGAGCATCGAGATGGGGAACGAAGACCGAGTGGACCGGATCCTCTCCCGTATGACGCCGGAGGAGAAGGTCGGCCAGTGCATCACGCATTCGTGGCGCGGCTCGCTCATAACGCCGAGCATCGTCGAGACCATCACGAAGCTCCACGCGGGCGGCCTGCGCATCGAGGCGTTCAACACCGAGTCGGCCGGCGCCGTCTATTACGGCAGGAAGCTCGTCACGAAGGATTGGAAGAAGCCCAAAGGCTACTTCAAGGCCGCCGAGACCTACTTCCGCCCGATGTATCCGGGCTTCAACATCACGGCGACCGAGTACGCCCGCCGGCTGAACCAGCTCAAAGAGATCGCCATGAACCGCCCGTCCGGCGTGCCGCTGCACGTGACGACCGACTTCGAGGGCGACTTCTCGCACGACTTCCCGTTCGACGGGATCAACATGTTCCCGGCGAACATGGGCATCCGCGCGGCGGGCGGGCCGAAGCTCGCCTACAGGGTGGGCTACGCCGTCGCCCGGCAGCTATCGGCCATCGGCGTCAACATGATGCACTCGCCCGTCTGCGACGTAAACATCAACCCGGTCAACCCGGAGATCAACATCCGCGCCTTCAGCGACGACGCCGAAGTGTTCTGCAAGTACGTCGTCCAGCTCTGGCAGGGCCTGGAGGACGGGGGCATCATCGCGACGGCGAAGCACTACCCCGGGCGCGGCGACTCGGCCGTGGACGCGCACGACGCGCTGCCGGTCGTCGAGGCCGACGCTGAGCGCATCCGCCGCGTGGAGCTGGCGCCGTACCGAGCGCTGATCAAGCGCGGCCTCCGGGCCGTGATGAGCGCGCACAACGCCTACCCCGCCTTCGACAGCGCGGACACGCCCGCGACCCTGTCCCGTCCGATCCTGGTGGACCTCCTGCGCGAGGAGCTGGGCTTCGAGGGCGTCCTGACCACAGACGCGATGGGCATGGGCGCGATCGTCGAGCGGTGGGGCGTGCCGGTCGCCAGCGCCATGGCGTTCCGGGCTGGCGCGGATCTGGTGCTGCTCAAGTTCGACGACGAGCTGCGCAGCCAGACCTTCTTCGAGATCAAACGCCGTGTCGAGGACGGCCGCATCCCGCAGGAGAAGCTCGACGCGTCCGTGCGGCGCATACTCCGCATGAAGATGGAGCGGGGCCTGTTCGAGAACGGCGGGATGGTGGACCCGGAGAAGGCCACGCCGACGCTGCGCACGGAGGAGTTCGTCAGGCTCTCACGCGACGTCGCCCGCCGGGCCGTGACGGTCCTGCGCGACCGCAAGGGCCTCCTGCCGCTGAGCAGGGACCGGAAGATCATGGTCATCGAGCAGATCATTCGGTCCGACTTCGTCCCGGACAACATGTGGTATCACGCCCACTCCTTCAACGAGGCCATGCTCAGGCACTCGCTGAACCTGGTCAACGTGGACACGTCGTTCAGCGCCACCGACCAGGAGCGGCGGCTGGTGCTCTCGCTGCTGAAGGGCGTGGACGCCGTTGTGATGACCAACTACTACTGGCGCGTGATGCCCGAGAACAACGCGGCGCTCGTGCGGGAGATCGCCCGGCGGCGCAAGCCGCTGGTGGTCGTCACGAACAACCCCTACCCGATGGGCGCGACGCCGCAGGCCGGCACGGTGGTCTGCACCTACAGCGTCACGCCGGAATCGCTGAATGCCGCGCCCGGGGTGATCTTCGGCAGGCTGAAGTCGCGCGGCCGCTGGCCGCTGGAGCACACGCCGATACCCGCTTGAGACGTCTTCCCCACAACGACGCGACGGCGACCACGGGGGACCCGGCCCGCTGCGCTATTCTACCCGGACGACGGTCTCGGTCTTGATGGACTCGATCGCGGCCGCCAACACCTTCTGCGCGGCCAAGCCGTCGGCGCCGGAGCCGTCGATCTGTTCCGGCTCGACCCCCTCGGTGACCTGCTCAAGGAAGCGATGGATGCGGTTGATGAAGGTGTCCGTGAAGTCCCTCACCCCGCCGAAGACGGGATTGGTATAGACGGTCTTCTCCAGGTTGCCGGCGGGGTAGAGCGTGACCTCCTGCCACATGTCGTCCAGGACGAACCGGCCGCCCGTGCCGGCCACCTCGCAGCGTTCCATCGGATGGCCCCGCTCGATGTCATAGCTGCCGGTCAGCCCGCCGACCACGCCGTTCTTGAACCGCATGTTGAAATGCGCCGTGGACCAGATCTCACGGCCCGGCGCCTTCGTGGCGAAGCACTGGACCGCCTCGACGTCGCCGCAAAAATAGCGCATGACGTCCACCGTGTGCGGGTGGAGCGCCTGGATCTGGAAGAAGGGCGCGCTCTCGGTGGGGTTGTTTATCCACATGGCCATGTTGACGAACAACAGGTGGCCCAATCGCCCCGCGTCCACCCACATCTTGGCCAGCCGGGCGGCGGGCGTGAACCGGTGGTTCAGGTCTATGCCGAAGCAAAGGTGCTTTTCTCTGGCCCTGGCCACCATCTCTTCGGCCTTTGGGATCTCATTGCAGATGGGCTTCTCGCAGAGCACGTGGCAGCCCGCGTCAAGGGCCTGGATCGTGGGCTCGTAGTGGTCGCTGCCGTACTCGTAGCCGCCGGTGGCCACGCTGCACAGGTCCGGACCAAGGGCGTCGAGCATCTCCTGCGCGTCGTAGAATGCGGGCACGCCGAGTCGCTCGCCCGCCGAGTCGGCGCGCTCCTTGATGATGTCACAGACCCCCGCCAGCTCCGCCAGCTCGTCCGCCCTGTAAATGTCGGCGTGCCGGTTGCCGATCGGCCCCATTCCTATCACGCAGACTCTCGGCATCGTTCGTCCTCCTTCTCCCCGGGGCTGGACCGGGCATGCGCGGGAATCACTTCTTGCGGCCGCGCGCCTGGAGCCGCCTGGCGGCGTCCACGTCCCCGATGTGCAGCGTGTCATAAGCCTGCTGGCTGGACTCGAACGGCCCGGCCACCTGCTTCGCGCCGTGCCAGTGCAGGTTGGTGAACATCGGGTTCGGCCGGCCGGTCTCGCGCTCACGGCGGGCGATCCAGTCGTGCATCCGCTCCTCCAGCATGGCGACGACCTTGGGCTCTTTGGCGGCCAAGTTAACGTTCTCCTCGGGGTCTTCGACCAGGTTGTAGAGTTCCATCTCGGGTTTGAAGTGGAAGTCCGGCTCGAGGGCGTGGATGAGCTTCCACTCGGGCGTTCGCCAGCCGTGCTTGCGCATCCACGTGCACTCGGTGATGTAGAACTCCGCGGCCGGCCTGCGCCGCCGGCCCTTCATCTCCGGGAACAGGCTCTGCCCGTCGAACTTGAGCTTCTTCCTTATGCCCATAACGTCCAGGATGGTGGGCATCACGTCCGCCAGCACGGCGTTGCCGGCAAGGCGCAGCCCGGCCGGCACCCGCCCCGGCATGCGGAACACCAGCGGCACGTGCAGCGTGGGCTCGTAGAGCCCGTGGTGGTCGAAGTAACACTCGTGGTCGTAGAGCGTCTCGCCGTGGTCGCTGTCGAGCACGATCAGTGTGCTCTCGTCGAGGCCCAGGCCCTCTGTCGCGGCGAAGATGTTATGGATGCAGGCATCCATGTAAGCGACGGCGCCGTCGTACTGCGCGATGACGTAGTCCTTGTCCGTCACGCCGGGCGGCATCCAAGAGGCCAGGAAGTCGCAGAAAGGCTTGAACGTGAAGACGGGCTCCATGGACTTGTTCTCGGGGTCGAACTCGTCCCCCCCGTAGAAAATGCGTTCGAAAGGCCGCGGGGGAAGGTAGGGTGCGTGGGGGTCCATGTGCCTGAGGAACAGGAAGAAGGGCTTTCCGCAGCCCGCCAGGCGCGTCAGCTCGGGGAGCGCGACGGCGTTGAGGTTCTCGGCCTTGTGGCTGCGTCCCTGCTCCCAGCTTCCCCAGCCGGAGAAGTTCAGGTAGTCGTCAAAGCCGCGAGCGGCTGGGTTGCCCTGGAAGCCGACGGAGGTCGTCTCGTAGCCCTCTTCGCGCAGCACCTCCGCCAGCGTGGGCACGCCCTCCGCCATGGGGCCCTGGTGCCGGAGCGCAACGGTATTGGTGCCGAAACAGTCGCGGCCTGTCAGCATGCCCCCGTAGCCAGACGTGGTGGGGATGTGGGGGCTGAAGGCGTTCTCGAAGACCGTTCCCCCCTGCGCGAAGCGGCTGATGTGCGGCGTGGTCAGCCGTCCGTAGCCGCAAAGGCTCATGTGGTCCGCCCGCAGGCTGTCGACGCCGATCAGGATGAGGTTCGGTTTCCGCCTGGCCACTTGATGCCTCCTATCTCGCCCCGAGGGCCTTCAGGCAGGCGTTCATGTATCCGTAGCTCTCGGCGGCAACGATGGCCTGCCGGGAGAGCGGGTAATCCTTCGCCCCGATGACCTCGAGGCAGACGGGGCCGTCGTAGCCACCCTCCACCATGGCCTTGAAGTAGGCGGCCAGGTCGATGTCCCCCCGGCCGCAGGCCTGGAGAGCGGGTTCACCCGGGCTCGGGCCTCCGCCCCTGCAGTCGCGGATGTGAACGTGGCGCACGCGGCTCAGCACCTGGCCGAGGGCCTCGGCGGGATTCTCCCCGGCCCGGTGGATGTGGCTCGGGTCCATGTCGATGCCGAACGACGGGGACGAGATCTTCCGCATCGCCCGAAGGGTGGTCGGCGTGCTGTAGATACTCGCCCGGACGTGGGCCTTCACGCACAGGGTGACCCCGAAGCCTTCGGCAAGCTCGGCCATCGCGGCCAACAGGTCGGTCTGCCGCTCGAAGTCCTCGTCAACGTCGGCCTTGCCGCCCGGCCCGACGTTGACCACCGGGACGCCCAGCGCCTGTGCTGCAGCGAATGCCTTCTCCAGCCGCTCTTCGTCCAACGCCCCCTCCTCCATCGAGAGCAGATCGAGCCCGTAGTCCGCGGCCATGGACTTGATGCCCTCGGCCTGCTCCTCCCAGCGGTCCAGCTCCAGGTGCTCGCACATGCCCTTGATAGCCGAAAGCTCCACGCCGTCGTAACCGGCCCAGGCGATGTGACGGAGGGCCGTCTCGAGGTCCTGGCCGACGAAAAGCACCGTGTTGACGCCGAGTCTGATCATCGTCCGTTCTCCCTGCTCCACGTAAGTTGAACGCCGTCGCTCAGAGGTCCATGACCTTGCCGGTCTGGGACGACTCAATGGCCGCCTCGATGACGCGCTGGGCCTTGAGGGCCTCCTCGCCGCTGGCCTCGATCCTGTCCGGCGGCACTTTCTCGACGAGCTGGTTGACCCAGAAGCTGATCCGGCTCCTGAAGGTCTCGCCGAAGCTGCGCATGCCGCCGAGATAATCGTAGCGCTCGACCTCGATGCCGCGTCGCGGGTAGAAGCAAAGCCTCTCGCAGGCGTCCTCGAGCACGAATCGCCCCTCCGACCCGGCCACGTCGCAGCACTCCAGGCCGAAGCTGCCGCCGGCGTCGTAGCTGCCGGTCAGGTTCCCGACGACGCCGCTCCCGAAGAGCATCCCCACCTGCGCGTTCGACCAGATGCTGCGGCCCTTCCCCTTCGCCAGGAACGCGTGGACGCTCTTGACGTCGCCGCAGAAGTAACGCATCACGTCGATCGAATGCGGGTGCAACGCGCGCATGTGGAACCAGGGGGACGACTCATTCGGATTGTTGATCCACATGCGCATGTTGATCAGGTGGAGCTGGCCGAGCCGGCCGGCGTCCACCCATTCCCTGGCCCGCACGGCGGCCGGTGTGAAGCGGTGGTTCAGGTTGACGGCGTAAGGCAGGCCCTTCTCCCGGGCCAGCGCGACCATCTCCTCGGCGTGCTCGACGTCGTTCGAGATGGGCTTCTCGCCGAGCACGGGCAGGCCGGCGCCGAGCAACTCCATGGTGGGCTGGTAGTGGTCCCCGCCGTTCTCGACGCCCGCCGTGCACATGCTGCACGCGTCGAGCTCGATGCCGCTGGCGAGCATCTCCTGGATGCTATAGAAGGCCCTGGCATCGTAAGCGGCGGCGGCCTTGTCGGCCCGTTCCTTGATGATGTCGCAAACGGCGACGACCTGCGTCTGCTCCAACTCCTGGTAGACCCGGGCATGCGTGTTGCCGATGTTGCCCAGGCCGACGATTCCGATTCTGAGAGCCATCCGCGCTTCTCCGCAGTAAGGGCTGCGCCAGGCGCTCCGCACGGAGCCCCGTGCCAAGAGACATTAAGCGCACGTCGCGCCAATGTCCAGCGAATCCCGCAATCTGTCGTGACGATCGCGATCCGGCCGGACGGGAATCGTCCGGCAGGCCGGCCTGTCCTCAGAGCTTGATTTCCCCTGCGCCGGGCGTATGATACGGGTTCCGGGGGCTTCTTGTCAGGAGTGGGCCATGAGCGACCGACCGAACATCTTGTGGGTATCGTTCGAGGATACCAACCCGTATTACGGCTGCTACGGCGAAGCGGTCGCCCGAACGCCGAACCTGGACCGGCTCGCCGCGCAGGGCTGCCGCTGGCCGAACGCCTTCTCGACAGCCGGCGTCTGCGCCCCCGCCCGGTCAGCCATCATCACGGGCATGTACCCGATCTCGATCGGCACGCATCACATGCGCACCGCGCACACGAACCGCTCCACGCCGGAGCTGCCGACGCCGTACTCGGCCGTGGTTCCGCACTACGTGAAGTGCTTCACGGAGTACCTGCGCGCGGCCGGCTACTACTGCACGAACAACGCCAAGACGGACTACCAGTTCGACCCGCCGCTGACGGCCTGGGACGAGCTGAGCACGGAGGCGCACTGGCGCAACCGGCCCGACCCGGACCAGCCCTTCTTCGCCGTCTGGAACCCCACACGCACGCACGAGAGCGGCATGTGGCCGGAAAAGACCCCCGAGATCACCTTCGACCCCGACGCCATCGAGCTGCCGCCGTACTTCCCCGACACGCGCAAGGTGCGCGAGGCCATGGCCCGCATGTACACCAACATCGAGCACAACGATCGGTTCCTGGGCGAGCGGCTCAAGGAACTCGAAGAGGACGGCCTGGCCGAGAACACGATCGTCTTCCACTGGAGCGACCACGGCCCGCTGCCGCGGGGCAAGCGCTGGCCTTACGACTCCGGCGTCCACGTGCCGATGATCGTTCGCTGGCCGGCCGGGCTCGATCCGGGCGGCGTCCGGGACGACCTGGTCAGCACGATTGACCTGGGGCCGACCGTGCTGTCCCTGGTGGACATCGAGATACCTTGGCACATACAGGGGCAGGCCTTCCTCGGGCCGCAGACGGCACCGCCGCGCGAATACGTCTTCATGTCCCGCGACCGCTACGACGAGTCCTACGACATGATACGCGCCGTCCGGGACAAGCGCTTCAAGTACATCCGCAACTATCGCCCCGACCTGCCCTACCTGCTCTGGATCCCGTACCGCAACCACCACCCGATCATGCAGGAGATGTGGCGGCTCCATCTGGCCGGCGAGCTGGACGAGGTGCAGTCGCTCATGTTCCAGAGCAGCCGGCCGGTCGAGGAGCTCTACGACACGCAGCGCGACCGCTACGAGGTCTGCAACCTGGCCAGCGACCGCGCCTACGAGCCGGAACTCGAGCGCCTGCGCGACGCGCTGGACGACTGGCGCGAAGAGGTGGGCGACATGGGAGAGATACCGGAGTCCGAGATGGTGCGCCGCTGGTACCCGGACGGCGAGCAGCCCCGGACGGCGCCGCCCCTCTTCGTCCCCGTAACCGCAGACGAGCCGGGCCGGGAGGGTGCACCGGAGGGCGGGACCTTCGCGGGGCCGCTGCTGCTGCAGCTCCACTGCGCCACGCAGGGCGCCTCGATGGCCTACACCTTCGAGGAAGGCGACGAGCCGCGCTGGCTGCTCTACCACGGGCCGCTCCGCCTGCCCGCGGGCGAGACGACGATTCGCGCCAGGGCCATACGCATAGGCTACGCCGAGAGCGAGGAACGCCGGGCGACGTTCACCGTGACCTGATCCGCTGCCCTTACCCGCAGCCGTTCCAGCAGTACGTGCACAGGTCGGCGTCTGGCAGGCTGATGGCCCAGATCATCTCCCGCAGCGTGAGATAGTTCAAGCTCGTGCAGTTGAGGTCGTTGCCTATCCACTTGACCATCTGTCGGTACTTGTCGCTGGTATCGTCCAGGTACTCGGCCACGTCGTCGGTGTGACCGCCTTCCAGGGCGCGAATGGCACGCCGGGCGGCCAGCTCTTCCATCGAGCGAGTGGAGAGGTTGTAGCGGCAGGGGAACATCAGGGGCGGGCAGGCGACGCGGATGTGGACCTCGGCCGCGCCCGCCTGCCAGAGCTTCTGGATGGTCAGGTTCCGCAACTGCGTGCCACGCACGATCGAGTCCTCGCAGACGATGAGCCTGTTGCCCCGGCACACGTCGTCAATGGGGATGAGCTTCATCTTCGCGATGCGGTCGCGCACATCCTGGGAAGGGGGCGTGTAGCTCCTGCCGTAGCCGGCCGAGTACTTCACCAGGGGCCTGCGGAACGGCAGCCCGCTCTCCATGGCGTAGCCTATCGCGTGCCCCGTGCCGCTGTCTGGCACGCCAGAGGCCAGGTCCGCCTCGACCGTGTCCTTGCGCGCCAGCGCCTGCCCGCAACGCTCCCGGACCGACTCGACTGACACGCCTTCGTAGCTCGACGCGGGGTATCCCGTGTAGATCCACAGGAAGGAGCATATCTTCTTGGCCCCCCCGCCCCCGACAAGGTCTCGTGGCCCGTCAGCGTCGAGGAACACGATCTCGCCGGGCTGCAGGTGCTTCTCCACTTTCAGCCCCAGGTTCGGGAACGCGCACGTCTCGCTCGCAACGGCCACCGTGCCGTCCCGCGAACCGACCGTCAACGGGAACCTGGCGTGGCGGTCAGACGCCGCATAGATCCCGTCCTCGGTCAGCAGCAGCAGCGACACCGAGCCCTCGGCCAGCTCAAAGACGCTCTCGATGCCGGCGACGGCGTTATCTTCCTGGGTGATAATCTTGGCGACCAGCTCCGTCTGGTTGAGCCGGCCCTCCAGTATCTCGCTGAAGGTAACTCCTCTCTGGACGAGCTGCTGGCCGAGCTGCTCGGCATTTGTGATCAGGCCCGCCGTCACCAGGGTCAGCGTGCCGAACCGGCTCCCCAGCACGATGGGCTGCGGGTCGCAGTCGCTGATGACCCCCACACCCATCTGCCCGCCGTAGGTATTGGAGAAATCGTAGAAGAGGTTCTTGAACTGCCCGTGAGAGGTGCGGTGAATCGCCCGCCGGAGATCCTCGCCTCGGATGGCCAACCCGCCGAACTCGGTGCCCAGGTGAGAATGGTAGTCCGTGCCGTAGAACAGGTCGTCCATGCAGTCGCCGCGCGAGGCGACGCCGAAGATTCCGCTCATGAAGGCCTCCGCGTTGGAACCGACGTCAGGAGAAGCGCGGCGCCATGTTAGCAGATTCCGGGCGGCCCTGCACAGTAAGCCCGGGCACGGTCCCGGGCGCGCCGTTTGACGGACGCCTCGCTTCACGATAGCCTCGTGGAGGGCGCCGGGGGCGGAGCCCATTCCGCATTCCGCGGGGGCTGCGGGGCATGGCGTGTGCAACGCACCAAGTCGGCCCGATGCGCTGGTTGCGAGCATTGCGGGTCTTTTCGTTCCCGCTCTCGGCGCTGCCCGTGTGGATCGGGACGGCCGCCGCACTGCCCGTGTCCGAGTGGCGGTGGGGCGTGTTGGGCGCTTTCACGGCTGCCGTGCTGCTGCTGCACGCCGCGGGAAACCTTTTCAACGATTACTTCGACTTCCTCTCGGGCGCGGACCGCAGGACGGAGGACGATAAAGGACGCCCTGGACGCCTGCTAGTGCGCGGCCGGATGGCGCCGCGCGAGGTGCTCACCGGGGCGCTCGTCTGCCTGGCGCTGGGGTCGGCCGCGGGCGCCTGCCTGCTGCTGTGGCGCGGGAGGGGGTTGCTCTGGTTCCTGGCCCCAGGCATCCTGGCGCTCTACGCCTACACCGCTCCGCCCTTGTCTCTGAAAAGGCGGGCTCTGGGGGAGCCGCTCATATTCGCCGTCTTCGGGCCGCTGCTGACGACCGGGGCGGCCTATGCCCAGACAGGCTCTGTCGCGGGGCATATGCTCGCGCTGTCCGTCCCCGTGGGGATGGCGCCGGCGGCAGTGCTGGCCGGCAACAACCTGCGCGACTTCGATGAGGATGCTGCCGCGGACGTGCTCACGCTGGCGCGCCTCCTGAGCCGGCGCGGGCAACGGTTGCTCTACGCGGGCCTGATAGGCGGGCAGACCCTCGGCTTCGCACTCTTCGGGCTTTTCACGGGGCGCTGGCTGCTGCTGCTGGCGCCGGCGTTTCTGCCGCTGGCCACCGGCACGCTGCGCCGCCTCCGGCGCGGGGAGCGCGTCCCGGACGTCGACGCCCGCACCGCGAGCTTCGCGACCGCCCTGATGGCGTTCGTCCTACTGGCCCTCGTCCTCCAATGAGCCCGGGCCGGTCCAGGCGAAGCCCTCCTCTGCCTCGCCTTCGGGCGAGCCCCGCTGCAGGGACAGGGCGCCCGAGCCGGCGATCAGCACCGTCACGCAGCCAGCTATGATCATCTGCTGGAGGTGCGTGCCCAGGAACCCCCCGCCGCGGTGCGCGGTGAACATGGCGACGATCATCGTCACGGCGATGGCGATCGCGGCCACGCGCGGCGCGAGGCCGACGATGAGCATGATGCCGCCGACCAGCTCGGCCAGCACGAGCAGCACGGCGAACAGGCCGGTCGCGGGGAACCCCAGGCCGCCGAGCATCTCGGCCGTCGCCTTGAACCCGCCTCCGCCGAACCAGCCGAACGCCTTCTGCGCCCCGTGCACAAAGAAGATCACGCCGATCATCAGCCGCAGCGGTACCAGCGCCCAGCGCACCGACGAGTCGCCGGCCCGGTTGCCCAACAGCCAGCACAGCCATCCTTCCCCTCTCGCCTCCGCCATCTCGCTCATGCCCCCTTCCCTCCTGTGAGAACGTCGAGCAGAACGCCTGCCCTGTCCTGCCAGCTCCACGACCGGAACGCGCACATGAGGTAGTGCAGCGCGCTCGGAAGCCGCCCGTACACCTCGCGTCCCAGCACCACGCCGGCCGCCGCGCCCGGGGCGAGGGGCACGACGTAGCCGAGGTCCGGGGCCCGGAAGGCGACGAGCGGCTCGCCCTTGATGCTGCGCAACGCGTTGCGTGCCGCGCACCGCCCGCCGGCCAGGGAGAACTGCGCCGCCATCCGCAGCGGGCCCGCTGCCCCGCTCGGCACCGGCCCGGCGACGTCGCCTGCCGCGAAGACACCCGGCGCGCCGGGCACGCGGAGGAACTCGTCCACCGCGAGCCGCCTGCCCGGGGTCGTCGGCGCGCCCAGCCCCGCGCACGGCCCCCCCGGCGCGACGCCCGCCGTCCAGATGACGCACGCCTCTTCCAGCGCCGTCCCGTCCGACAGAGTCACCCCGCCGTCGGCGAACGATTCCGCCGAGCACCCCGCCCGCAGGTCCACCCCGAAGCCCCGGACCACCTCCACGGACCACTGCCGCACGCGGTCGGAGCAGTTGCCCAACACCTGGTCGCCCTTCTCCACCAGCACGACCGGCCGGACCTCGCGCAGGGCCTCCGGGCGCCACCCTCCCTGCACGCGCAGCAGCCGGAGGACGTGACTCGCCGCCTCGAACCCCGTGTAGCCGCCCCCGACCACGACCACGCGCCGGCCCGCGGCCCTCTCCGGACCGCCCCCCAGAAGCTTCAGGGCACCGTCCCGGATGCGCATCGCCTCGTCCAGGCTCTTCAGGCCGACGGCGTGTGCCGCTGCCGCGCGGTCACCGAAGAAGTTGGTCTCGCAGCCCAGGCACACGATCAGGGAGTCGCCGGAGAACGTGCCCGCGTCCGTCTCGACGCACCCGTGCTCGGGGACGATCCGATGGACGGCCGCCCGGGTGAACTCCACGCCCAGGCGCGCGCAGTGCTCCCGCAGCGGATGGAGAAGGCGCGCGGCCCCGACGCGGCCGGAGATAGCGTCCGGCAGCAGGGGCAGGAACGTGCTGCACGCCCGCCTGTCGATGAGCTGCACGCGCACCCCCCGCGCCCGCGCCAGCTCCCCGACGGCCGCCAGCCCGGCGAATCCCCCGCCCAAGACAATGACCTTCGCCCCCATTGCACGCCCCCCGCGCGAGTGCCCCCGTCGGCCGGCTCGCTCGGCCCACTAAGGCGATTCTCGCAGCTTTGACGCGGAAGTCAAGCCGGAACCGGACAGCGCCGTGACACGGCTTTCCCGCGGCGCGCCGCGCGGGTAGAATGCTCACGGGGCCGGCCGGGGCGTTAGACCCGGCGCACCCGCTCATGCTGAAAGGGGGCATCCCATGGCCAGGCGCGTCATTGCACTGTTGCTTATCGTCGCCGTCAGTTGGCTCGTCTCGGGCTGCGTGAACCTCGGATCGCTCCTGGCGGGCGAGATGGAGCAGGTCGTGGCGCGCGAGTCGCCGCGGTGGCTCGAACGGAAGCGGGTCGCGCTGGTGGACGTGGACGGTTTCATCGCGTCCTCGGCGCCGGGGTTCCTTGCGCGGAGCGTCACCACGGTCGCCGACGTGCGCGAGAGGCTGGACCGCGCCGCGCGGGACGGCCGCGTGCGGGCCGTCGTGCTCCGCGTCAACAGTCCGGGCGGCGAGGTGTCCGCCAGCGACACGATCTACCGCGAGGTGCTCCGCTTCAGGCACGAGACCGGCAAGCCCGTCGTCGCCGCGCTGACGGGCACGGCCACCTCGGGCGCCTACTACGTCGCCCTGGCGGCCGACTGCATCGTCGCCGCGCCCACGACCGTGACCGGGTCCGTCGGCGTCATCATGGAACTGGTGAACGTCGAGGGGCTTTTCGGCAAGGTCGGCCTGCGGCCGGAGGTCTTCAAGTCCGGCGAGAAGAAGGACATCGGCTCCCCCACGCGCACCATGACCGAGGAGGAGCGCCGGATGCTCGCGGGGGTGATCGACGAGCTGTTCGGCAGGTTCGTCGGCGCCGTCCGGGAGCGCCGCCCTGCTATGACCGAGGCGGACCTGGAGACCGTCTCCGACGGGCGGGTGCTCACCGCGTCGCAGGCGCTCGAGCTGGGCCTGGTGGACCGCATCGGCTACCTCGACGACGCCCTCGACGATGCGTACGCCCTGGCGGGTATCAGGACCGCCGACGTCATCCTTTACCGGCCGTTCCGGCACTACAACGCCAACATCTACGCCCGCGGCGCCGTGGAAGGCCCGGCCGTGGGGGAGGGGCTGGAATCGTCCCTGGGCTGGGCCCGGGACGTGCTGCTGGGCCGGGGCAGCCCGGCGTTCCTCTACCTCTGGTGCCCCGGTCCCTGACGCCGGGGCCCCGTGAGCCGGGCCGTCAGGGCGAGCCGTAGGCGCGCTGTGCAACGGGCATGAGGAAGGCGAGGGCCTGGCGGACGAAGGCGTCGCCGTCCGGGCAAACGTCCCCGAAGATGCCCCGCCTCAACGCAAAGTCCCCCAGCGAGGTGTTGTACGACTCCAGCCCGATCCGCCCGTCGAACCCGACCTCAGCCAGCGCGCTAAACAGTGCGTCCCACTGCACCAGCCCGCCGCCCGGGACGCCCCGGTCGTTCTCGCACGGGTGCACCACCCACAGCCTGTCCCCGCACGCGCGGACGGCCTCCCCGTAGTCGCGCACCTCGGTCACGGCGTGGTAGGTGTCGAGCGCCACGCCGAGGTTCGGGTGGCCGGCCATGCGCACGAGGCGCATGATCTGCGCGGGCGTGTTGGCGATGTGGGTGCGGAAGCGGCTCATCGGCTCGACGACGAGCTGCACGCCGCGCGCGTCGGCGTGGTCGGCAAGTTCGGCCAGGCCCTCCGCCGTCCGGGCGTAGCACTCCTCGGGGCGGCGGTCGGTGCGGACGACGCCCGGATGGCCGTAGATGGCGCCGGCGTAAGCGGCGGCGCCGAGGTCGGCGGCAAGGTCGAGCGCGGCGCGATGCCAGGCGAGGCCCCGGCGGCGGTCCTCGGGGTCGGGGCTGGAGATATCGCACTCGACCGGCCAGAGCCCGCCCGGGCTGACCAGCAGGTCCAGGCCGAGCGCCTCCGCCCGCTCGCGGGTCAGGCCCGGGGCAAACTCGACGTCATCCCCGACGGCGATCTCGACGTAGCCGAGGCCCAGCTCCCGCGCCCGGTCGAGGAGACCGAGCTGGTCGTCCGACCAACGGTCGATCCAGAGGTACATGTGCGCGCCGTATTGCATCGCGCGGGGCGGCCTCAGTCGAAGTTGACCATGGTCTTGAGGGTGCTCTGCCGATTGGCGGCGGCGAACTGGACGGCCTCGGCGACGGCGGGGAACCGGAACCGGTGCGTGATGAGCGGCCGCGTGTCCACCTTGCCCGAGGCCAGGAGCCTGACCGCTGTACCGAACCGGTTGGCATAGCGGAAGACGCCCGTCACCATCGCCTCCTTGACCTGGAAGAGCTGGAATGGGAGCCGCGCCTCGTCGGCGGCCATGCCGACCCAGGCGACGCGGCCGCCGGGCCTGATGATCTCGAACGCCTGCCAGAGCGTCTCCTCGACGGCCACGCAGTCGAGCACCACGTCCACCGCGTCCTTGAGTACCTGAGAGACGTCGTCGTCCGCCGCGTTGACGACGCGGGTGGCCCCGAACCGAGCCGCTGCATCCAGGCGGCCCGGGATGCGGTCCGTGGAGATGACCTCGCCGGCGCCGGCGGCGCTCGCGCAGGCGGCCGCGAGCAGCCCGATCGGCCCGGCCCCGAGAACCGCAACGCTCTCGCCCGGCCTCACGCCGACCAGCCCGACGGCGTGGCAGGCGACCGCGAGCGGCTCGACGGTCGCCCCCATCTCGGTGGTAACGCCGTCCGGGAGCGTGAAGGCGAAGTCCTCGGGCACCGTGACGTACTCCCGGAACAGCCCGTCGTAGGGCGGCGCGGAGAGGAAGACGACGTCCTGGCAGAGGTTGTAGCGCCCGCCTAGGCAGTGCTCGCAGCGGCGGCATGGGATGCCCGGCTCGACGGCGACCCGGTCGCCGACAGCGAGCGTCCTGACGCCGGGGCCGAGCCCGACGACGTCGCCGGCAGCCTCGTGCCCGAGCACCAGGGGCGCACGCACGACGAAGTCGCCTATGCGGCCCTTCTCGTAGAAGTGTATGTCCGAGCCGCAGATGCCGCAGGCCCTGATAGCGACCAGCACCTCCCCCGGCTCTGGCTCGGGCACCGGCACCTCGCGGAGTTCGAGCTTAAGGGGCTCGACCAAGTACACCGCCTTCATGGTCTGTGGAATCGCCATGATTGACCTTCCCACCTGTATCAGCAAGAAACCAGTGGCCCGCAGGAGTGTAATGCGCAGGGGGCGGTAACGCAAGGCGCCCGGGGCCGGGCCGGCGTGACTTGCGCGCCCGTGGTCCTTCCCCTATGATACGCCGTCTCCGGCGCGCCGCCGGCCTTATCGGTCCATGGAAGGGACGCCACGTTGATTCAGATCGCCCCGTTCCGGGCCCTCCGCTACAACCCGGAGGCAATCTCCTTCATCTCGCGCGTCGTCGCTCCGCCGTACGACCTAGTGGACGCCGAACAAGCAGACGAACTCCGCGCACGGGATCCGCACAACGCCATCCGGCTCGTGCTGGGCAAGGCGCCCGACGGCGGCCGCCCCGAGCGGGACTACCAGCGGGCCGCCACGGTCCTCGCGTCGTGGCGGCGCGAGGGGGTGCTGATCCGCGAGCCAGAGCCGGCCATATACCTGTGCGAGCAGACCTTCTCGGCGAACGGGCAGTCCCTGGTGCGGCGGGGACTGCTGAGCACGATACTGCTGGAGGACCTCTCGTCCGGGCGCGTCCTGCCGCACGAGCACACCAGGGAGCCGGCCAAGGCAGACCGGCTCCGGCTGATGCAAGCCTGCTGCGCAAGCCTGAGCCCCGTCTTCGGAATATTCGCCGACACGGACGGTGCGATAGACGAGATACTCGCGGGGCTCGGCAGCGGCGAACCACTCTATGAGTTCGAGGCGCCCGACGGCATCGGCTACCGGATGTGGCGCGTGACGGACGCCGGCCAGATACGCCGGGTCGCGGGCGAGTTGCGCGACGAGAAGTTCGTCATAGCAGACGGCCACCACCGGTACGAGACGGCGCTGACCTACCGCGAGCAGCACCGGAGCGCCGCCGGCCCGCCCGGGAGCGCCCCTGAGGACTTCCTGCTGGCGTTCTGCGTCTCCACGAAGGACAAGGGCCTGAAGATCCTGCCGACTCATCGCCTGGTCAAGGGCCCGGGTGCATTCCCGAAGAAGCGTCTGCTGGCGATCGTAACGCCATACTTCGACCTGCGCGAATCGAGGATAGAGAACCCCGCGCAGCTTCGAGCAATCGCCGGTGGGTGGGGGGCCGACGAAGTCGTCATTGGCTGCTATCTGCGCGGCGGCCGGTTTATGGAGCTTCGCGTCCGCGATGGCGCCCTGGCGACGATACCCCTGCCAGATGGGCCGCCAGAGTGGCGTTCGGTGCCCGTGATGTTGCTCCGTTACGGGATCCTCGACCCGCTGTTCGGGATGTCGCCTGACTTCTTCTCCGACCCGACCCGCCTCCGCTACGAAGCCGACGCCGAGGAGGTCTACTGGGCGGTCGAAAGCGGTCGGTTCGACGCGGGCTTCCTCCTGGCCCCACTCCACCCTGACACCCTTGCACGCGTGACGCAAACAGGCCGCCGGATGCCGCCGAAAACCACGTTCTTCTACCCCAAGATCCCTTCGGGACTCGTATACTACCCGTTTGAGAATGCCGACTGTCTGCCCGTGCTTGCGAGCCCGTGAGGAGGCTCCTAGCGGGCCTCTCGGGCTCCTTGCCGGCGTGTCTTGGCGCCTATGCGGCGGCAGCGGCGCTTTGCCCGTCACGTGACGGGTAAGGCATGCTCGGCGCCCCCGCTTTCCTTTGCGTGAACGAGGCCGTTAGTGGTATAATGAAGCCCTTCGAGAAGGGGGAGAGGGGAAGCCCTCTCCGGCGGCGATTCGCGGGGCAATTCCCGGTCGGTAGCCCGCTAAAAAACTGTCTAAAACCGGGGCGTGCCGTGCGCAAAAGCAGCTTTCATGCGGCGAAGGAAGTTACCGCCGACCCTTCCGGAGTTATAGCGTCCCATAGAACGACGGGGCACCCGGATTTCGACGGTTTTTCGACACGTCGCGTCGTCATCGCAACGCAACGGCAGAACTGCAGTTAACCAAAACCAGGACTCGTTCTGAGCGTTATCGACGTCCATCTTTGTGCTGTTAGAAGGTACTTTAAACTGGAGTACACTTCATAACAGATCCTTCAACCCGGTCGGGGGAAGCCCATGAGACTGGTCGCCAACACACAGGCCTTGCATAGGGGTCTTCAGCGTCTCGGAGGAGTGGTTGGGTCTGCCGCGCAACAGCCGCTTTACCAACACGTCAAGCTGGAAGCGGCCGGTGATACACTTGTTCTCTCGGCGACAAATCTCGAGGTGGGGCTTGCCCTGATGGTCGGCGATGTGGAAGTGCAGGAGCCGGGAGCGGTGCTTCTCCCGCACGCCCGGATATCACCGGTGCTAGGGGCTACCCCTGATGAGAGGGTGACCCTCTCGGAGGACGACGGGGCCGTGGTTGTCGAAGCGCAGGACAGCCGGTTTCGCCTTCTGGGAGAGGATGCCGCCGAGTTTCCGGCGATCCCGGAACTGGCTGCGGAGCAGGTCGTCGAGGTCGATCCTGAGGTGCTGAAGTACATGGTCCGCCGGACGCTCTTTGCCACAGCGGCGGAGAAGGGGCGATACGCGCTGCACGGCGTTCTCTGCGTGATTGGCAAGGAGAACAGCGTCGAGATGGTAGCCGCTGACGGCGCGCGGCTTGCCCATGTCCGCAAGAAGGTCAGCAACCCGTCGGGGCTTGAAGACGAGTTCATCATCATGCGCGACGGGCTGGACCAGCTTGCTCACCTGGCGGACTACGGGACTCAGCCGGTCCGCTTTGCAGCAATGGAGGGCCGGCTGGTCGCGGAGAACGAAGCCGGCCGGCTGGCATGTCAGCTGGTGGAAGGTCAGTTCCCCAATTACCGCGAAGTGATACCGAAAGAGGGCAAGATAACGGCGCAAGTCGGGACCAAGGAGTTGCTCAGCGCAGTGCGTCGAGCGAGCTTCATGACTACCGAGGAGACGCAGGTGGTGGACTTCCAGTTCTCGGCCGGGAAACTCTCCATTACGGCTGAATCGCCGGACGTCGGACGCGCCGAGGTAAGCCTACCCGTGGAGTACGAGGGCGAGGACGCGGCAATCGCGTTCAACCCCGAGTTCCTTCAGGAGATGTTGTCCATCGTCGAGCGCGAGGTGGTGAAGATGCGGTTCAACGACCGCAGGTCGCCCTGCGTGCTTAAGAGCGGGCTCGATTACACCTATGTCGTCAGTCCGGTCATCCGTGAAGAGGCAGAGCCATGAGCGGCGACCCGGACGACGGGCGGATCCCGCACGCGAGGCCGTTTATTGAGATAGCCAAACGCGTCCTGCAGCAGAAGAAGTTCTACCAGAGGGGGAAGTACGCCGGATTGTGGAAGGCCTGGCAGGAACTTGTCGGCGAGTCGGCCGCCAGCCGGACACGCATATGCTCGTTCGCCAGGGGCGAGGTTGTCGTCGAGGTCGATTCGTCAGCGCTGCTGCACGAGTTGAACAACTTCATGAAGGCGATGCTTCTGGAGGGCCTCCAGGCGACCAAGGGGGGGCGGGACGTAACCGCCCTGCGGTTCCGCCTGCAGAATAGCCGTAGCAGGGAGATGGGCACAGAACATGAGTGAGCCGGCTCCGAAGAAGACGAGTTACGACGTGGGGTCCATCCGGGTGCTTGACGGGATCGAGCACGTCCGGAAGAGGCCCGCCATGTACATTGGAGACACGAGCGAGAGGGGCCTTCACCAACTGGTCGAAGAAGTGGTGGCCAACAGTGTGGACGAGGCGATGGCCGGTCGCTGTGACCAGATCCACGTGCGCCTGCACACGGACGGCAGCGTGTCAGTGACCGACAACGGCGGCGGCATCCCGGTTGACATCCACCCCGAGGTCAAGAAGCCCGCCCTGGAAGTGGTGATGACAACTCTGAACGCGGGGGCGAAGTTCGACCATGACAGCTACAAGGTCTCGGCCGGGCTGCACGGTGTCGGCGTCTCCTGCGTGAACGCATTGTGCGAATGGTTGGAGGCGGAGGTCTGGGTTGACGGCCACGTGTATTTCCAGCGCTACGTGCGCGGCGAGCCGAAGATCCCGGTGGAGAATCGTGGGCGCACCGACCGCCACGGCACGCGCGTGCGGTTCCTGCCCGACGGCGAAGTGTTCGAGACGACCCGCTTCCGCTGGGACCTGATCGCGCGACGGCTGCGCGAGCTGGCGTTCCTCAACAGCGGGGTGAAGGTTACGCTCACGAGCGACGCGGAGGAACGCGAGGAGGTCTTTTACTACGAGGGCGGCATCGCCGAGTTCGTGCAGTACCTGAATCAGGGCAAGGAGCCCCTCCACCGCGACGTGGTTCACGTGCAACAAGAAGTCGGCGGGACCGTTTGCGAGATCGCCTTCCAGTACAACGCGGGCTACGCGGAGAACGTTTTCTCATTCGCCAACAACATCAACACCGTCGAGGGCGGCACGCACCTGACCGGCCTGCGGGGCGCCCTCACGCGCACCTTCAACGCCTACGGGCGCGAAGCGGGGCTGCTGAAGGATATAACGCCCGGTGGCCAGGACTATCGGGAGGGTCTGACCGCCGTGGTGAGCGTCAAGCTCCCCGACCCGCAGTTCGAGGGGCAGACGAAGATGCGCCTGGGCAACCGCGAGGTGGGGGGCGTTGTCGAGCAGGTCCTCAACGAGAAGTTGGCCGCCTACTGCGAGGAGACGCCGGATGCCGCCAAGGCGATAGTGATGAAGGCGGTGGAGGCCGCGCGGGCGCGGGAGGCCGCCAGGAGAGCGCGGGAACTCACCCGCCGAAAGGGCGCACTGGCGGGAGGCGGACTGCCCGGCAAGCTCCGGGACTGTACCGACCGGGCCGTCGAGAACACGGAGCTGTTCATCGTCGAGGGCCAGAGCGCCGGCGGCACGGCAGGGATGGGGCGCGACAGGCAGTTCCAGGCCGTTCTGCCGTTGAGGGGCGTCATACTGAACGTCGAGAAGGCGCGCATTGACAAGATACTGAGCAACGAGGAGATCCGCTCCCTGATCACGGCGCTGGGGACGGGCATCGGGCAGGAGGAGTTCGACCTGTCCGGCCTGCGGTACGGCAAGGTGATCATCATGACCGACGCCGACATCGACGGCGCGCACATCCGCACGCTGCTGCTCACGTTCTTTTTCCGGCAGATGCCCCGGCTCATCGAGCAGGGGCACGTTTACGTGGCCCAGCCGCCCCTGTACGCCATCAGCCGGAAGGGCAAGCGGGAGTATGTGCAGGACGACAGGGGGCTGCAAAGAACGCTGCTGCGACTGGGCACGGAGGACGCGGTCCTGCGCTACCGTCTCGAGCGCGGCGAGGGCGAGCTGAAGGACGGGGACCTGTTCTCGCTGGTGGGGCGCCTGGCCGAGCTGGAGGGTCTGATCGGTGGTCTGGCCTCGCACGGGGTTTCTTTCCGCCGCTGCCTGAGCCGCCAGCGCAAGGAGGGGGCGCCGGCATTCCCGCTGTACCGGGTCATTCACACGGACGGACGGCGGCGGGAGAACGAGCACCTCTTCTACAGCGAGGACGAATACGACGAGTTCATCCGGGACCTGCGCAAGAAGCTTGCCGCCAAGGGGACGGACCTCCGGATGGTAGAGTTGGACGAGCAGGGCCTGGGCGAGCCCGAAGACCCGCGCGACAGCGTGCGGCCCACCCGTTTCGAGGAGGCGGGCCGGGTGGAAGCGCTGCTCAACGCCATCGAGCAGTGCGGCATTCCCGTTCGGCATCTCTATGCCGGACCCGACCAGGACCAGGGCGAGGAGCCGTTTAGCCTGGTGTCGAACGGCGACGAGGCCACTGTGTCGTCGCTGCTGGCCGTGTTGCCGGCAGTCGGCGCACTGGGCCGACGCGGGCTGGAGATCCAGCGGTACAAGGGCCTGGGCGAGATGGACGCCGCCGAACTCGCGGAGACGACCCTGAACCCTGAGAGCAGGCGCCTGATGCGCGTCAAGATCGGCGACGCCGTCAGGGCGGACCAGTACTTCAGCATCCTGGCCGGCAAGGACGTCAGGAGCCGCCGCAGGTTCATCGAACGCCATGCCCTGGAGGTCAGGAACCTGGACGTCTGACTCTCGGGCGGGCCTTGCGGACCCCACCGTTTGAAGCGTCGTGCGCCGGCGAGCGGGCGCGAGTGTTGATCGTCACAGAAGGCAGACACCGATGGGACAGGAAAGCGAATCGATCGACGAACTGCTGATCGAGGACGAGATGCGGGATGCTTATCTGACGTTCGCGATGAGCGTGATCGTCAGCCGCGCCCTGCCGGACGTGCGCGACGGGCTGAAGCCCGTGCAGCGGCGGATCCTGGTCAGCATGAACGAGTTGAACCTGGGGCCGCGTTCGAAGACCAGGAAGTGCGGCAAGATAGTCGGCGACGTGCATGGCAACTATCACCCGCACGGCGAGGGGGCGATCTACGACACCCTGGTCCGGATGGCACAGCCGTTCAACATGCGCTATCCGCTGGTCGGGAGCCAGGGCAACTTCGGCTCCCTCGACGGCGACCCGCCCGCGGCGCAGCGGTATACCGAGGCACGCCTAAGTCCTATTGGCATGGAGTTGCTGCGGGACCTCGAGCGCGACACCGTGGACTTCACGGACAACTATGACGGCACGCGGCAGGAGCCGGCGGTTCTGCCAGGCCGCTTTCCCAACCTTCTGGCCAACGGGACGACGGGCATCGCCGTCGGGATGTCAACCAGCATCCCCCCGCACAACCTGCGCGAAGTCTGCGACGCGATGATGGCGGTGATGGACAACCCCGACATCACCGTCAGGGAACTGATGGAGATCATACCGGGGCCGGACTTCCCTACCGGGGGGATACTTTGCGGGCAGCAGGGCGTTTACGAGGGCTACGCGGAGGGGCGGGGCAAGGCCGTCCTGCGGGCGCGGACAAGGTTCGAGGAGGGCCGGGCCGGCCGGCGCAGCATCGTCGTGGTCGACCCCCCATACCGGGCTAACCGTGACAGGCTCGTCGAGGAGATCGCCGGCGCCGTTCAGGCCGGCCGAGTCCAGGACGTTCAGGACGTCCGCAACGAGAGCGACAAGTCGGGCACACGATTGGTCGTCGAACTGAAGCGCGACGCGGACGAGCAGGTCGTTCTCAACCAGCTCTTCCAGCACACGTCGCTCCAGTCCACCGTCAGCATCATCCTCATCGGCATTGTGGACGGCCGGCCGGAAACGCTGGGGCTGAAGCGGCTGATGCAGCTCCACCTGGACCACCAGGCGGAGGTGATCCGCCGGCGCACCGAGTACCTGCTGCGCCGGGACGAGGAACGCGCCCACGTCGTCGAGGGGCTCAAGATTGCCCTCGTCCACATCGACGACGTGATCCAGATCATTCGCTCCAGCGAGGACGTGGCCGAAGCGCGGCGCCGCCTGATGGAGTCTTTCGGCCTGACCGAGCGGCAGGTTGACGCCATCGTCAGCATGCAACTGCGCAGCCTGGTCGGCCTGGAGAGGATCAAGATCGAGCAGGAGCATGAGGAGCTCCTGAAAAGGATCGCCGACTACAAGGAGATCCTGGGCAGCCGCGCAAGGGTGGAGGGCATCATTCGGGAAAACCTCGAGGATGTCCGGGACAGATACGGCGACGACAGGCGCACAACCATCTCGGGCGAGGCCGAGATCCTCGAAAGGGAGGACCTGGTGCCTGAGCAGGAGGTGCTGGTAACTGTGAGCCGGCGCGGGTACGTGAAGCGGCTCAGCCCGGAGGAGTTCCGCCTGCAGGGCCGGGGCGGCAAGGGCGTTATCGGGGCGGATCTGGTCGAGGAGGACTTCATCACCGACATCTTCACGTCCTCGACGCACGATTACATCCTGTTCTTTACGGATCGGGGCCTGGTCTACTGGCTGAAGGTCTACATGATCCCCGAGATGCAGCGCACTTCGCGCGGCCGGGCGCTGGTGAACATCCTGGAGCTCCAGGAGGACGAGAGAATCACCGGGATGGTGCCGGTCAGCGAGTTCGAGGAGGACAGCTACCTCCTGATGGCCACCGAGCAGGGCACCGTCAAGAAGACCCGGCTGGACGCGTTCGGCAAGCGCGGGGCCGGCGGGATCATCGCGCTCGACCTGGCCGAGGGGGACAGGCTGATCGGCGTGCGCAAGACGGGCGGCGACGACGAGGTGATCCTCGGCACGCGGCGCGGGCGCGCCATACGGTTCCACGAGGAGGACGTCCGGCCGATGGGCCGCACCGCCGCCGGCGTGCGAGGCATCCGGCTGCACAACAAGGACGCGGTCGTGGACATGGCGCTCGTGCGTCGGGACGCCATGCTCCTGACCGTCTGCGAGAACGGCTACGGGAAGCGCACCGAGTTCGGGGAGTACACCTGCCAGAAACGCGGCGGCATGGGCGTGGTGGACATCAGGACCACCCGGCGCAACGGACAGGTGGTGGCCATGCGCGAGGTCACTGAGGACGAGGAGCTGATCCTGGTCACCGAGCGGGGGATGGCCGTCCGCACGCCCGTCAGTTCGATACGCTGCGTGCGGCGCCGCACACAGGGGGTGAAGCTCATCACCACCGAGAAAGAAGACCGTGTCAGCGGCGTGGTAACCATCGTCCCGGACGACGAGGGGGCCGGCGACGAGGCTGGCTAGCGCTGACAGGCAACCGTGGCTCATGGGGGGCGCATCATGGACATGCCTGAGCCCGTCGTCGAGACGAATCTCCAAGGGCTCCGGCCGGTCAGCCGGGGCAAGGTGCGCGACATGTACGCCGTCCCCGAGCCCGGGGCGGACGGTGAGGCCCTGCTGATCGTCACCACTGACCGGATCAGCGCGTACGACAGCGTGCTGGGGAGCGCGATTCCCTGGAAGGGGAAGGTGCTGACCCACCTGACGGAGTTCTGGCTGGACTACCTTTCGGACGTTACGCCCCACCATCTGATCACGACGGACGTGGACGAGATGGGGGAGCCCGTGCGGCCGCACAGGGAGCTGCTGCGCGGCCGGGCCATGTTGGTCAAGCGCGCGGAGGTGCTGCCCATCGAGTGCGTCGTGCGGGGCTACCTGGCCGGCTCCGCCTGGCGGGAATACAGCCGGAGCGGGTCCATCTGCGGCGTTGAGCTGCCGCCCGGGCTGGTCGAGAGCGACAGGCTGCCGGAGCCGATCTTCACCCCTGCCACGAAGGCCGCGTCCGGCCACGACGAGAACATCCCGTTTGAGCGCGCGGCGCAGGTCATCGGCGACGAGTTGGCCGGGCAGATTCGCGGGCGCTCCCTGGAGCTTTACCGCCGCGCGGCCGACTACGCCGCCGGGCGCGGCGTCCTTATCAGCGACACCAAGTTCGAGTGGGGGCTGGCCGGCGGGGGGCTGACGCTGATCGACGAGGTGCTGACGCCGGATTCGTCGCGCTTCTGGCCCGTGGAGACGTATGAGCCGGGCAAGGCCCAGTTCTCCTACGACAAGCAGTACGTGCGGGATTGGCTGGACGGGTCGGGGTGGGATCACCAGCCGCCGGCGCCGGCTCTGCCCGAAGACGTGGTGCGCAGGACGGCGGAGAAGTACCTGGAAGCGTGCCGCGCGCTCACCGGCAGCGTCCCCGAGGCCTGACGGGCGGGTTCAGCAGGTCAGGTGTAGCGCGGCGACCACCCGCTTCGGGCCCTCGTACAACTCGTTGTACAGGGCGCAGGCCTTCTCGGTTTCCACGACGTGGACCTCCTCGCACTGCCCGCGCATGTACTCGACCAACTCTGCGGGGACATTCACCCCACCGCGCGCACCGGTCCCGATGATGATGACGTCCGGGTCCTTGCTCAGGATGGGCTCCAGGTCCTCTTCGCACAGGCTGTGGCCCCCAACACGCCACCACGAGTCGTCCACGCCCTCGGGCCACAGGATCACGTCGGAGCTGTAAGTGCTGCCGTTGATGACGATCCTGCCAAACCTATAATGCTCGATCGTCATAGTGCTCCCCCCCTTCGCGGAGCACCTGCCGCCGGGGCGTCTCTGCGGACCGCCCCGCCAACTTCCCTCCTCGTTGACCTCCTGCTCGTCTGCGCGGGTTACTGTCCTATTCCAAGACACCTGAATGGAAGAGGAGCAAACGTTGTGCCCACGGGTCTTCCGTTGCGGCCACACGGCGCCTTCCATCCGCCCTTAAGCATAACGAAGCGGCGACTGCCCCGCAAGACTTTTCTTGTGCCCGGGCGGGGCCGGTGGTATGCTGCCTCTGCCCGCAAGGGCGCATACCCGAGCTGAAGGGAGTCGCGCGTATGAAAGTGGGCATTGTCGGACTCCCGCAGGCGGGCTCGACCACCGTCTTCAACGCGCTGACCGGCGCGCACGGCGACGTGGGGGGATACCATCCGGGCGAGCACCTGTCCGCGTCCGTGGTGCGCGTGCCCGACGAGCGGCTGGACGCCCTGGCCGCGCTGCTCCAGCCCAAGGAGGCGATGCCGGCCACGATCCACTTCGAGGATGTCGGCGGCGTCTTCAGCCACGTGGCCGGCGCTGACCACAGCCCCCGGGCCGTGGCGGCCCTTCGCGACACGGACGCGGTCCTGATGGTGCTGCGGTCGTTCGAGTCGCCGTTCGTGCTGGAAGTCTTCGGCGAGGTGAACCCCCTGCACGAATACAACGCCATGCTCCAGGAAATGCTGCTGGCTGACCTGGAGGTGATCGAGAAGCGCCTCGCGGCCGTCGAGCACGACCTGCGCAAGGCGACTCCGGAAAGGGAACTCCTCCAGAGGGAGCAGGCCGTACTGGAGCGTTGCCGCCGGGCCGTCGAAGGGGAAGAGGGCCTCCTTGGCGTCCAGATGGACGCCGCCGAGGAGAGGATGCTGCGCAGTTATGCCTTCCTGACGCTCAAGCCCCGGCTCTGCGTGCTCAACATCGGCGAGGAGCAGATACCCGACCCGCCCGGCGTCGGGGGCGTCGAGCAGCAGCCCATCGCCATCTGCGCGGAGTTCGAGATGGAGCTGACGGACCTGGACGAGGACGACCGGCCCGCCTTCATGGCGGATGCGGGCCTACAGGAGCCGGCTGCCAGCCGCCTGATCCGGGCGTGCTACGAGGAGTTCGGTCTCAGGTCCTTCTTCACCTGCGTCTCGGACAAGCTGCGCGCCTGGACCGTCGAGGCGGGCGCGAAGGCCCCCGAGGCCGCCGGCAAGATACACACCGACATGGAGAAGGGCTTCATCCGCGCCGAGGTCGTTGCCTTCCAGGACCTGCTCGATTGCGGCTCCCTGAAGGAGGCGAAGGCCCAGGGCAAGCTCCGCATGGAGGGCAAGGACTACGAGGTCCAAGACGGCGACGTCATCACCTTCCACTTCAGCCGCTGACGGCGCCCACCACGGGATCTCACCACGGAGTTACCATGTAGAAAGAAGATGGCCAGTTGCCTCCAAGGGGGCAGGGCGGTAGGAAGGATCAGTTGTTTTTTCGATCTCTTCCCTGCCCATGTCCCGAAAGGAGGACTGGCCATGCAGCATTGTATCAGTGTCGGAGTGGATTTGCACGATCGTTCGATGGTTCTCAGGTGGGCGCTGGACCGCGATGAGGCCCAGGCCGACTCGTTCTGCAATGACGCCGAGGGACGGGAGCGTATGATCGAGATGTTTCGACAGGTCTGCGCTGCCCTGCCCGGGGCGCGCGTGGTTTTTGCGTACGAGGCATCCTGTCGGGGGTTCGGTCTCTACGACCAGCTCAGCGAGGCGGGGTTCGAGTGCGCGGTGCTTGCGCCGACCCGCTTGCCCCGCTCTGTGCAGGGGCGACGCAGGAAAGATGACGGTCGGGATGCTGCAAGGATTCTCGAGGTCTTGAGGGCGCACGTGCTGGCCGGCTGCCAGTTGCCGTCGGTCTGGGTGCCGGACCGGCGCACGTGGGATGACCGGGAACTGGTGCGGGCGCGCCTGGGCCTGAGTGACAAGTTGGTGGCGCTCAAGAACCAGGTGCGCACGCTGCTGAAGCGCAACCAGGTGCGCCCGGCGGCGGACCTGGGCAAGGGCTGGCCGAAAGCGTATCGTGCGTGGCTGCGGGGCCTTGCGGGCCAGGCCAGCCCCCTGGGTCCGGGGGCCCGTGCGGCGCTGGCGACGCTGCTTGTGCAGATCGAGACCATCGAGGAGCAGACGGCCGTGCTGAACCGCCAGATGAGGAGCCTGAGCGGGAAGGAGCGCTACGAAAAGCCGGCCGGAGCGCTTATGCGGCTCAGGGGCGTGGGTCTTCTGACGGCGATGGTTTACCTGACGGAGATGGGACAGATGAGCCGATTCTCCAACCGCCGGCAGATCGGCTCGTATCTGGGGCTGGCGCCGGCCAGCTACGAGAGCGGCGAGGCCGACGACAGGAAGGGGCGCATAACTCGGCACGGCCCCTCGCGGGTGCGGCGGGTGCTCTGCCAGGCGACCTGGTCGCGGGTGCGCACGGACGCGGCGGAACGGGCCGCCTACGAACGCATCTGCGCCAGGAACCCCAAGCACAAGAAGAAGGCGGTTGTGGCCGTCATGCGGCGGCTGGCGGTCAGGATGTGGCACGTCGCACTGGAGGCTCAGCAAGAAGAGCCCGCGCAGGCGGCGGCCTGACAATGGCGATTGGCGCCGCAAAGGAGCGGCAGAGAACGGCACAGACTGAAGATGGCAAGGGATGAGGGTGACGGATCCGGCGCAGATCACGGTGGGGGCGAGACCGATTGTGTCTTGGGCGGAAAGCCCGTCACATAGTATGGTCCGCCCCCGGCGCACCGGTAGAGTAGTCTCCCCGCGAGGGGACGACTGAATAGCAGAATGCGCGCGATCAGCGCTCAAGCCCTGGCCCTCCGAAGTCGCTGGCCTTGACACGCTTCTACATAGCAGACACGGAGAGCACGGAGAACAGCAGAAGAGGGGCGGAAGGAACCAGGACGACACGACGACCACAACGTTTCTTGCCGATAGTCGTCAGCCGGTCACCCTCAGCTTTCCGTAGCCGTTAACGTCGTGGCCGTCGTATCGTCGTGGTTTATTGACACTTGTACTCATGGGCTACAGTCAGTTATGCTCCTGGCATGAAACCC